>JBFYZD010000145.1:0-3872 GCA_041309685.1 Gemmatimonadales bacterium | reverse complement strand
AAGAGGATCGGCCGGCCGCCAGCGTGGCTCACCCTGCACACAAACCGATCCGGCCCGGATGTGACGGATGGCCGGTGCAGATACTCCGCCAACCGCCACTCCACGATCTCCTCCACCAGGTCCTGGGCGGCTTCTCGCAGCTCGCCCGGAACCGAGAACGTCGTGGACAAGGTGTCGCCTTCCAGGCGGAAGTAGGGCGTTCCGCCGGGCCAGCTCCCCGAACCGCTCGGCCAGACGGTCCAGGGGGATGCTCCCGGGCAGGGCGTCCTCTCCCAGCATGGCCTGGAGCACGAGCATCTTGTAGCTCCGGGTCATGGGAGTGACCTCCAGGTGCTCCAAAAAGCCGCCCATGTGCTCCCGCACCCGCCGCTGCTGGGCGTCGAGATCCCCCATGGCGTCCACGAACTCCAGCCAGCTTCCCTCGCCGGCCCGGCGGGTGGCCCGGGGGTTGAGGCCGTCCAGGAACACCTGGGGCGCCAGGGGGCGCTCGCCCCGCATCTCCTTGAAGTCCCGGTAGTACTCCTCGAGCTGCTCCCCGGCCGTCGTGCTGCGGAGGAGGGAGCGGAGGATGTCCCGGGCTTCCAGCTCGTAGGTCACGGAGCACCCGGGGGGGAGCTCCTGGGTGCCGAGTGGACGGCCTGGGCCCTGAGCCGGATGGCCACGGCCTGCGTGAGGGCTTCCTCCCCGACTCAGCGGCGCACCGGAAGCCGACGCTTCCCGGCGCGGGTGCCGCGCTTCGCTGGCGGTCGATGCTGAGAGGAAGCTCGCCCCTCCTCCGGGCTTTCCCTGAGGCCCTCGAGGACGGTGGCGTTTCCCTCGTGATTCGCCATGCCCTCCAAAGGCCCCATCTGCACTTCGGCTCTCTGGCTACAGGCCCATGCAAGATCCGCCACGGTGCGCAGAGTCATGTTTCTGCTGCCGCTCAGAACCTGGGTGATGTGGGCCCGGCTGGTACCCAACCTCTCGGCGAGGTCGGCCTTGGAGAGCCCGCTCTCGGCCATCGCCTGGGCCAGCGCCTCCGAAACCCAGACCACCAGCCTCTCCTGCTCGTACAGTCTCCGGGCTTCGGGCGTGTGGGTCTGCCGGTCGATCCACCCGGTGTTGCTCTCACCCTCGGGAGAGGTACCACTCGCGGTACTCCTCGGCACGTTCGATCTCCTTCCGCTTGTACCTGTCAGACTTCTTCCTGAGGCCGAACAGCAGGACGACGGACCTGCTCCTGCCGAAGATGCATGGGATCCGGATCTGGTGGCTCTTGAACTCGAAGAGGCCATCCGAACCTGCGAGCTTCTTGAACTTCTCCGGGTTGAAGATCTGCCCGCGATCACCCATCAGTTCGAAGAGAACGTCCAGCTTCCGCCGCTCGACGGCGCTCAGGGAATCAAGGAAGTCGCCGGCAGGGCAAGACCCGTCCGCCAGTTCGAGACACTGGATGGTGAGCCGACGACCGACGAACTCAGGGCTTCGCGGCACCCCAGGGAGCTCCTATGGAAGTTAACATAAACCTTAACACACCCGCAAGCTCGGACCCATGCCGAGGCTTGGTATTCCCGGAGCCGTCCGATGGCCGTCCTGGTTAGCGGCCCTACCTCGTCCGGGAGGGTTGGATGAAAATCACGAGAGGGAGGGGGCCGTTACATGGCTGGATGGGAAGGCGGCGCCCTCTCCGCCCCCGGCGAAGAGGGATGTAGGCCTTGGGGTGGAAGCTGGAGGGCCACGCCGGATTCCAGGGCGAAGGCCACCGCGATGTCCACCCCGGTGGCCCGGTCCAGATGGGAGCGGAGGTGGGGGAGGAGGGGATCGTCGGCACCCCCCGCCACCAGCGCCGACCGCGTGCGGGAATCCGGGAGCGGGGGAAGGGGCGTCAGGTAGTTCCCCCGGGAGGGGATGACGTGGCGCACGCCTCCCCGGGGGTGGCGTCGAACCAGCTCGCCACGTGGCGTGTGGGGATGATGAGGGCATGGCCCGGGGCGACCGGGAAGGCATCCCAGAAGGCCAGGACCCGCTCCCCCCGGAAGAAGACCCGCTCGCGGGGCGGCGGGCAGAAGGCGCAGATTCCTTCCGTCACCGGGGGGACTCGTCCGGGGGTGGGATGCGGGTGATGACCATCTCCCCGGAGAGCCCCGCGTCCAGGCCGTCGGCGCACCTCCATTCCGGCACGGGGCGGCCGCCGATCCGCCTGGTGCGGGACTGCGTGAGCCGGAGCCGGCTCTACCCTACCAGGCCGTCACCAGCGTCTGTCCGTACTGCCATAGTCTGACGCCCCGGGGCATCAGGTCGGCCCGTTCATCCACCTGCCGCCCTGCGTCCAGATCCCGCCTTCCTCACCACCGATGTGAGCATCCCGGAGGATGGGCAGGAGGAACTCGGCCAACCGAGCGATCACCTCCTCCAGGTCCGGGGCGCCTTCGATCCCGTTCCTGGCAAGAAACGCTCTCCATTGTGCGACCCTGGACTCGTTCAGGAACTCACTCGAGAGGGCGACCGGTGCTGCCTCGGGGATAGGGGTAACCCGCCTCCGGAAGGTCGCCGCGACCGCACGCGAGAGCCGGGCGCGCTGAAACTCCCGTGTCTCGGACAGAAGGTAGATGTCGTAGAGATCCTTCATCCTGGAGTTGGCAGCGCCCAGGACTACCATGGCATGGAGCTTCTCCGCCACGACGGTCTCGGGTGGGTAGGCCCGCAGCCGGGGAGGAGGGAAGTCCAAGAGAGTGGGGTAGTCCATCCACTCCGCCGCCGGCTCCACGACGTCTCCGATCCCGATGTCCACCTGGATCCGAATGCGCCCAGAACCCAGGTGCCCCATGAGCGTGACCCGCTTTCCGCCATAGCGGTCCTGTCCACGGATGTCGGAAATCGCGATGGAGTCGGGATCGAACACCAGACCGTCATCCTCCACGCTCTGGCGGCACACCTCTCCGAAGATCGACAGGAGTGCATCATCGGAGAGATCCCCGAGACCAAGAAGATCAGCATCCCGGGTGGGCCGGACGGTATCTCCAACCCAGGCGAGGAGCAAAAGCGCGCCTTTCAGGACAAAGCGCTCTGAGTGATCCGACCGGGAGAGGCGGCAGAGGAAGCGTTCGACCCCGTAGCGAGCCAGAATCAGATTGGGGTCGAGGCCCCTCTTTCTGGCGAGTCCGATCAGCCGAGTGTGAACCGATCGGGGCCACCTCGCGGTGGCTCTCCTCATCCGGCCACCGCTTCCAGATAGGGCCGCATGACACGCTCCACCCTGCAGATGCGCGCGAACCGGACCAACTCGTCGATCGTCACGCGGTGGGTCGCCCATGCCTCTCTGAGCGTCTCCAGGGCCACGTCGATGCCGATCTTCTTCCGGTACTTGAACAGGTCGGCCACTGTCTTTCCGAGGGAGTAGACTTTCACCGGACGCCCTTCGACCGAGTGCGTTTCCACACCGGCTGTGAACGCGTCCCCTCCGAACCTGAAGACCCGAACCGGGGGCCACGGAATCTGGGGCCGACGAGCTCGGCGGTTCACGGCAATCCAGACCGCAGATGGGATCTGGGTCCCCACTTCGTGAAACGCGGCTGCCGAAAGGAGGCACACCACGGCACCCGGGGCTGCGCTTGAAACGAGAGCGAGGCTGTGGTGCTCGGTAATGGGAGCATCGGGGAGTCGGTATTGTCCTCGTGCCACGCGCTCAAGCTCTCCGTCCTGAACCAGGCGGGAGAGCACCTGGCTGTGGATGCGAGCCTGCGTGGCTGCCCTCGAGGTGAGGGTGCCGAGTCGCTTCGCGAGCTCCAGAGCCCGCTCTCGTTGTGAATCGGAAGCCATGTGTGATTATGCATACACATGCTTATATCTGTCAACATATTCACACGCTGCAGCCAAAGGAGAGCCCTGCATGC
>JBFYZD010000144.1:0-9390 GCA_041309685.1 Gemmatimonadales bacterium | reverse complement strand
TGTGGCGCTGGCCCTACTGGTCATGGGGTTGTCCATCTGGGAGCTCTTTCCCCCGGGGATCTGGCACGACGACGGGGTCTACGTCCTTCTGGGCCGGTCCCTGGCCCGGGGGGAAGGCCTCCGGTATGTGGGGGTGGTGGGATCCCCCCTGGCTCCCAAGTTCCCTCCCCTCTTCCCCGCTCTCCTGGCAGGCGTGTGGTGGGTCTTCCCCACCTTCCCCCAGAACACCCTTCTCCTCTGCTCCCTCAACCTGCTTCTGCTGGCGGGCGCCGGCGGGCTCTTCGCCGCCTTCCTGCACCGCGTCCTTCGTCTCTCGCCCGGGCTGGCCACGGGCATCGCCCTCCTGGCCTGGCTCTCTCCGAGCCTCTGGCGTACCGCGCTCATCCCCCTCTCCGAGCCGCTCTTTCTCCTCCTCCTGGCGGCCTCCCTCTGGTCCGCGGCCCGCATGGAGGAGCGGCCCGGGATCCCCCAGGTCCTACTCTTCCTGGCGGCGGCGGGCGCGGCGTACCATGCCCGGACCCTGGGGGTCGCGGTCCTGGCGGGAGGGGTGGGGGCCCTGCTCCTCCGGGGTCGGCGGACAGCCTCCCTCTGGGCCCTGGCGGGGGCCACGGGCCTCCTCCTTCCCTGGATGCTCTGGAGTGGTGCGGCAGCGGCCGCCCTTCCCCCGTCCCTCAGGGACACGCTGGGGTCGTACGGTGGATGGCTTTCGGGCCAGCTCCTCCAGGGGCCCGGGGCGTTCCTCCTCTTCTTCGGGGCGAACTCCGTCCACCTCCTGGGCCGGTTCCTCTCCCTTCTCCTTCCCGGAGTGGTGGGTCTTCCCCTCTGGCTGGGTTTGCCCCTAGTCCCCATCTGCGTTCTGGGGATGAGGGAGGCCGGCCGCACCACCCGGACCCTCCCCATCGCGGTGGGGTTGGCCCTGGTGGTCCTGGCGCTCTGGCCCTTTCAAGACGTCCGGCTCCTCACCCCCTTCCACCCCTTCCTGGTCCTGGGGACCGTTCTGGGGTTCCGGCGCCTCCTCGTCCTCTGGAGAGGGTCCCCCTGGCGGCATCGCACCGTTGCCGGCCTGGGGGGGGGATGGCTCCTGGTCATGATCCCCATGTCCCTCTTCCGCCTGGGTTCGGGGTGGCCCGGGGAGTCCTACCGGGTCCGCGCCGAGGCGCTTCAGGAGGCGGTTCGGGCGGTGCTGGAGAAGACCCCTCCCGACGCCGTGGTCGGGGCGCCGGAGCTCTGGCCCGGCATCCACCTCTTCACGGGGCGGACGGTGGTCCCGAGCGCTCCCTTCCACCCCCTCTCCCGGGAGGTGCCGTCCTGGGGCTCGCCCCAGGAGCAGTTCCGGTTATGGATCGAGGCCGGGGTGACCCACCTTCTCGTGGAGGACGGAGGCCGGACCCACGGAGAGGCCCTGGACCGGGTGGATGCCCTCTGCCCGCCCGGGACCGTCCAGCTCCTGGACATGGTCCCGGGTCAATTCCTGGTGAGGCTGGCGTGGGATCGGGCCTGCCAGGGTAAGGTCCTGGCTCCCGACTAGAATTCGATGGTCCCGTGCTGGGCCCTATCGATCTCCTCTCCGGACTCTCCCTTCAGGAGCACGACCTCGATCTGGCTGTAGAGGAACTCCCTGGCTTTGGGGTCCCGGGGATCCAGGCCGTAATGATTGATGAGGAGGGTCTGATGCTGAAGCCATTCCCCCCAGCAGTCCTGGCAGATTTCCTGGAATATCCGCTCGCCCACGGCGTTGCGGAACGGGGCCTTCTCCAGACGGGGGGCGTTCTTCCTGCAGCGTCGGCACTCGATGGTATCCACTGAAGCCCCTTGTCTCTTGTGGGTCGAGGGAGTGTCCTTCCGGCGGGCCAGAGCACAATCCTACCCCGCGAATCGGGAATGGAGCCATCAGGACAGGGCGCTCCCCGGCGCCGGGACCAGGGGTTCCCGGGGCGGCCTCAGGAGGCCGGACGGAGGAGCCCCGGGACGTCCCTCGGGACCGGCCCCCCCGGGTAGACGCCTCTTCAACCCCTGGTTACCTTTATTCCCTTCCATCACCCCGGGGTACGCCGCACCGAACCAGGAAGAACGGGCAGCGGAGGTGCCCCGGCAGGGGCAGGTTCCACGTTCTGAGACGACGATGCTCAACAAGAAGCAACTGAGCCACATCGAGAAGAGGCTCCTGGAGGAGCGGGCGCGGGCGCACAGGGCGCTGGGCCTGTTCGACGAGATGGCCAAAGCCGACCGTGAGTCGGGTGATTCGGCCCTGGCCGCCTACACCGACCACATGGCCGACCAGGGCACGGAAGCGATGGAGCGGGAAAAGGCCGCCCTCTTCGCCACCAAGGAAGGGCGTTATCTCTACCGGATCGAGGAGGCCCTTCGTCGCCTCTACAATGATCCCAAGACCTTCGGGGTGTGCCACACCTGCGGGTCGGATGTCGGCTTCGAGCGGCTCGACGCCCTTCCCCATGCCCGTTACTGCATCGACTGCAAGGTGAAGGAGGAGGAAGACCTGGCCTGACGCCCTTTCGGTCCTCCTCCCTGAAGGCCACGGGACCCGGTCAGGCGACCGGGTCCCGTTCGGTTTTCTGCGGGGCTCCTCAGAGAAGGAGCGGGAGGATGGCGTCCCCCAGCAGATCGGCCTGCCAGTGGCGCATCCCGGGCACCTCCTTCAGGCTCTCCAGGGTGGAGGGCCGCAGCCGCACCACCTCGGCGATCTGGGCGTTGGAGAGGAGCACTCCCCGTTCCACCCCGAGCTCCCCGGCCTTGGCGGTCCGAAGGGCTCGGAGGCGGTCGGCCAGCGCCTCCTCGTCGGGGGTGGGCCGGCCACGACCGTTCCGGTTCCCCCGGGGGTAGGGGCGAAGGGATGCTTCGGGAAGGGCGTCCACCTTCCGGAGCTCCTCCAGGAGCTCCCGGCCGTGCTGCTGGGCCAGCCGGGAAGACATCCCTTTGGTCGAGGCGAGGGCCTCCAGGGTGGGAGGCCGCTCCAGCACCAAGGCCAGGAGGACGGCGTCGCTCGCCACCCGGAAGGGAGCCCGATCCCGCTCCCGGGCGATGCGGTCCCTCCACTCCAGAACCCCACGAAGGGCGGTGGCCTGCCTCGGCCCGAGGTCCCTGGCGCCCTTGACCCGGGTGATGGGGTCGGCGCCCTCCTCCTCCCAACGGATCTCCTCCAGGAATCGGAACTCCTCACCGGCCCAGTCCTCCCGCCCCAGAGCCCGGAGCCGGCCCTGGAGGAGGTCGGCCAACCCCAGCAGGTACTGGGTGTCGGCGGCGGCGTAGGCCAGGAGCTCCGGTGCCAGGGGGCGCTGGGCCCAGTCCGCCCGCTGGTGCTCCTTGGCCAGGACCACCCCCAGGTTCGCCTCCAGGAGGGCAGCCAGCCCCACCGCCGGTGCGCCCAGGAGGAAGGCGGCGGCCTGTGTGTCGAAGAGGCCCCGGACCTGGATTCCCAGGTCCCGGTCCAGGAGACGGATGTCGTAGTCCGCCCCGTGCATCACGACCTGGATCCCGGGGTCCCCCAGGAGAGGTGCCAGGATCTCCCTCGGATCCACGGAAAGAGGGTCGAAGAGGAAGATGTCCCTCTCGGTCGATAGCTGCACCAGGCAGAGCCGGTCCGAGTAGCGATGGAATCCGGCCGCCTCGCAGTCCAGGGCAAGACGGGTGGTGGATTCGAGCGTTCGCCCGGCTTCCTTCAGGGCGTCTTGATCCTCGATCAGGCGAAAGTTCATGATCCCGGCGTACTCTCCACTGGGTCGGCGATTTCTGCTCTTTCCCTGGCCCCGGGAAAGGCGGGGCCTCCGGGAGCCTAATCTATCACGTTGCGGCGGCGTTTCCCCAAATCTCCCACCGTGAGACCGTCCTGGGGGGAGGGTACCCGGCCCAGCCGAAACGCTCCACCCCCCTTCCGCACCGGCGGTCCGATCCGTACGATGCGGGGTGGTCACCCCGAACCCGGGCCAGGAGCGCGGGTGCTCCCCGCCCTTCAGGAGCCTTGCTTGAAGCTCACCTTCCTGGGCACCGGCACCTCCTTCGGCGTTCCCGTCATCGGATGCCGGTGCGCCACCTGCACCTCTCCGGATCCCAGGGACCGGAGGACCCGGCATGGGGCCCTCCTGACCCTCGAGGGTGGGCGCCTGCTGGTGGATGCCCCCCCCGAGCTTCGCCTCCAGCTCGTGAGGGAGGGGGTGGACCGGGTGGACGCCGTATGGCTGACCCACCTCCACGCCGACCATGTCCACGGGGTCGACGACCTGCGCATCTTCCGGTTCCGCTCCAGGGTGGACATGCCCGTCCATTGCCCGGAAGGGTGCCACTTCGAGCTGCTTCGGCGCTTCCCCTACGTCTTCGACGAGGCTATCCAGGCGCCACCCGGGAGTACCATCCCCCACTTTGTCCTGAAGGGTTTCCGGGCCTTCGAGCCGGTGGAGATCCTGGGCAGGGAGTTCATCCCCATCCCCGTGCCCCACGGTTCCACCACCGTGTACGGGTTCCGGGTGGGCTCCCTGGGCTACATCACCGACGGCAAACGCCTCCCCCCCGGCGCGGTGGAAGCGCTGAGGGGTGTCCGGGTCCTGGTCCTGAACGCGCTCTGGTGGGGAAACCCCCATCCCACCCATTTCAACATCGAGGAGGCGGTGGAAGCCTCCCGGGAGGTTGGAGCGGATCGCACCTTCCTGACCCACATGACCCATGAAGTCCGCCATCAGGAACTCCTGGACTCCCTTCCTCCCGGAGTGTCCCCGGCGTACGATGGGTTGACGGTGGACGTGCCGGAGACCTGACCTTCCTTCGCCCGACGGGCGGGGACCCGGGGAGCCCTCAG
Source organism: Gemmatimonadales bacterium (assembly GCA_041309685.1). Lineage (GTDB taxonomy): Bacteria > Gemmatimonadota > Gemmatimonadetes > Longimicrobiales > Gaopeijiaceae > JBFYZD01. The sequence goes on along the minus strand of JBFYZD010000144.1, from coordinate 4,583 downwards.
CGGCCCCCCCATCCGAGGAGACATGGGCATGAGCTTCGTTTCGCTGGACTACGGGAACATGCTGGCTCCCAACCTGGGAGGCCGGGGAGTGGATCCCCAGGAGTTGGGCGGAGATCTCTCCCGAGCCTTCGAATCCGCGCTCCGGGACGTGGAGTCCCGCCGGAGCGCCGGGGAGCTCGGGTTCTTCTCCCTCCCCGACGCCACCGGGGACGCGCGGGCGGTCCAGGAGCTGGCCGACGGCTTCGGCCAGTGGTTCGAGAACCTGGTGGTCCTGGGGATCGGGGGCTCCGCTCTCGGGACCATCACCCTCCGGGACTCCCTTCTCGGCCCCCACTGGAACGAGTTGGACGAGGAGGCCCGCGACCACTACCCGAGGCTGTTCGTCCTGGAGAACGTGGATCCCCGCACGGTGGGGGCTCTCCTGGGCCGCATCGACATGCGCCGGACCCTCTTCAACGTGGTCAGCAAATCGGGCTCCACGTCGGAGACCATGTCCCAGTACCTGGTGGTGGACGGCCGGCTGCGGGAGCTCCTGGGGGGGGAGTCCACCCGGGGGCACTTCCTCTTCACCACCGATCCCGAGGCCGGCATCCTCCGGACCATCGCGGAGCGGGAAGGCGTCCCGGCCCTGGCGGTTCCCGCCAACGTGGGAGGGCGCTTCTCCGTCCTCTCCTCGGTGGGTCTCCTCCCAGCGGCCGTCGTGGGGATCGACATACAGGAGGTGCTGAAAGGGGCCAGGGCCATGGCCGAGCGGTGCCGGAACCCGGTCCTGGTGGAGAACCCCGCCGGGATCCTGGCCGTCCTGCTCCACCATGCCGACACCCGCCAGGGGGCCCCCATCCACGTCCTCATGCCCTACTCCGACCGCCTGCGGACCTTTGCGTCCTGGTTCCAGCAGCTCTGGGCCGAGTCGTTGGGGAAGGCCAGGAACCGGAATGGGGAGCTGGTGAACGTGGGGCCCACGCCCCTCCCTGCCCTGGGCGCGACGGACCAGCACTCCCTCCTTCAGCTCCTCATGGAAGGGCCGCGGGACAAGGTGGTCCTCTTCATGGGAGTCGAGGCGGTGGAGGACCCGGTGGAGATCCCCTCCATCCGGCCGGAGTTCGGGGCGCTGAGCTACCTGGGGGGACACACGCTGGCGGAGCTCCTGGACACGGAGCGGCGGGCGACCATGGAGGCCCTGAGGCTCGATGGACGCCCCAACCTCTCCGTGGAGGTGAAGGACCTCACCCCCATGGCGATGGGGGAGCTCTTCATGCTCTTCGAGGTGGCCACCGTGTTGGCGGGCTCTCTCTACGGGGTGGATCCGCTGGACCAGCCCGGGGTGGAGTTGGGGAAACGCCTGACCTACGGCCTGCTGGGGAGGGAGGGCTACGAAAAACCCCCGCTGGGGACCGAAGCGAGTCGCTGGAGGGTATAAGCCGGCCCCCGGTTTCTGGCGGCTGGGGCTCGGGGTAGGTTACCTTTCCAGAGGTCATGACGGCACTGCCCGGATGAGCCCAGGGGGCGGGGTATCGGTTCAAGGAGAGTACCATGCGTGATTCGGATGAGGTCCCCTACATCGTTGTGGAGAGGGAAAGGGGAGGTGGGATAGGGTCCTTCCTGTTGGGCGCCCTCGTGGGGGCCGGCCTGGCCCTTCTCTTCGCTCCCAAGTCGGGGGAGGAGACCCAGGAGGAGATCAAGGCCCGGGCCCTCCGGCTCAAGAAGGCGGCCCAGGAGCGGGTCCGGGATGCCCAGTCCTCCCTGGAAGGCCGGCTCAGCGCGGCCCGGGAGGGTGTCCAGGCCCGGGTGGATTCGGTGAAGAGCGCGGTGGATTCGGGGCGCCACGCGGCCCATGAGGCCCGGGAGGAGCTGGAAAAGAAGCTCGAGCGCTCCAAGGCGGCCTACCGGGCCGGTATCGAAGCCGCCCGCCATGCCGTGGCTGAGGATCGCGCCAAGGAGGCGCCGGCGGAGGTGGTGGAGGAGGTCAAGGAGGGATAGGGATCGGGGGCCCGGCGACGCATGTCCATCCTCTCCGAAACCCGGGCCCTCGCTTCCTCCCAGCCTCTTGGACCCGGTCCACTCCGGCGTTTCTGGGAGTTCGTCCTCCGCGTCGTGTCCAAGGCGGGGGAGGACAACATCTTCTTCATGGCCGGAGCCATCACCTTCAACGTGCTGGTGGCGGTGGTTCCGATCCTTCTGCTGGTCCTCGGCATCTCCGGCTTCATCCTCACGTCCCGCTTCCCGGATCCCACCTCGGTCCTGATTCCCTTCCTCCTGGGGAACCTCCCCAGCGTGGGGGGGGACGTGGACCTGGTGGCCCGGGTCGAGGGGGTCATCGAGGCCCTTCTGGGGGACCGGGCGGGGTTGAGCCTGGTGGGCCTGGCGGTGTTGGTCTGGATTTCCACGCGCCTGGTGGGCACCCTCCGGACGACGCTCCGTGAGGTCTTTGACTTCACCCATTCGCGGGGGATCATCGAGGGGAAGCTGTTCGACGCCCTCATGGTGGTGGTGGGGGGGGTCCTCTTCATCGTGAATCTGGGGATCACGGCGACGCTCCAGGCGGTGGAGCAATACGGGGTGGACCTCCTTGGGCTCCAGGGCCCGGGGTTGAGCCTCCTACGGACTCTTTCAGGCCAGCTCCTGGCCTTCGGGTCGATCTGGGCTCTCTTCCTGGTCGCCTACCGGTACCTCCCCCCCCGGCGGATCCCCTGGAGAACGGCCCTGACTGCCGCCACCTTCACGGGAGTGTTGTTCGAGGTCGCCAAGTACCTCTTTTCCTGGTACATGACCTCCGTGGCGGATCTCGGAACCACCTATGGGGGTCTCTCCGTGGCGGTCGTGCTCTTCCTCTGGATCTATTACGGGGCGGTAGTGTTTATCCTCGGAGGAGAGGTGGCCCAGATCTTCACCATGAACCGCGTTCGCCGCCTTCACGCTTCCGGCCCGCGGCCCATGGGGCCCGTATGACCTGGGCTCCGCGTCGGTGGGCGGAGGGGAGGATTCCCGAAAGGAGGGCGGAGGGTGGCTGAGGAGGGGCGGAAAGTGGTGGCCACCAACCGGAAGGCCCGGCACGAGTACGAGATCCTGGAGTCCTTCGAGGTCGGTCTCGTCCTGAAGGGTCCCGAGGTCAAGTCCTTGCGGGAAGGGAAGGTCGGCTTCCAGGATGCCTTCGCCCGCCTGGAGGGGGGCGAGGTGTGGCTCCACAGCCTCCACATCTCCCCCTACGAGCAGGCGAACCGGTTCAACGAAGACCCCCTCCGGGTCCGCAAGCTCCTCCTCAACCGGCATGAGATACGTCGCCTGGTGGGGAAGGTGGAGGAGAAAGGGCTCACCCTCATCCCCCTGGAGGTCTACTTCCGGGGAGGGCGTGCCAAGGTCACCCTGGGGCTGGCCCGGGGGCGCAAGCTCTACGACAAGCGAGAGAAGTTGAAGCGGAGGACCCAGGACGACGAAGCTCGTCGGGCCATGGATCGGCAGGGGAAATGACCCGAAGGAACCACTTCCCGACATGAACCCCCGGACCGACCGGAGCCTTCTTCCGCTCCTCCTTCTTGCCCTGGCGGCCTCCTTCTCGGGGGGGCGGGCCCAGGAGTTGAGGGAGATCCGGGTGCTGGCCCGTGCCGGGCCCCGGGAGCCGGGAATCGAGGTCGTCTCCCCCCTGGGGTTCGCCTCCTTCCGCGCTCGTGACCTCACTCGTCTGGGGTGGTCGATGGAGGAGGAGGGGGGAAGGATCCTGGCCCGGTGGCCGGAGGGGGCGGTGGAAGTGGAGATCAGGGAGGGAACCCCCTTCCTCCGCTGGGGCCAGGAGGGTGTGCAGCTGGCGCACGCGCCCTTCTTCCGGGACTCGGAGCTCCATCTTCCCCTCCAGTTCCTGGCGGACATCCTCCCCTGGAAGCTGCCCCGGGCCTTCCGGTGGGATTCCAACTCCGGGACGTTGGAGCTATTGGACTCCGGGGCGGGCAATCCCACCCCCGACCCGGTGAGGGTCGTCGTCATCGACGCGGGGCATGGGGGCCGTGACCCCGGAGCCAAGGGGCCTGGGGGAACCCAGGAGAAGGACGTTGCCCTGGCCATTGCCCGGACCCTCGCGGAGCTCCTTCGGGGAGACCCGAAACTGGAGGTCCACCTCACCCGGCAGGGAGACGAGATCATCCCCCTCTGGCAGCGGGGGGAGCTGGCGACCGAGTGGAAGAAGGACCGCCACGGGGTGTTCATCTCCATCCACGCCAACGCGCTCCCCAACGCCCGCTCCACCCGGGGCTTCGAGACCTACTTCCTCTCCGAGGCCCGAACCGAGCACGAGCGAAGGGTCGCGGCGCTGGAGAACTCCGCCATGGAGCTGGAGGACCGGGGAGGGGTGGAGGGGAGCAACCCGGATCTCAGCTTCATTCTCACCGAGCTTCGCAACCTGGACCATCAGCACTGGTCCGCGCTTCTGGCGGAGATGATCCAGGGGGAGATGGCCCGGGTGCACCCGGGTCCTGACCGGGGGGTGAAGCAGGGGCCCTTTGCCGTCATCACCAACGCCCTGATGCCGGCGGTGCTTCTGGAGGTCGGGTTCATCACCAACCCGGAGGAGGAGAGGCTCCTGGGCCGGGAGA
>JBFYZD010000143.1:0-8508 GCA_041309685.1 Gemmatimonadales bacterium | reverse complement strand
GCGGGGAGGTGGAGTTGCCGGAGGGGAGCGTCGGTGTGAGCACCCCGGCAGCTCCTCCGGCCGCGGAGACGGTGGAAGACGTCCACGCCCTCCTGGACTGGCCCGGCGGCACGCTCGTCTTCCGCGGCACGCCGCTGGAGGCGGTGGCGCGGGAGGTGGCTCGGCACTTCGGGACCCCGATCGAGGTGCGCGGAGCCTCGCTGGAAGGGATGGGGATCTCGGCGAGCTTCCGCGACGAGAGCTTCGCCGAGGTCATGGAGACGCTTTGCGCGGTGACAGGCGCGCGATGCGAGCAGGACGGCGCGTCGGCCCTCATGGCGGAGCGGGAAGGAGGCGCGCGATGAGGCCCTCCCTCCTCCTCCTGGCGGCGGCGGCCGCCCTGACGGCCCCGCACCCCCCGGCCCTCGCCCAGGGCACCGACTCCCGGGACATCCTCTCCCTCCCGGCCGGTCTGGTGGTTCGGGACGCCCCACTGGCCGACGCGCTGGCGGCGCTCCAGCAGCGCTCCGGGGTCTCCATCGCCTTCAGCCCCGATCTCCTCCCCGCCGGGAGGCGGGTGGATTGCGACTGCGCCGAGACCTCGGTGGAAGCGGCTCTGCGGCGGATCCTGCGGGGCACACCGCTGGTCTTCGAGGCGACGCGCACGATGGTGCGTATCGTCCCGGCTCCCGCGGCGGCGCCCGGGGTGCAAAGCGTGGGGACGCTGGCCGGCACGATCCGGGACGCCCACGACGGGTCCCCGCTACCGGGCGGGACCGTGACCCTCTCCGGGGGGCGGAGCGTCCTCTCCGGCCCGGACGGCCGCTTCCTCCTGGTGGGGATCCCCGCCGGGAGCTACGACGTCACCATCAGCCTCCTGGGTTGGGAGACGAATACCCTGGAGGGCGTGGAGATCCGGAACGGGGAGACAACCGTCCTGGAGGTCACGCTCGAGCGGGTGGTCATCCCCCTGAGGGAGATCGTGGTGGCCCCCAGCGCCTTCGGGCTCCTGCGCGAGGACCCTGTTCCGGGGCGGGCTCTCACCCGAGGGGAGGTCGAGGCGGCCCCCCACATGGGCTCGGACCTCCTGCGGGCCATGAACCGCATCCCGGGCGTGGCCACGCACGATCTGTCGGCCAAGCCCAAGGTGCGCGGCGCCCCCGACGACCAGGTGCTCGTTCTGCTCGATGGCCTGGAGCTCTACGAGCCCTACCACATGAAATACTGGGACGGCGTCCTCTCGGTGGTGGATCCGCAGGCGGTGGGGGGGGTGGAGCTCTTCACCGGGGGATTCGGTGCCGAGTACGGAGACCGGCTGGCGGGGGTCATGGACATCCGCAGCGCCTCCCCGGCCCCGGGAGGAAGGACGGCGCTGGGGGCCAGCGTGACCAACCTCACCTTCGAGAACTCGGGCACCTACGCCGGAGAGCGGGGGAACTGGTTGGTTCTGGCCCGCAGGGGGTTCCTGGAGTACGCCTTCGCGGTCACCGGTACCGCTGAGGGGCAGGAGCTGGAGCCCACCTACTGGGATGTCTTCGCCAAGAGCAGCTTCCAGGTGGCCCCCGGCCACCTCCTCACCGCCCACCTCCTCCGCACCGGCGAGGAGCTGCGGGCGGTGGAGGAGGACAGCACGCTGATTCGTGGACGCTACGGGAGCGGGTACGGGTGGCTCACCTGGAGCGCCGCGCTGCGCCCCTCCCTCTCCGTGGAGACGCTGGTGTCGGCCGCCTTCGTCGAAGGGGACCGCCGCGGGGAAGACGATGTCGGCGAAGTCGAGAACACCGTGGTGAGGGACCAGCGCTCCCTGGGGGTCCTGGGGCTCTCCCAGCGCTGGAGCTGGCAGCCCAGGGGGGATTTCCTCCTCCGCTGGGGGGGGGACCTCAAGGCCGGGGAGGCGGAGCACAGCTACTACCGGCGGGTCGCGCGCGGGCGCCCAAACCTGCTCGAGTCCACCTCCGTGCCCTGGAGCCTGGAGCTGGACCGGGTGGCGGTGACCGCTTCACCGTCCGGCCGGGAAGGCTCGCTCTTCGCCACCGGGCGGGCGCGCCTGGGCGGGGGGCTCACCGCCGAGGCGGGCGTGCGCTGGGACCGGGTGGAGCACACGGGGGACAGCGACGTGTCGCCCCGGCTCGGGTTGGCGTGGGAGGTGTCGCCCGCCACGGCGCTACGGGGCGCCTGGGGCTACTACCACCAGTCGCAGGACCTCCACGAGCTCGCCACCGCCGACGGCGACACCACCTTCTACCCCGCCCCCCGGGCCGAGCACCGGGTGCTGGGGATCGAGCACCGGCGCCCCGGCGGCACGGCCTTCCGTGCGGAGGCCTACCAGCGCCTGGTGGCCGACCCCCGCCCGGAATACCGGAGCCTCATCTCCCGGGTGGAGGGGATGTGGGAGGAGCTCCTCTTCGACCGGGTGCGGGTGGCGCCCACCCGAACGCGCGCGCAGGGTGTCGAGCTCTCGGGGAGGGGACCCCTGGGGAGGCGGGTGACCTGGGCGGCCAGCTACGCCCTGGCCGCCTCGGAGGATCGCCTCGAGGGGGCGTGGGTGCCGCGGCCCCTGGAGCAGCGCCATACCTTGCACCTGGAGCTGACCGCCCACCCCACGCCGGATCTCTCCCTCGCCCTGGCCTGGAGCTACCACTCCTCCTGGCCCTACACCGACCAGGTGTTCACGCTGGCCGCCTTGATGAACGGCAACGGGTCCACGGTCATGGTCCCCTCCTTCGGCCCGCTCTACGGCGAAGGCATGCCGGCCTACCACCGCCTGGACGCCCGGGTGGCCAAGCGCTGGTCCCTCCCCCGGGGGTCCCTCTCCGCCTACCTGGATCTCTTCAACGCCTACGACCGCGAGAACGCTCTCACCGTGCGGAAGTATGCCTGGTGGATCGCGGAAGAGAATCGCCAGGAGATCCTCCGGGAGCTGGAGCCCCAGCTGGGCCTCCTCCCCACCCTCGGCCTGCGCTGGGAGTTCTGACCATGAAGACCACGCTTGGGACGGGGCGGGTGAGGGCGGGGCGCGGTCGGCCCGGATCGGTTCGCTGGATGCTCCTGGCCCTCCTCCTGGCCGGCACGGGACTCCTCTCCGGGTGCCGGGACGCGCTGGCCCCCATCCCCGAAGCCGACGACCTGCTGGACCGCCTGAACGCCATCCCCGGGATCACGGCCCGCGAGGTCCCCTCCTCCGTGGGGTTCGGCCGGGCGTTCGAGCTGGACCTCCAGCAACCGCTCGATCACGACGACCCCCTGGGCCCCACCTTCCGCCAGCGCGCGTACCTGACGCACACCGGCGAGAGCGACCCCATGGTCTTCGCTCCCAACGGGTATGCCTCCTACGCCTGGTCCACCCAGGAGCTGGGGCTCGTCCTGCGCACCAATACCCTCCACGTCACCCACCGCTTCTTCCTGGACTCGGAGCCCGAGCCCATGGAGTGGCGCTCCCTGGATATCCGCCAGTCCGCCGCTGACCACCACCGCTGGGTGACGCTTCTCAAGCAGGTCTACGGGGGGAAGTGGATCAGCGTGGGCGCGAGCAAGTCGGGTGAGACGGTCCTCTTCCACCGGTGCTACCACCCCGGGGACGTGGATGCTTCCGTGGTCTACGTCGCCCCCCTCCTCTTCTCCGTGGAGGACCCGCGCTTCCAGCCCTTCCTTGACCGGATCGGCACTCCGGAGGAGCGGGCCGCGCTGCGGGGCTTCCAGCGCCGGCTCCTCCTGGCCCGGGACAGCCTGGTGGGGAGGGTCGCGGGCTGGTACGCCGCCAGGGGGGAGGTTCCCCCCTTCCCGGTGGGGTACATCCTCGAGGACGCCGTAAAAGGGTACGAGTGGACGTTCTGGCAATACCGGCGTGCGGAGATCAAGGACATCCCGGGGCCCGGGGCCACCTACGACCAACTCCTGGAGAACCTCGCGACCGTGGAAGGCGGGTTCTCCACCGCACGCAGCCTGTACTTCTACCGCCCCTATGTCTACCAGGCCCTCACCGAGATCGGCTACCCGCTCCGGGAGTGGCCGCACCTGGAGGACCTGCTCCTGTACGAACCCATCGACGTCCACGAGGAGTACGGGCTCCCCGCCGGGCTGCCGTTGGAGTACCGCCACGCGTCCATCCCCGACATCCTCCAGTGGGTGCAGACCCAGGGGAACAACATCGTCCTCCTCTACGGGGGCGCGGATCCCTGGACGGCCGGCGCCATTGAGGTCACCGGGCAGACCAACGCCATCAAGCTCACCCGGCCCGGCGCCAGCCACCGCGTGCGCCTGGCGAACTTCCCGGAGCGGGACCAGGTCATGGCCACCCTGGGCCAGTGGGTTGGGTTGGACCTCCTGGCTCGCACCGTCTGGCCCACGACGGCACCGGCGCTGAGGGACCCGAGGGAAGGGGAGCTGTTCGTGGTTGGGGGGCGGTGAGGGCGCCCCGGGAGGGTTCCGGGGAGACGGCCGCTGGTCGTGAAACCATCTCCACCGATCTTGCGTCCCATTCGATGTAGACAGTGTCGACATCGAACCGGGAGGGTTCATGGCCCCGCGTTTCCTCGGTGAGTTCGAACAGATGGTGCTCCTGGCCGTCCTGCGGCTGGGGGAGGAGGCCTACGCCGTGCCCGTCCTTCGTGAGATGGACGTCCGGGCGGGCCATTCCGTGTCCCGGGGCACGCTCTACAAGACGCTGGAGCGGCTGCACGCCCGGGGTCTGGTGGCGTGGGCCGTGGAGGAGGGGACCCCGGAGCGGGGCGGCCACCCCCGGCGTCTCTTCCGGGTCACTGCCGTGGGGATGCGGGCGCTCCACGATTCCAGGAGCGTGTTCCTGAGGATGTGGGAGGGGCTGGACGGAGCCGGGGAGGGCTCTCCCCGATGAGCCCCCGCCGCGCAGGACCCCCGGCCTGGGCCGAAGCGCTCCTCCTCCTCTCCCTCCCGAGCGGCCCGGTGGGGAGGAGCATCGCCGGGGACCTCCACGAGGAGTTCACCGCCGACCTCCCGGTCAGGGGCCGCACACGTGCGGTGCTGCGCTACCTTCGCCGCGCCCTCTCCGTCGCGCTTCACCTGTCCGGTCCGGGCGACCGGGCGCCTCATCCCGGGGGGAGCCGGCCGAGCCGGGCCCGCCAGGGTGCCGGTGTTCTCGGTCACGACCTCCGCCTGGCCGCCCGCCGCCTCCTCCGCCGTCCCGGTCTCACCCTCACGGCCGTGGTGAGCCTGGGGCTGGGGATCGGGGCCAACACCGCCCTCTTCACCCTGGTGAACGCCATCCTCCTCCGGCCGCTCCCCTATCCCGAGGCGGGGGAGTTGGTCGGGGTGTTCCGCATCGACCCCGAGGTCACGGGACCCACCCCCACGCCGGAGCGCCTGTCGGGGCTCTTCGCGGTCCCCTACGAAGTCCACCGGGACTGGGTGGAGATGAGCCCGGTCTTCGCCGCTGCCGGTGGCTACGCCACGGATGCGGCCACGGTCCTGGAGGAGAGCGGGCCGGCGTCGGTGCCGGTCGCCCTCATGACCTCGGGGGCCTTCCGGGCCCTGGGCGTGGCGCCGGAGCTGGGGCGGAGATTCCTCCCGGCAGACGACGAGGTGGGCGCCCCGCCCGTCGCCGTGCTGAGCGCAGGGTACTGGCGAAGCCGTTTCGGAGGGGACCCGGGCGTCCTCGGGAAGGTCCTGGACGTCGATGGCCTCGCCTACACCGTGGCCGGCGTGATGCCCCAGGGGTTCGCCTTTCCGGAACCCGCCATCCGGATCTGGCTGTCCTTCCCCGACGGGCTGAAGACCAACCCGGTGCGCAACGCGGGCTACATGCAGGTGGTCGCCCGCCTGGCTCCGGGCCTTGGGCTGGAAGGGGCCCAGCGGGAGATGGACCAGGTGGCGCGCCGGATCGGCGAGCTCCACGCCGAGGAGGCGGAGCACGGGATCGGCCTCTTCCCCCTCAAGGACCTCACCCTGGCCGGGCGGAGCGCGGGGCTCCTCGGCCTCATGGGCGCGGTGGCCCTGGTTCTCCTCATCGCCTGCACCAACCTCGCCGGACTCCTCCTGGTGCGGGCCACCGAGCGTCGGCGGGAGATCGGCGTGCGCCGGGCGCTGGGGGCGGGGCGCGGGCACCTGGTGGCTCAGCAGCTCTCCGAGTGTATCCTCCTCTCACTCCTGGGCGGTTTGGCGGGTTGGGCCCTGGCCCGGGTGGGGATGGAGCCCTTCCTATCCCTCATGCCCCGGGGGTTGCCGCGCCTGGGCGAGGTGCGGGTGGACGGCGGCCTCCTGCTGGTCGCCTTCGCCTTCGCGCTCCTGGCCGGCCTCCTGACCGCCCTGCTCCCGGCCTGGAAGGCGGCAGCCACCCCCATCACCACCGTGCTGGGGGAGGGCGGGCGGGGCCTTTCGGGGGGGAGGTCCACGAGCCGGATCCAGGGGGCTCTGGTGGTCTCCCAGGTGGCGCTGGCGTTTGTGCTCCTGGCGGGCGCTGGCCTCTTCGTACGGAGCATGGTGGAGCTTCTCGCGGTGGATCCGGGGTTCCGGGGCGAGGGGATCGTGGTCGCCTCCTTCGATGTTCCGCCCGATCGCCGAAGCGCGGCGGAGTTCGCCGTCTTCCTCGAGGAGATGGAGGCTCGCCTGCGGGGCTTCCCCGGCGTGCTGGAGGTGGGCGCCGCCAATCAGATGCCCTTCTCGGGCGATTGGTCGGCGCCGCCGGTCTCGGTGGAAACGGTGGAGGGGGCTCGGGAGGGGATCCGTCACTTCGCCGCTGTCCTGCCCTCCTACCACGCCACCATGGGGATCCCCATCGTGGAGGGGAGAGCCCTCTCCCCCCATGACGGGCCCGCGGCGGAGCCGGTGGTGGTAGTGAGCGAGACGCTGGCCCGCCTGATGGCCCCCGGGGGATCGCCCCTGGGGATGCGGGTGCGCATCGAGACCGTGGGGGACTCCCTCTGGAGGACGGTGGTGGGTGTGGCCGGGGACGTGGTCTACCGTCTGAACTACGTCCCCCAGGGGATGTTCTACGTCCCCGTCGCCCAGAGACCCGGGCCTATCCGCAACTGGGTGGTGAGGTGCGAGGGCGATCCGGAGCGCTTGCTCGCGCCCATCCGGCGCCTGGCGGTGGAGATGAACCCGGGAGCGGCGCCCGAGCTCCGGGTGTTGGAGGATGCGATCCGAAGCTCCGAGGCCGTGGTGGCCTCCCGGTTCACGGTGATCCTCCTGGGGGGCCTGGCGGCGCTGGCCGTGTTCCTGGCCGTTCTGGGGGTGTACGGGGTGCTGGCCTACCTGGTGCAGCTCCGCTCCCGGGAGATGGGGATCCGGATGGCCATGGGGGCCGAGCGGGGCCGGGTGCTGTGGACGGTCCTGAGGCAGGGGATGGCCCTGGCCGGCCTCGGGATCGGAGTCGGCGGGGTCCTGGTGCTTGTCCTGGGGCAGGTGGTTCAGGCCGGCCTTTTCGGCATCCCGGCCCGGGACCCCCTCACGCTGGTGGGGGCGGCCCTCGGCCTGGGGGCGGCGGTGCTGGTGGCCAGCTACCTCCCGGCCAGGAGAGCCGCTTCTCTGGACCCGGTCGTCGTGCTGCGGGGGGAGTAGGGGGCGCGACCGCCGCGGAGCTCCGCGGACCCGGCGGCTCCCCTACCCCCCCCGCACCCGGATTCCCCCATTCCCGACGGAGAGGTCCACGAGTCCGTCGCCGGTGCCCAGCACGCCCGTGGCGGTGCGGGGCGTCGCCACCCATTCGGCGAACGACAGCCCCGCGATGTCCAGGGTGCCGTTGCCCACCCGGGCTCCGAAGGCGGCCGACGCCCCCGGCCGGAGGGTGAGGCCGATCCCCCCGTTGCCCGAGGTGAGCACGAGGGTGCCCCGGGCGGGGAGGGCCACGTCGGCGTGGATCTCCCCGTTCCCCAGCGCCACCCGCGCGTCCCCGCCGTGGCGGACGAGGGTCACGTTGCCGTTCCCGTTCTCCAGGTGGGCCTCGCCGCGGAGGTCCAGCACGCTCACCGTGCCGTTGCCGTTGACCACTCTCGCCCACCAGCCCGCCGGCACCGTGAGGTCGTAGTCCACCTGGTAACCGCGTCCGTAGGTTTCGGCGGGCTGCCGGGTCCTCACCTCCACATCCCCGGCGCGGAGAAGAATCAGAACGTCCAGGAGGGCGAGGTGCTCCAGAGCATCCTCCCGGGAATCGGAGCGCACGCGGCGCACGGCCCGGATCGTCACGTCCCGCACCCCCTCCTCCCCCCGGATGAGGACGTCCCCGTTGCCGCCCACCAGGACCACGCCGGAGCGACCATGGACGGGCACCGACCGGGCGAAGTCGGCGGTCGCCTCCACCTTCTGCGCCTCCGGCCAGCCGTCGTCGTCCACGTCGATGCCCCCGATGTCGATGACACACCCGGTTGCGGACAGGGCGACGCCGGCCGCCAGGGCCGTGATGGCGGATCGCCTGCGAATGGACCTCATGATGCTCTTCATGATCTTCCCGCCTTCACTCTCGATCGATTGTGAGGACAGCGACTCCGCACCCGGGAGAACCTCCTGCGGAGCCACCCGAGACAGCTACTCCGAGCCCATCAGCACCCCCTGCGGAGT
>JBFYZD010000142.1:0-3105 GCA_041309685.1 Gemmatimonadales bacterium | reverse complement strand
TCTCCGCCGGGCCGGCACCAGCAGGGCCGCGGCCGCCACCGCCGCCAGGATGAGGGGAACCGCGGTGAACACCGCCACGTCCCGCGCCCCCACCCCGAAGAGCATGGACTCCAGCACGCGGCTCAGGGCGAAGGCGCCGGCCAGCCCCACGGCGAGCCCCACCCCCACCCGCGGCGCTCCCTCCCGGAACACCATCCCCACCCCCGAGCCCCGGCTCGCACCCAGCGCCATGCGCACGCCGATCTCCTTCGTGCGCTGAGACACGCTGTAGGCCATCACCCCGTACAACCCCACCACCGCCAGCAGGAGCGCCGTGAGCCCGAACCCCGCCATCAGGAGGGTGCGGAAGCGGGGGGTGGCGACCTGGCCCTCCACCAGGGCCGACGTGGGCTGGACGCTCACCAGGGGCTGATCGGGGTCCAGGGCGGCCACCGTCTCCCGCACCCGGCCCACGAGGCCGGCGGCCGGGAGGGAACTCCGCACCACCAGGTTCACGTACCCGGAAGGGCGCTGGCGGAACGGGACGTAGATCTGGGGGTTCGACGCCACCCCCAACTGGTAGTGCTGCACGTCCCCCACCACGCCCACGATCTCCACATGGGGGTTGTCCTCCTCCCTGCCGAAGCGGAAGCGCTTTCCGATGGCGTTCTCGCCCCCGAGGTACCGCTCCACGAAGGAGGCGCTCACCACCACCACCGGCGTGCTCCCCTCCCGGTCGTCGTCGCTGATGCCCCGTCCGGCCAGGAGGGGGATCCCCATGGTCTCGAAGTACCCGGGCGTCACCCGGTAGAAGAGGGCATTGCCGGTCTCGGACTCCGAGGACGGGCGCCCCTCCAGCCATAACCCCCAGATCTCGTCGTTGGGCCCCATGGGGATGAGCGTGCTCAACGCCGCGGACTCCACCCCGGGGATCGCCGCCACCCGCGGGAGGAGAGCGTCCACGAAGGCCAGCCGCTCCTCGGAGGCCGGGTAGCGGATGCGGGAGAGGGGGATGGAGGCCATGAGGCGGTCGCGGGTGACGAAGCCCGGGTCCTCATCCTGAAGGGCCGCGAAGCTCCGCACCAGGAGCCCAGACCCCACCAGGAGGACCACGGCCAGCCCCACCTCGGCCGTGACCAGCACAGCCCGCATCCAGCGCCGGGATCGGTCGCCCGCCACGTTCCGGCTACCCTGGCGCAGCGCCTCGCTCACGCTGGCCCGGGCCACGTTCAGGGCGGGCACCAGCCCGAAGAGGAGCCCCGCAGCCAGGGAGAGCGCGAGGGAAAAGGCCAGGACCGCGCCGTTCACCTCGATCTCCCGCATGCGCGGGATGAGGGTGGGCCACCCGGTGGTGAACGCTTCCAACGCGCCGAAGGCCAACCCCACCCCCGCCAGGCCTCCTACCAGGGAGAGGAGGAGGCTCTCAGCCAGGAGCTGCCGCACCACCCGCGCCCGGGGGGCGCCCACGGCGGTGCGGATGGCCAGCTCGCGGCCCCGCACCATCCCCCGCGCCAGCGTCATGTTGGCCAGGTTGGCGCAGGCGATGAGGAGGATGAGTCCCACGCTGGCCATGAAGATGAGGAGTTGGGGCCGGATGGACCCCAGGAGGAGCTCCTCCATGGGGGTGACCACCGCCTCCCAGCCCTCGTTGCTGTCGGGATACTCGGCGGCCAGCGCCGCCGCGATGGTGGAGAAGTCGGCCCGGGCCTGCTCAAGGGTCACGCCGGGCCTCAAGCGCCCGTACGCATGGAGGAAGTGCGAGCCCCGGTTCTGGTACCATTGGGGCGCCGGCTTCAGGGGAAGGACGACCTCCCGCAGGCTCCCGCCGGGGATCTCCCACCCCTCCGGGAGTACCCCCACCACCGTGTGGGGCCGGTCGTCGAGGGCCAGGGAGCGGCCCAGGATGTCGGGCGCGCCCCCGAAGGCACGGTGCCAGAAGCCGTGGGAGAGGAGCACCACATCGGGCGCGTCGGGGTCGAGGTCGCCGGCGGCGATCCCCCGCCCCATGGTGGGCCCACCCCCGAGGATGGGAAGGTACCCTTCCGAGACCCGGATCCCGGGGAGGCTCTCGGGGCGGTCTCCCCCCGTGTAGTTCACGACCGTGGTCTGGTAGGCCCCCAGGAGCTCCAGGCTCCGGTTGCGCTCCTGCCAGTCCCACAGGTTCAGGGGAGAGAAGCTGAAGGTCGTGAATCCCTGCGAGGGGAGAGCCTCGAAGAGGCGCACGATCCGCTCCGGCTCCGGGTAGGCGAGGGGACGCAGGATCACCCCGTCCACGATGCTGAACATGGCGGTGTTGGCGCCGATCCCCAGCGCGAGCGTGAGGAGGGCTACCGCGGCGAACCCCGGAGCACGCAGGAGGGCGCGGGCCGCGAAGCGCAGGTCGTGCAGGAACTCGCTGAACATGCTGTCTCCCCTGGAGGTTTTGGTGGTGCGTGGGGGGCGGCGGGGGCCGAGGCGCAGGGTCAGCGCCCCCAGGACTTCACGCGCCCAGGAGCGGCCGCCCCTCTCCTGAGCGTCGCCCATGAAGAACTCCCGCTCCTCCTCGGGGAGGAGGAAGCGGAGTGCGAGGCGGGCCCAACCGGGCGGCTCCGGAGGCCTCATCGGGGGGATGCCGCGACGGGCCGGGCCAGAAGGGGTGGGCCTCACGGCGTCCTCAGCTCCGGCTCCAACCCGGTGGCCAGGCGGCGCAGGTCGGCCAGCGTGCGGCGGGCGGCCTCCAGGCCGGCGGGGGTGAGGTCGTAGAGCTTCTTGCGGCGCCCTCCCCGCTCCCGGGTGGGGGGCGCCACGGAAGTGGTGAGGAGCCCCTTCAGCTCCAGGCGGCCCAGCGTCTTGTAGACGCTCCCCAGCGTGAGGGTACGGGAGGTCTCCCGTTCCAGCTCCTCCAGGATGGTCACGCCGTACGCGTCGCCCCGCAGGCGCAGGATGGCCAGCAGGACCAGCAGCTCGAACTCACCCGTGTGCCCCATGGGCGCTTCCCCCTCCTTGGAGATCTTCACCCGGCTCCGGTTACCCCGACATCGTCATACTAATAGGACGGGAGGTGGAGGCGAATGGTTGCACTCGCGGTCGCAAAGGGGGAATCGGCAGGGGCCGGACCCGCCCTCGCCCCGAGGGTCCGCGACTCCG
>JBFYZD010000141.1:0-12967 GCA_041309685.1 Gemmatimonadales bacterium | reverse complement strand
ACTCCGGAATCCGAGAGATCGGCCTGGAGGGTGGTGAGCGGGGGAAGGGTGGAGAGGGAGGCCAGCGCCTCCGGGGAACGGTCCACCACGGTCACCTGAAACTCCGGGTCCTTGGCCAGGTCCAGGGCCATGGCCCTTCCGACCCTGCCGGCTCCCAACACGGCGACTTTCATGTTATGTCCTCGTGGAATCGTCAGTGGTTCTTGGCTACGGGACGCGAGCTTCCTACCCGCCCGCTCCCGGTGGGTGCCCTCGGCATCAGGGCGGTGTACCAACCTCGGCTCCCTGGAGTGCGAGGGGAAGGAGGAGGGCCGAGGCGAGGGCGAGACAGGCTCCCACCCAGAAGGCGGCCGGCGCCCCCTTCCACTGCCAGAGCAGGCCGAAGAGAAGGCTGGCGGGGAGGGCTCCCAGCCCGATGGCGAAGTGGAAGGCGCCGAAAGCCCGAGCCCGCAGATGGGCGGGGGCCAACTCCGCCACCAGCGCCTTCTCCGGGGATTCGGTCAGCCCATGGAAGAGGCCGTAGATCGAGAAGAGGGCCCACACCTCCCAGGAGGAGTCCGCCAGGGCGAACCCGCCGTAGACCAGGGCGTAGACGAGCCACCCGCCCAGGATCAGACGCAGAGGCCGGAGGCGGTCGGCCAACATCCCTCCGGGGAGGTTCCAGAGCATCTTGCTCACATGGAGGGTACCCCAAAGGAGAGGAAGAGCTGCCGCCGGGACCCCCAGATCCTGGGCCCGGAGAAGGAGGAAGGCGTCGGAGGCGTTTCCCAGGGTGAAGAGGAGGAGGACCGCCAGGTACCGGGGGAATGCGGGTCCCATCTCCCGTAGGCTCCCGGCCGGGGCGGGGGTATCGGGCCCGGTGGGAGGGGTAGCCGCCGCCTCCTTCACCCCCCGCACCAGGACCATGACCGTGAGGAGGCCCGGGACGGCGGTGAGGGCGAAGACGAGCCTGAGGTTTCCCGGGACCAGGAGGAGAAGTCCCGCGGCGAGGAGAGGTCCAAGAACCGAGCCGGCATGGTCCGCGGCACGGTGAAGCCCGAAGGCCGTGCCCTTGCGGTCCGGCGGCGTCGAGTCCACCAGGAGGGCGTCCCGGGGGGCGGAGCGGATCCCCTTTCCAATGCGGTCGGTGAAGCGGACGGCCAGGACGTGCCAGGGGGCGGCGGCCAGAGCCAACAAAGGGCGAGCCAGGGCTGCCACCCCATACCCCCACACCAGCAGCGCTTTGCGTCTCCCCAACCGGTCCGACAGGACCCCCCCGCCGAGCTTGGCCAGGGAGGCGGTGCTCTCTGCGATCCCCTCCACCACCCCCAGGAAGGCCGGCCCCGCCCCCAGCACCCCCACCAGGAAGAGGGGAAGGAGGGGGTAGGCCATCTCGCTGGCGGTGTCGTTCAGGAAGGACGTTCCCGCCAGGGCCCCTACGTTCCCTCTCAGGAGTGCGCGAAAGGTCACCTTCTGGGACGTGGGCTTGTTGGCCATGGTGGGCGTCCGTCGGGGTTGGAGCCCCTCAGTTCCGGAATTCCTCCTCCCCCAGGATCCTGTCCATGGCGGCCACGAGCCGATCGGCGTCGGCGGCGGTGAAGACCATGGGGGGCTTGATCTTGAGGACGTTGTGGTCGGGTCCATCGGTCGAGAGGAGGATCCGGCTCTCCCGGAGGCGCTCCTTCACTCTGGCGGCCTGGACCGGCGCCGGACGCCGGCTCTTGGGGTCCTTCACCAGTTCGACGCCAAGGTAGAGGCCGAGGCCCCGGACGTCCCCGATGAGAGGGTGCCTGTCCATGAGGCCCTTCAACCCGGCGAGGAGGCGTTCTCCCACCACCCGGGCATTCTCCTGGAGGCGCTCCTCCCGGATCACGTCCAGGACCGCGAGGCCGATGGCGCAGGAAACGGGGTTTCCTCCAAAGGTGTTGAAGTACTCCATTCCCGTGTCGAAGCTGGCCGCGATCTCGGGGGTGGTGATGACGGCGGCCATGGGGTGGCCGTTCCCCATGGGCTTGCCCAGGGTGATGATGTCGGGAACGACCCCCTGGGCCTCGAAGGCCCAGAAGTGGGTTCCCACCCGGCCGAAGCCCACCTGGACCTCGTCGGCGACGCAGATTCCTCCGGCATCCCGGATGTGCTGGTAGGCGGCGGTGAGATACCCCGGCGGCGGGACGATCTGGCCACCGCACCCGATGAGGGGCTCACAGAAGAACGCCGCCGGCGCCCGCCCCTCGGCCCTCATGAGGGAGACGACCTGCCGCACCTGCTCACCGTAGCGGGGCCCCACCTCGTCCGCCGGAAGGTACTCAGGCTCCGCCGGCTCCCCCCCCGGGGCCGACCCTCCGATCCCCTTGCGGGTGCCCGGGGCGGACCTCACGGGGAGACCCTCCACGAACTCCTGGTCCGGGACGGCCCGGAAGCGGCCCCGGTAGGGGTCCGGAAGGAAGGTCTTGTGAACCCACCGCCGGGCCCCCTCCCCTCCGGGTCCGTCGAACTTGTAGGGGCTGATGTCGATGAGGGAGGAGGTATGACCGTGGTATCCCCCCTCCACCACCACCACGTCCTCCCGGCGCGTGTGGGCCCGGGCCATGCGCAGGGCCAGCTCGTTGGCCTCGCTCCCGGTGCACGCGAAATAGACCTTGGAGAGGTTTCCCGGGAGCATGGCCACCAAGCGCTCCGCATACTCCACCAGGTACTCGTGGAGGTAGCGCGTGTTGGTGTTCAGCAGGGCCATCTGCCGGCGCCCTGCCTCCACGACCCTGGGATGGCCGTGCCCCACATGGGGCACGTTGTTCACGCAATCCAGGTAGGCCTGCCCCTCCCCATCGTACAGGAACTGGCCCCGCCCCCGGACGATGGTCAGGGGCTTGTCGTAGGCGATGCTCAGGTTCGGACCGAGGTAGAGCTTCCTCAGGAGAAGGGTCTCCTCCTGGGTGCGCCCTTTGGGGGTGGAGAGGGGAGCTCCGGAGGGGCGGCCGGGTTCCGCGGGACCCGGGAAGGGTTCGGAGATCCACCCGCTCCCGGGGACGCCCTCGTCCGCCGCCCGGTCCGGGATACGGAGGACGAGGTTCGGATCCGGGGAGAGTGCCTTCCAGATCTCCCGCTGGGAAGGGCGCCCCACGCCGGGGAAGTTCCCCTCCATTCCCAGCGTGTCGGTGATGATCTGGAAGTGGAGGTGGGGAGCCCAGTTTCCATTGTTGGGGTAGCTGCCGATGCTGGCGAAGATGGTGCCCCTCGGGATGGCCTGGCCGGGTGTGAGGGAGGAGAGCACGTCGTCAGCCAGGTGGCCGTAGAGGGTCCAGAAGCGGACGTCTCCGTCGGCGTGCTCCAGGATCACGGTGGGTCCGTAGTCCAGGTTCCCGATGTTGCACGCCAGGGAGTGGACCACCGCATCGAAGGGGGCATAGACCGGGGACCCGGGGTTCAGGAACAGATCCACCCCCAGGTGAACCGTCCGCCACTCCGGGGCCCCGTCCCCGGGACTCTGGAAGATGTCAGAGGTATACCACTGCCGAACCTCGTCGTAGCGGCCGATGCCGACCTCCGCCCCCATGGCCCTCATCTTCCCGAAGAGGAGGTCCGTCCAGGCCCGGGCGTCCCCGGGGTCGGGCGCCAGCCCGAACTCCACCGTCTCGACCCCCAGATCGAAGATGTGCAAGGGGGTGTCGCTGAGCTTCGGCGGCTCGCCCGAACCCACGACCAGCTCCCCGAAGGGGGCCGAAATCCCGTCTCCCACCCAGTACCGGACTTCGCCGTTGGCGGAAGCCGCGGGGTCTCCCACCACGGGGGCGGCGTTCTTCCCGTTCTCCTCCAGCCATTGGACCACGGCCCTGCTCCGGGGCACGGGCTCCAGGCCGCAGGCCTGGCGGAACAGGTAGTGGGGAAGGTCCAGGCTCTCCCGCTCCAGGCGGCTCAGGAGATACCAGGCCGGAGCCTCGCTCGCCGTGAGATAGGCGTTGTCCGGCTCCAGGCTTTTCTGGTGGGCGCTGATGGCGACCGAGGCGCAGAGCCGAAGGCCCATGAGGGGGAAGAGGGCTGCGATCTCGGCCTCCCTCAGGTGGAAGGACCGGTGGTAGCCCGCCACCAGGTGGGAGGCTACCGTGAGGGGATCGGCCTTTCCCAGCATGGCGTAGGCCCCGGCGATGGCCGCTTCCCCAGCCGTGAAGCTCCGAAGGGCATCGCCGAAGTCCACCACCCCCGTCACCCGCCGGTCCGCCGGGTCCGCCCCCGGTCTCAGGGGCGCCACCAGGACGTTGTGATCGTTGGCGTCGGCGTGGATCACACTCAGGCGGAGCTCCGGAACCAGAGGGCCCAGGCGCTCCAGGAACCGCTCGCTCATCTCCTCCAGGAGGTACCTGCGGGACGGGTCCTCGATGTAGCCCATGTGGCTCCGCACCACCCGCCCCGCCCCCTTCAGGTCCCACTTCAGCTCCCGGTCCTGGGCAGGATGGGAGAAGTCCTCCAGCACCCGGTCCATTCCCCCGAGGAAAGCCCCCAGGTTCTCGAAGAGGGTGGGGGTCTGGGGGCTGACCTCGTGCAGGAGCCTCCCGGGCATCCAGGTCATCAGGCGCACCATGTGCACGATTTCCCCGGGGCCGGCGACCTGGATGATCTCCCTTCCGTCGGTGGCGTGCAGGACCTTGGAGAGGGGGAACCCCGCTCGGGCCATGTGCTCCAGGATCCGGTTCTGGAAGTCCAGGGTTGCCCGCTCCTCCTCGGCGTGGGCCACCTTCAGGACAAACCTCCGGCCCGAGCCGTCGTCGGTGAGGAGGAAGTTCTGGTCCCGGTCGGAAGGGAGAAGCTCGGCGCGCGTGACGGGAATCCCAAAGGGGCCGGTCGCGATCCGGAGGGCCTCGTTGGGGGGGATCCGGGGTCGGGTCGTGGACGCGTAGGCCATGGACGTGGGGGCTCGAGGTTGCGAGGAGCGGTGGGTCCTGCGGAAATCCTAGACGTCCCCTAGGTTCAACGCCAGGATCTCGCCTTCCTTCCCTCCACTGGAGTCCTGCCATGAGCGACCTTGGCCCCGGTGCCGCATCGTCCGCCGCCGACTCGAGCCTGGCAGGAAGGGCCGGCGGCACCGTGCCCCTGACCCGGCGCCGGTTCCTGGGGACGGGCGCCGCAGCCGGCGGTGCCCTGATTCTCGGAGGTGCGGAAGGGTGCGCCCCGGCGGACGAAGGCCGGGATGCGGCCCGGGCCCGGAGGGGAGAGGGTGGCCTGGCTTCCGGTCAACCCTGGCCCCTCACCTCCTTCGAGCTGGATGAGACCTCCATCACCGAGCTCCACGCGGGAATGGTATCCGGGCGATGGACCTCGGCTGAGATCACGGAGATGTACCTGGATCGGATCCAGGAGATCGACCGGCAGGGCCCCACCCTGAGGAGCGTCATCGAGACGAACCCCGAGGCCCTGGAGATCGCCGCGGAGCGGGACCGGGAGCGGGAGGCAGGACAGGTGAGGGGGTGCCTCCATGGGATCCCCATCCTGCTGAAGGACAACATCGCCACCCACGACCGCATGACCACCACGGCGGGGTCCCTGGCCCTGGAAGGCTCCATCCCCCCGGAGGACTCCTTCGTGGCGAGGAGGCTCAGGGAGGCCGGTGCCATCCTGCTCGGGAAGGCGAACCTGAGCGAGTGGGCCAACTACCGATCCTCCCGCTCCTCCTCCGGGTGGAGCGGCCGGGGGGGGCAGTGCCGGAACCCGTACGTCCTGGACCGCAACCCCTGCGGCTCCAGCTCGGGCTCCGGAGCGGCCGCCAGCGCCAGCCTCTGCGCAGGAGCGGTGGGCACCGAGACGAACGGCTCCATCGTCTGCCCCTCCAACGCCAACGGCGTGGTGGGGATCAAGCCCACGGTGGGGCTGATCAGCCGGACCCGGATCATCCCCATCTCCCACACCCAGGATACGGCGGGGCCGATGGCCCGGACGGTACGGGATGCCGCCCTCATGTTGGGGTGCATGACGGGGGTGGACCCCGCCGACGGGGCCACCGTTGCCAGCGAAGGGCGGGCCCACGCCGATTACACCCCCTTCCTGGATCCCGACGGGCTCCGGGGGGCACGGATCGGCGTTGCCACCCAGTACTCCGAGGGCCACGAGGTGGTGGAGGTCCTTTTCGCCGAGGCGCTGGAAATGATGCGCCGGGGTGGGGCGACCGTGGTCGAAGTCCCCGCGGTGGAGGCGTGGCGCCAGATGGGGCGGCCCTCGGGCGTGGTCATGCGCTACGAGTTCAAGGCGGACCTGAATGCCTACCTTGCGGCCCTGGGTCCCGCCGCCCCGGTGAAGACGCTGGACGACCTCATCGCCTTCAACGAGGCCAACGCCGACCGGGAGATGCCCTGGTTCCAGCAGGAGACCTTCCTGTCGTGCAAGGATCTGGGGCCCCTGACGGAACCCGAGTACCGGGAGGCGCTCGCGGCGGCGCTCCGCCTTTCCCGCGACGAGGGGATCGACCGCGTCATGGAGGAGCATACCCTGGACGCCATCGTGGCCCCCACGGGGAGTCCGGCCTGGACCACGGACCTCATCAACGGGGACCGCTTTCACATGGGAAGCTCCAGCCCCGCCGCCATCTCGGGCTACCCCAACATCACCGTGCCCATGGGCTCCTTTCGGGAGCTCCCGGTGAACCTCAGCTTCTGGGGGCGGGCCTGGAGCGAGCCGGCGCTGCTCCGCATCGCCTACGCCTTCGAACAGGTTACCGGGCACCGGAGGAAGCCCCGGTTCATCCCGACGCTGGACCTGTAGAGGAGGAGGCCCGGGGGGGGCCGACGGTCCCTGTCAAACCGTGGATTCGGCTGTTACAATGCCGTAACCCTGAACGCGGAGCCGCGATGAACACTGTGGTCATCCTGGCGGTGGCAGTGGTCGTCATCGTCCTCCTGTTCGATTACACCAATGGCTTTCACGACGCCGCGAACATCATTGCCACCGTGATCGCCTCCCGGGCCATGACCCCGGTGCAGGCGGTGGTCCTGGTGGGGGTGTTCGAGTTCCTTGGGCCCATGCTGGGTGGAACCGCCGTAGCCGACACCATCGGCAAGTTCATCCGGCTCGATGACCTGCCGGCGCTCTCTTCCCTGAGCATCCTCCTCTGCGGCCTGGTGGGTGCGATCGGCTGGAACCTCCTCACCTGGCGGAAGGGGATACCCTCCTCGTCGTCCCATGCCCTGGTGGGGGGGTTGGTGGGGGTGGTGGTGGTGGCCGCCGGCCCGGGTCACGTGGTCTGGGGGTTCGGGGAGCTGGCCCACGGGCACCTGACCGGGGTCACCAAGGTGCTCCTGGCGCTGGTCCTCTCTCCCGTCATCGGCTTCTGGGTGGGATTCCTCGTCCACCGCCTTGCCGTCTTCCTGCTGAGGGCCGCCACTCCCGCTTTCAACCGCTACCTGAGGCTCGGGCAGTTCTTCACCGCTGCGTGCCTGGCCTTCTCCCATGGGGCCAACGACGCCCAGAAGAGCATGGGAATGCTCACCCTGGTGCTCCTGCTGGGCGGTTTCATCGACAGCTTCCATGTGCCCTTCTGGGTGATGCTGGCGTGCTCGACCGCCCTCACCCTCGGCATCCTCTCCGGCGGATGGCGGATCGTCCGCACCCTGGGGTTCGCCATCTACAAGGTGCGTCCCCTCCACGCCTTCGACTCCCAGCTCACTTCGGCCGGTGTGATCCTCGCGGCCTCGTTCGTTGGAGCCCCGGTGTCGACGACCCATGTGGTCGCTTCCTCCATCATGGGGATCGGTGCCTCGGAGCGACCGAAGGCGGTGCGCTGGGCAAAGGCGAAGGAGATCGTCACCACCTGGGTCATCACCATCCCCGGGGCGGGACTGATGGCGGTGGTGGTTTTTCTGCTGGTCCGGCTCTTCACCCCCGTCTGACAGGGAGTCCACCATGAGCGATCCCAGGCCCACCCTGCGGCGGCGCTTCGTCGACCGGTTCTTTCCGAAAAGTCCGGATTTCCTGACCCTGCTGGAGGAGCAGGCGGAGATGATGGTGCATTCGGTGAACCTGCTGGTGCGGTACATGGAAACCGGAGACCCGGAGATCGGGGAGAGGGTGAGAGCGGACGAGCATGCTGCCGACACCCTGAAGGCCCGTAACCTCCATGCCCTGAACGAGGCCTTCAGCACTCCCTTCGACCGGGAGGACATCTACCGGGCCATCGCCCACCTGGACCATGTGGTGAACTACTGCAAGAGCACGGTAAACGAGATGGACCTGCTCCATGTGAGCCCCGATGCGCACACCCTTTCCATGGTGCAGCGGCTGGAGGAGGGGACCATGGCCATCAGGGACGGCTTCGCACGCCTGCGCCGGAACCCCGCCGGCGCCCAGGAGTGCGCTGATGCCGGCCGAAAGGCGGAGCGGCGCATCGAGAAGATCTACCGGGTGGCCCTGGTGGACCTGTTTCAGGGGGAGGACTACCTGAACATGTTCAAGCGCCGGGAGATCTACCGGCACCTTTCCAATGCCGGGGACCGCCTGGCCCGGGCGGCCAACACCCTCCACGATATCGTGGTGAAGATATCCTGACCCGTTTCCGCGGGGCGGGTCAGGCCCGGCGCCGCCCCCAGCGCCGCGTTCTCGTGGCAGGACCTATGAAGGGGGGGGAAGGTTTGTTTCGTGGGCCTGGTCAGGCTGCCGTCCCGCCGCCCTGGCTCGATGCCTGCCGCTCCCTCTCCTCCCGGTCATGGACGTGGGCCGCGAAGGCGAAGCGGTCCAGCTTCTGGTAGATGACGGGGATGAGGAAGAGGGTGAAGACGGCGGCCACGAGCACGCCCCCGATGGTCACCACCGCCATGGGGATCCGGAAGAAGGACCCGGCTCCGGAGCCCACGGCCTGGGGAGCCAGGGCGATGGCGGTGGCCACGTTGGTCATGATGATGGGGCGGAGCCGGGCCGGGGCGGCCTCCAGCAGCGCCTCCTTCAGCCCCATCCCCCGGATGCGGAGGATGTGGGTGTAGTCCAGGATGAGGATGGCGTTGTTCACCACGATGCCCACCAGCATGATCATGGCCATCATGCTGAAGATGTTCAGGTTCGATGCGGTGAGGAAAAGGGCGAAGAAGGCGCCCACGGCCCCCAGGGGGAGGGTGACCATGATGGTGACCGGATGGACGAAGGACTCCAGGATCATGGCCAGGGCGATGTAGGTGAGGATGATGGCCATCACCAGGGCCTTCAGCATCTCCGTAAGGGATTCCTGGAAGATCTCGAACTCCCCGGCGATCTCGTAGCTGTAGCCGGGGGGAAAGTCCAGGGCGTCCAGCCCCACCTGGATCTGCTGCGCCAGGGCCGTGAGGCTCCCGCTCCCGATCTCGGCGTCGATCTGCACGGTCCGCTGTTTCTCGTTCCTCAGGATGGTGGTCTCCCCGCCCTCCTGCCCTACCGTTCCCAGGGCGCCGACGGGAACCATCCCCGCCCCGGTCCGGATCTCGAGGTCCCCGAGCTCCGCGACGCGGTCCCGTGCGCCCTCGACCAGGCGAACCCGGATGTCCCGTTCCTCACCGGCCTCCCGGTAGACCCCCGGCGTGACCCCGTCGATGGAGGCCCTCAGGGTGCCCCCCACCTGAGCCACCGTGAGACCATGCTCGCTCATGACCTCCCGGTAGGGGCGAAAGACCACCTCCGTCCGGGGGTCCTCGATGGAGCTTCTCACGTCCACCAGGCCGGGCACCGCCGCCACGACCTCCGTGGCCCGCGCCGCCACCTCTTCCAGGCGGTCCTGGTCCGGGCCCTTCACCAATACCTGGAGGGGAGCGTCCCCCCCGCCCCCCATGGACTGGCCGAGAGTCACGGTGACCTCGGCATCGGGGATCCGGGCCAGGCGTTCCCGGAACTGGGGGAAGAAGGCCTCGGTGAAGAGATCCGATTCCACCCTGACCTGGAGGAAGGCCTGGTTCACGTCGGCCCCTCCGCTGAAGAACCCTCCGCCCCCCTGGCCCACGGTGCTCAGGATCTCCCTGACCTCGGGAATCTCCCTCAGAAGGTCCTCCGCCCGGCTCACGGTCCTCTCCATCCGCTCCAGGGGTGTGCCGGGAGGAAGCTCCAGCGCCACCTGGACCCTCCCCTCGTCCTGGGGCGGCATGAACTCGCCGCCGACGAACCGGGCCTGGACCACCATGGCCAGGATCAGGAGGAGGACGGTTCCTCCGATGACGGCCCACCCGTTCCGGGGCCGCAGGAGGGTCCAACCCAGGACTCTCCGATAGTCGGTCTCAAGACCGGTGTAGCCGGCGTCGAAGCGCTTCCAGAAGAACCCCAGCCACCCCTCCTCCACCAGCCGGGTCTCCTGCGTCCGGAGAATCCGGGCCGCCAGCATGGGGGCGAGGGTGAAGGAGATGAAGACCGACATGATGGTTGCGAAGACCACCGTGAGGCCGAACGCGAAGAAGAACTGCCCGATGATCCCCTTCATGAAGGCGATGGGAGTGAAGACCACCACGTTGGTCAGGGCCGAGGCCGCCACGGCGATGGCCACCTCGGTGGTCCCCTCTTCCGCCGCCGTCTTGGGGTCCGCGCCCTGGTCGAGGTACCGGTAGATGTTCTCCAGCACCACGATGGTGTTGGTGACCAGAATGCCGACGGTGATCCCCAGCGCCATCAGCGTCATGACATTGATCGTGAACCCCATCTGATCCAGGGCCAGGAAGGTGGCCGCGATGGTGGCGGGCATGGCCAGGGCGGCGATGACGGTCCCCCGCCAGGAGTGGAGGAAGAGGAAGAGGACGCCCACGGTGAGGGCGATCCCGATGAGCATGCTTTTCACGATGTCCTGGATGGCGTCCCGGATGAACTCGCTCCGGTCCGAGGCCACCACCAGGCTGGCGCCCGGCGGTACCTGGGCCTGGAGGTTCTCCAGCACCTCGAAGACCCCGGCGGCGGTCGCCACGGTGTTGGCGTCGGATCGCTTCTGGATGGAGAGGTTCACCGAGGGTTGGCCCTGGTACCGGGCCAGTTCCCGGCCGTCGGCGAAGCCCATGGCCACCGTGGCCACGTCGGCCAGGCGAATCCGGCCTCCCTGGGGAGGGAAGAGGGGAAGGTCGGCGATCTCCTCCAGGGAGGCATACTCTCCCATGACCCGCACGGAAAACTCCGCCTCGGGCTCGTTCACCCTCCCCGCCGGGACGTTCAGGTTCTCCGCCCCCACCCGCTGGGCGACGTCGTTGATGGAGAGGCCGTAGGCTCGCAGACGGTCGGGGTGCACCCGGACCTGGACCTCCCTTTTCCGGCCTCCGGTGATGGTGATGCTGGCCACCCCGGTGACCCGGGAGAGGGCCTCGGCCAGAATCTGGTCGGCGAAGTCGTACAGGGCGTCCAGGGACTGGGAACCGGAGAGAGCCAGCTCCACCACGGGCATAGCCCGGATGTCCAGCTTCTGGATGGTGGGCGGCTCGGCGTCGGCGGGGAGGGCGGCGCGGATGGCGTCCACCTTGTCCTTCACGTCGATGGCTGCCAGGTCCGCGTCCACGTCGTAGTCGAATTCGATGACCACGATGGATACGTTCTCCCGGGAATAGGAGGTCAGCGTCTCCAGGTCCGCCAGGGTGGAGATGGCGTCCTCGATGGGCTCGGTGACCTGGAGCTCCACGTCCTCGGGCCCGGCCCCCGGGTAGACCGTGGTCACGGTGACGACGGGGAATTCGATCTCGGGGGTCAGGTCCACCCCCAGGTTGAAGTAGGAGAAGCCCCCCAGGAAGACCAGGATCACCACCAGCATGGTGGTGAGGACGGGGCGGCGGACGGCGAGGCGCGCGAAGAAGCGGAACATCGCTGTGTCTCCTTCCTCAGCTGCCCACGACCCGTACCCGTACCCCCTCCGAGAGGAGGGAGGCTCCCGCCGTCACCACCCGGTCCCCGGGGTCGAGGCCCTCCACCACCTCCACCCGGTCCCGGGCCCGGAGTCCGACCCGCACCGGCCGGTGGTGGGCGAGACCCTCCCCATCCACCACCCAGACGGCCTCCCCATGGAGGGCCCCCAGGGGAACCTGGAGCGCTTCCCCGCGAGTTCCCACCACGATCTCCAGGGTGGCCAGCGTGCCGGGGAGGATTCCGCCGGCCTGGCTTCCCGCTCCTCCGGGGAAGGTCAACTCCACCTCCACCAGGCGGGTGTCGGGGTCGGCCTGGAGGCCGATGCGGGTCACCCGGCCCTGGACCTCACCCGCCGCCAGGAAGGCCGGCTGCCCCAGCGCCAGCTCCCTCCGCTGCTCGGGGCTCACCTGCAGGAGGACCTGGAGCTGGGAGAGATCCGAGATGCGAACCAGGGGATCCCCGTTTCCCGGGAAGCTCCCCTGGGTCACCAGGACGTCGGTGACGACCCCGGCGATCGGGGAGGTCAGGATGATGCTCCGCCGGGCCGCCTCCAGGTTCACTTCCGTCATCCGGAGGGCGGTGAGGGCGTTGTCCCAATCCTGGTCGCTCACGGCGCCCTGCTCGTGGAGGGGCCGGAGACGGTCCACGGTGCGCTGGGCCTGCTCGAAGGCGGTCTCGGCCTGCCGCACCGAGGCCATGGAGCCCAGGCTGGACTGCCGCACCACCACGTCCCCTTCCTGCACCCGCTGTCCCACCCGGACGGGAATCTCCAGGATCTCGTCGCCGGTCCGGGCCAGGACCGTCGCGCCCCGTATCCCCCGCACCGCGCCGGTGAAGGAGCGCCTGGCTTCCAGGGGAGAGGCGGCGACCTCCAGGACTTCCACCGGGATTCCGCTCTGCCGGCGGATCTCGTCCACGTCGGGGGTGGGCTCCACCGGGGCGGAAGCCTGGATGACGCGGACCACAACGACGGCTGAGACGGCCAGGATGAGAATGCCGATGACGATACGTTTCACCGAGAATGCCCCCTTCATTGGGTGTCTCCTCCCATCAGGTCCATTCTCCCGCCGCTGAGGCGCTCCATCTGGGCAAGGACCTGCACGTAGTCGTAGAGAGCCTGGACCTCGTTCACCCGGGCCTGGTCCAGGAGGAGGGCCGCGTCGCTGACCTCCAGCTGGGTGCT
>JBFYZD010000140.1:0-13195 GCA_041309685.1 Gemmatimonadales bacterium | reverse complement strand
GTGCGCCACATGAGGGGGTGAACGTTGGGGCTGATGGGCTCGGCGAAGGGGGGAATCCAGATGCGGGCCGGAAAGGGGGCCGTCTGGTGGTGGTTGTAGAGGATCTGGGGCTCCCACTCCCGCACCACCCGCGTCACCACCCGGGACTCGATCTGGTTGATCATGTACCCGTCCCGGTTGTTGTCGTGGCCGATGTACTTCTGGTAGAGCCAGGGCATGGAGGACACCTCGTAAGGCGTCCCCAGGTTGGAGGCGTACCAGTCCGCCACCATGGTCTGGCCGTCGGGGTTCATGCTGAACCAGAGGATGAGGATCACGTTCTCCAGGACGGCGGCCATCTCCGGGTCGTCGTCCCCCGTGACCAGGTCGTAGGCCAGCTGGATGGTGTGCTGGTGCCCCGCCACCTCCGAGGAGTGGAGCCCGCCGTCCACGTGCACGATGGCCTTCCCCTCCCGGGCCAGCCGCCGGGCCTCCGCCTCCGTCATGTCCCCGGGATAGGCGAGGCGATGGGCGATCTCCCGGTAGCGCTCCACGTCGCGGAGGTTCTCCGCCGACGAGATCAGCGCCAGGTACCAGGGCCGCCCTTCGCTGGTCCTGCCCACCTCCACCAGCCGCACGCGGTCCGAGGCTGCGTCCAGGCGCTGGAAGTAGGTGAGGGCCTCCTCGTAGCTGGCCAGGTGGAAGTCGGCTCCGGGAGCATAGCCCAGGACGGACTCGGGGGTGGGGATGGATTGGGGGTGGAGCTGCCCGGAGGCCGGAAAGCCGACGAGGAGGACGAGAAGGGAGAGGAGGAGACGGACCGCACGCATGGAGGTTCCTTCGCGTTCAGGTGAAGGGTATCGCCGGACGAACTGAAGCGGGAATAGTGCAAACCCCGGGGCCCGGAGGCCAGGGTGCCGCCCCTACCTCCCCGCCACCTGCGCCAGCTCCACCAGGACCCCCTTGGGGGATCGTCCCAGCGCCCGGCCCACGCTCGTGTTCACCATGATCGCCCCGGCCACGTCGAGCTCGGGGAAGTAGGCCATCTCCGTCAGATAGCCCGGGAAGAACCCGCTGTGCCCCTGGCTGGGGCCCGCCGGAGTATCGGTGAGGATGACCCCCAGGCCGTACCGGCTCCCGGCGCCCAACTGGGCCGGCACCCCCTCCAGCATGGCCGGGAGGAGGGAGGGATCGAAGGCCTTCCCCGTGTAGAGGGCGCGGGCCCAGCGCGCCAGGTCGGCGGCGCTGGACGCGAAGCCCCCGCCCGCCCACTCGAACTGGGGGTTGATGACGAAGCGTCCGTCGGGGAGGAGAACCTGGTCCGTCCCTCCGAAGGGGTTCCCGGGGCCGGCGTACCCCATGACCAGGCCGGGGATGCTCCGGGATTCCGACGGGATGGTGTTCCCGAGCCCCAGCGGGCCCAGGAACGCCTCCCGGATCAGGTCGTAGCAGGACCGCCCGGTGATCTCCTCCAGGATCATCCCCAACAGGATGAAGTTGGTGTCGGAGTATTCCCACCCCTCTCCCGCGGCGAAGGAAGGGGCTTCGTCCAGGACGTAGGCCAGGAGGTCCTCCGGCCGCCAATGTTTGTCGGGCTGGGCGGTGAGGTCGACGGTGAACGCCTCCTTGAACTCGTAGCGCATCACCCCGCTGGTGTGGGTCATGAGGTGCCGGACGGTGATGGAGGCGGCGTTGGGGATGCGGGGAAACCAGAAGTGGCGCCCGAGGTAACGAGAGACAGGGGCGGCCAGGTCCAGCCTCCCCTCCCCCACCAGCCGCATGGCCAGCGCCGCGAAATAGGTCTTCCCCACGCTCCCCTGGAGCATGCGGGCGTCCGGGGTCATGGGGAGGTGGCGTACCGTGTCGGCCTCGCCGGCCACCACCGTGAGGATCCGTCCGTCCGGAAGGGAGAGGGCGGCGCTCACACCAGGGAACGAGCCCCCGGCATGGAAGGCGTCCACCACGGCCTGGAGGCGGGCGGGGAGGTCCTGACTCTCCCGCTCCGCTCCGCCCCGGACGACAGCCTGGGCCGCCAGGGACAGTGGGAGAAGCAGGCTCCCCAGGAGCACAACGGAGGCGAGGCCCCGCCGGACCCACGACCAACGCGCTCTACGGATCATGCACACCATGGCACCCCCACGGGGTCGAAGAGGAGACACGCCCTCGCGGGCGACCACCGAGTCTACGGGGGGAGCCGTCCCCCTGTCACCCCCCGGTCACACCCCTGACCACGGGGACCGTCCTCACCCGGCGGAGGCCGTCTCGGCATGGGCCGCGAGGATCTCCGGCCACGCCTGGAGCGCCGCTCCGTATTCGCGCCACAGCTCCAGGGTCCATGCCACGGGGTCCGCTCCCGGTTCGGCCATCTCCGCGGGGACGGGGGGCCGGGAATCCTCCAGGGCCACCCGGTTGACCTCCAGGAGGCGGAGCAGATCCCTCTGGTACCACGGCGGCAGGTCCTCCCCGGAGCGGAGCTGCCGCTCCAGCGTCCGGAGGAATCCCGACCGCAGCCGACGGATGCCGTACGACATCGCCTCCTCCATGGCCCCGGGGTCGGCCTCGCCCGCGTCGCGGATCTGCCTCCCCAGCAACCCCAGGCGGTGTCCGACGTCAGTGGACAACGGCGAGGACAGGCGCTCCTCCCACAGCAGACCGGTCAGGCGGGCGAAGCTGATGGTCTCGGGGCGTTCAAGCAGATCGGCAGGCCACTGTCGGCGCGGCCCGGGGAGATGCGGCACCGCCCAGGGAAACTCCAGGAACCAGGCATCGCGATCGACCAGGGGGAGCAGGCTGCCGAGGAGGTAGTCCTCGCCGCGGAGGATCGGGAAGTGGGGGGGCAGGGGGGTCCGATGGTCCATGGCCCGTAGCGGCGAGAGGAGCCCGTGCCGTCGCGCGAAGAGGTGGCTGTCGGTCCCGAGCCAGCTGTTGCGGTGCCGGAGGGCGGCCGCGTAGCGGTCCGGGTCCCCCGCGAGGCGGTGCCGGGAACCCCCGTCCAGACCGAACATCCATGAGGAGGAAGCCGTGCCGGGATCCCCGTAGAGCCCACAGGCGGAGACCGCGACTCGCCCTCGCCCGCCCAGCAGGGCCTGGGCATCGTCGGTCGTGATCCCATCGAAGCACAGGTCGAGCCCTTCCCGCCGCCGGAGCTCCCCGGCCACGGTGGCCAGCCTCTCGCCCACGGAAGCGCCCATCGGCGCCACCGGGTTCGCGCGCACCCCGGTGCAGTGCCCCGCCCGCTCTTCCTCGCTCGGGAAGAACGCGGCCTTCCGCCCCTGCGGGCCCCACTTCAGGATCCCGGAGGTGGGGATGGGGGGCGGACATCCGCGGCAGACGATGTCGTCGTCCACCTGGACGAGGGTCCCGCCGAAGGACAGGAGGAGGGCGAAGTTGAACGCTCGCCCATGGGAGACGACCTCGGCGCGGCGCCGGCCGAGCAGGAACTCGATGGCCGCTCGATGCCGGGGCAGAGCCCCGGAGAGACGGGCCACGGTCTCCTCCTGCTCCTCCAGGCCGAAGTAGCGGAGGGAGGCGCCGTGGCGCGCCGCCGCATCCCGGGTCACCGTGCGGTTCCGCGCGGCGTTGGGGGCATCCCGGGAGTCGTCGACGACCCAGAATTGGGGATCGCCCACCGTCGGCTCTCCGGTCAGGGCCGACTCGACGGCCCGCTCCAACAGGTCCGGCCGGTCGCGGGTGACCAAGCACACGGTCACGGACGCGGAGCCGGGGGTGGGATCAGGCGCCCCCGTCACCGCCCGCCCGAGCTCCCGGGACGAGATGAAGAGCCCCGCCTCCCGAAGCGACAGGAGGAGGTCGCACGCCTCGGCGGGGGCCGGAAAGAGGAAGGGGAGCTCGGCAGCGGCGACCCGGGCGTGCTCCTCCACGGTCCGAAGGGTGGTGCAGCGAGCGAGGAGGTGGGCCACGCGCCCGGAAACCCGCAGGCGTGTCCCCACCCCCGCGCGCACCAGGAGCCTCTCGCCGTCCTGGAGCGGATGGTGGGTGCAGGGCGCCAGGACGACGCGCTCCTGGATTCGAGGCTCTGAAGCCGGGGTGTCGGGGATTTCGGTGGCCACGTTCCCCCCCTGTCTCCGGGAAGCTATCCAAAGCTGGACCATCACGCCCCACGGGTCTGCACGAGAGGCCGGGCCGCGGGGCGCCGCATGTGCTATTCTTCTATTCTAGCCTCGCGGCCCGCCAGAGCCTGTCCGAGGTTCGATGTCCGTCCCCCACCCCCGAGGAGAGCCATCCATGACCGACTCGACCCCAACCCTGTTCTTCGAACGACTCAGTCGCGACCAGGAGCTGGCCCGCACCTATCAAACGGCCGTTGCCGGAGCCGTCCGCTCGGCCGTGTGGCCCGTGATCGTCG
This sequence comes from Gemmatimonadales bacterium, assembly GCA_041309685.1. GTDB lineage: Bacteria > Gemmatimonadota > Gemmatimonadetes > Longimicrobiales > Gaopeijiaceae > JBFYZD01. The sequence continues at coordinate 8,850 of JBFYZD010000140.1, read as the reverse complement.
AGATGGCTGCCAGGGAGGGAATGGCGTTCTCCGTCGACGAGCTGGGTGCGTGGTTGGCGGAACGGCAGGAAGAGCTGAGCGAGGAGGCGTTGCAGGGCGTCACCGGCGGTGCCTGGAAGCCGCCTCGCCCCATCTCGACCGCGGGTCTGATTGCCGCAGGGGTTCTCGGTGCCGTCGTCATTGTCGGCGCTTCGGTGGACTCCGGCGACGACCACAACAGTGTCGGCACACCGCACCCCATCTCCCCCTGATACGAGGACCGATGGCGACCAGCCAGGGCACGATCGACTTCCTCCTCGATCAGCTCGCGAGCCTGCCTCGGGTCCGAGCGCGCAAGATGTTCGGCGAGTACGCGCTCTACTGCGAGGAGAAGGTCGTCGCTCTCGTGTGCGACGACCAGATATTCGTGAAGATCACGCCCGCGGGAAGAGCGCTGGTCGGGGAACGCTATGTGGAGGGCGAAGCCTATCCGGGGGCCAAGCCGTCGATGGTCATCGGCTCGGAGGAGATCGAGGATGGGGAACGCCTCCGAGAGCTCATCCGGGTCACGGCCGCCGCTCTGCCCCCACCCGGGCCAGGGAAAGCCGGCAGGCGGGGCAGACCCCAGTGACCGCCAGGTCGGCGCGGGGCTCTTCCGAGGCACAGCCCAGGCTGTACCGCGACCTGGCGGACTGGTACCCCCTGCTGACCCCGGTAGGCGACTACGCCGGGGAGGCCGCCTTCTACCGGCGGCTCTTCGAGACCCACTGCCAGAGGCCACCCCGAACCCTGCTCGACCTCGGGAGCGGCGGAGGTCACAACGCCGCCCACCTCAAGGCGACGCTGGCCTGCACCCTTGTCGATCTCGCGCCCGCCATGCTGGCGCTGAGCCGCCGCCTCAAGACGGAGACAGCTCCTGCAGCGACATCGGACGCGAGGTGTTCCCGGGGATGCGCCCCGGGGCGGCGGGCTCAGAGGGCTGGTTCCCTGGCGAGGCGGAAGCCGAGTCCCCAGCTTCGGTAGTCCGGCCGCAATCCGCGCCGCGCTGAGCAATGCATGTGCGCGTCGGACACGTCGTAGATCCAGCTTGCACCCCGAAGGACCCGGTACGAAGCGGGATTCCCGTCTTCCAGGAAGAGCAACCGCAGCCGTGAGAGCCAACCACCTCCCAGGTACACGGGGTCCTCACGCCCGTGGTGTTGGTAGGCGCTCTCGGAAAACCGGTCCTGGGTCCATTCCCAGACGTTCCCGAGGAGGTCGCGCGCCCCGAAGGCGTTGCCCGGAAAGCTCCCGACGGGCGCGGTGTTCGCGAACCCATCATCACACGCCTCCGTCGGCCGCCCGGGGAAGGCACGACCCGCGGAATGGTCCGCGATGTTGGCGAAGAGGCAGGCGGCTGCGGGATCGTCCCCCCAGGGCGGGAAGGAACCCCCCCCGGCCCGGCAGGTGTATTCCCATTCGGCCTCCGTCAGCAGCCGGAAGCGGCCCTGTCCCTTCGTGGAGAGCCAGGCGGCCATCCTCCGGGCATCGTGCCAGGAGACGTGGACCACCGGATGATCGGCAGCCTGGGGGAACCCCGGATTCCTCCAGTCCATTCCGTACCCCTCTTCCCATTCCCTGCCGCTCCAGAACCAGGAGAAGCCCTCGGCCTCCGCCTGCGTGCGGTACCCGGTCTCCTGGACGAACCTCTCGAACTGGCCCCTGGTCACCTCGGTCCTCCCGACCCACACGCCGCTCACGCAGACCTCGTGAAGGAGATCCGCCCCCCTCCGAGGTTGCGTCCCGTGGGCAGGAAGCCCCATCTCGTAGCAGCCCCCGCTCAGGAACACGAACTCCATCCCCGTGAAGGGGTCACGCCACTCCTCCAGGTGCGCCGGTCGAGGGGGAGGGGTGGAAGCGCTCTCGGGGTCCTGCCCCCCGGTGCAACCGCCCACCAGGGCCCCTGCAACCAAGGTCGCGAGCCTCGAGGCCGACCATGAGATGACCATGCGGTTCCTCCATGTGGGGGGGCGCACGCGCCCTGGGGTTCTGGGTTCGGACGGCCAGGGGGGGGCTTTTTTGTCCAACCCCGCCGGAGCAGGGTGGTTCCGGAGGAGCGACGAGCACGTCGGTGGTGACCCTGACGGGGCAGGTCCCGCCCCCCGTTGCCGGGGACGGCGCGCAGCCGGCTCGTGGGGGGCACGGGGTCATCCCCCGAGGGACCCGCTCCCGGTCCGCCCTCGTTGACGCCGCCTCCCGCCACGGCGTAACGTCCCCCGTTCCCGCGGAGGAACCGCACTCCCCGGCACCGTCTTCCGGAGCTCCCTTCATGCCCCGCACCGCCCCCGCGTTCGCCGCCCTCCTCCTCCTCGTCGCCGCCGTCGGGGCCCAGGAGACTCCTCGGGCCCAGGGCCGGGCCTTCACCCCCGAGGACTGGTACCGGGTCACCAACCTGTCCTCCCCGGCCATGTCCCCCGACGGCCGGTACGTGGCCTTCACCGTGACCACGGTGAACGTGGCCGGCAACGCCCGCCACTCCGAGGTGTGGATGGTCGCCACCGCCGGCGGGGAGCCCGTCCGCCTGACCTCGCCGGGCACGGAGAGCTCCGGCCCCCGGTGGTCCGAGGACGGAACCCATCTCTTCTTCACCTCTCGCCGGGAGGGTGGGGAGGGGAGTACCTGGGTCCTGCGCATGGACGGGACCCGGATGGGGGAGGCCTTCCAGATGGAGGAGGGGCAGCGGGGTTCCGAGCCCGCCGACGGCTCCTTTGTGGTGTGGACGGAGGGCGGCAGCGGTAGCGGCGGCCCGTTCGGCCCGCCGGAGGAGCCCGCGCCGGCGCGCGAGCAGGCCACGCCCTCCCGGGACGACCCCTTCGCCCGCATGCAACCCATGGCCCGCCCACCGCTGGGGGCCTTCACCGAGCCCGTGAACCCCCAACGCTTCGACGGCCGCCACATCGTGGACTTCCCCTACAAAGCCAACGGGAGGGGGTTCACGCCCAACCGGAGGGAGCCCCGGACCTGGACCGCCGCTCAGATCTGGAAGCAGCTCGACGGGGATACCACGAAGATCAAGCTCACCGACGCCGAGTACTCCCACCGGGGCGCCGTCGTCTCCCCCGACGGGCGCTGGATCGCCTTCACGGCCGATCCCCTCTTCCGTAGCGACTCGGTGATCCAGACCGAGCAGGACTCCCTGGCCCGGCTCCCCTACGACGCCGCCCGGGACGAGGCGCCCAGGAACGACTCGGACATCTTCCTGATCCCCGCCGGGGGAGGGGAGCCCCGCCGCCTCACCACGCAGGACGGATCGGAGCGCACCATCCTCTGGTCCCCGGACTCCCGGCAGATCGCCTTCGTCTCGAGCCCCGACCGGAGCTCCAACAGCCGGATCTGGGTGGTGGACGCCCAGGGCGGGGAGCCCCGGAACGTGCTGGGTGACTGGCGGTACGAGCCGGGGAGCGTGGAGTGGATGCCCGACGGGATGATGGCCATGAGCGCCTCCATCGGCGGGAGCAGCGCCCTCTTCCACCTGAACCCGCGCACCGGCGAGATGAGGGAGGTCATCGCCGGAAGACGCCAGATACGCGGGGTCTCCTTTGACGACACCTACCGCCGGGTCGCCTTCGTCGCGACCTCCGTCGACAGACCGACCGAGCTCTTCATCGCCGACATCGACGGGAGGAACGAGAGGAAGCTCACGGGATTCAACGACGCCCTGAACGCCGAGATCGCCTGGCCTGGCGCCGAGCGCTTCACCTACGAGTCGGTGGGCGGCCTGGAGATCGAGGCCTGGCTCCAGTTCCCCCACGGCTACGAGCCCGGGAAGAAGTACCCCCTGGTCCTCTACATCCACGGCGGCCCCCACTCCGCCTACGGGGAGGGGTGGTTCGACGAGTTCCACAACCTCACCGGTGCCGGGATGTTCGTCCTCTTCACCAACCCCCGCGGCTCCAGCGGCTACGGCGCGGAGTTCACCTACTCCACCCGGGGGCGGTGGGGGATGGAAGATTACGAGGACCTCATGAAAGCAGTGGACCTCGCCATCCAGCGCCCCGACGTGGACCCGCAGCGGCTGGGGGTGACGGGGGGGAGCTACGGCGGATTCATGACCGCCTGGATCACCACGAAGACGAACCGCTTCCGGGCCGCCCAGACCGACCGCATGATCAGCAACTGGTTCTCCTGGTACGGCACGTCGGAGGCCCAGAGCCTCACCGAGTTCGAGTTCTACGGTAAGCCCTGGGACAACCCGGAGCTCTACTGGGACCTCTCCCCCATCAAGTACGTGGCCAATGTCACCACGCCCACCCTCATGGTGCAGTCCGAGGAGGACCACCGCACCCCCATGACCGACGCGGAGCAGTGGTTCATGTCGCTACGGAAGCGGGGCGTGCCGGTGGAGTTCGTGCGCTACCCCCGCTCCAACCACGACCTCTCCCGCACCGGGGAGCCCTGGCTCCTGGTGGACCGGCTGGGGCGGCTGCGCCAGTGGTTCATCCACTGGCTGGCGGAGGAAGAGCCGGGGACGTGATCCAACCCGATCCGCTGACTCCGGAGCAGAAGGAGGAGCTGGCCGGGGCCGGGCGCAGGGCGGCGACGATCCTCAAGGCCGGGAGGGTCGCGGCCTTCAACGGGTGGACACTCCTGGTGTTCGGGGCGCTCTCGGTCCTCTTCGGGCTCTTCAGTCCCGTGGGGATGGCGGTAGGTGTGCTCCTCCTGGCCTTGGGTTGGAACGAGCTGCGGGGCCGGGGCCTCCTCAGGGCCCTGGACCCCCGCGGCGCCAGGATCCTGGGGTGGAACCAGATCAGCCTCATGGGGGTGATCACGGCCTACTGCCTCTGGAGCCTCCACCGGACCCTGGCCCATCCCGATCCCGAGATGGTGCAGCTTGAGGAGATGGTGGGGATCTCCCGGGAGATGGTTACCCAGGTGACCGTGCTGGCCTACGGCGGTGTGATCCTCCTCACCGCCGTGTTCCAGGGCCTCCTTTCCCGGTACCACTTCGCCCGGGAACGGCTCCTGGCGGAGTACCTGGAACAGACCCCCGGATGGATCCTGGAGCTTCAGCGGGGCATTTCCTCTCCCTGAGCGATTCCCCGGCCATCCCGATGGAGACCCCGCACCGCGAGAAGACCCCTTCTCGTTCTCCTTCCGTGCCCGGTGGCGCCGGCCCCGGACGGTGAACTGATCCCGCCCAGGACCTACCTCTACCAGGCGGTGCGGGACTTCGCTCTGGACTCGAGGGGGCAGCGGGTGGCCGGGGGGCGGCCGACGGAACGGTGCGCACCTGGGACCTGGCCTCCCCCGACACCCCCCTCACCCTGAACCCCCATAGGGAAGGGCTAAAGCTTGGTCCACTCCTGCCGATACTTCGGAGTAGCGTGGGAGGCAGGGTCGCATCGGCCCCCGGGCCAAGCAGGACAGCCGACGACCGTACGCTACCGCGCCGTGGTTCCTTGATGACTCCGTGGGGTTACGCGCCGGTTGGGATCGGGTACCCGAAAGGGACCCGCCCGACCGGCGCGGCGCTCTTCCGCCCTCTCGCTCCGCGCGCCCCTCCCGTCCTCGCCGGCCCTCTTCCCATCGACCTCGACCAGTCCCCCGGGTTCGATCCCGCCGAGCCGGAACCCGTGCCTGATGACGACTTCGATCAGAGATGGGGCACCTGAACTCCATCCCGCTCCGGCCCCGCCGGAGGCGCGTCCGGCTTCCCTTTGTCCGCCACCACCACACCGATAAGTCCCACTCCACCTGCCCTTCTTGACCCCTCCCGCCCGCCTCGCCCACATTTCCCAAGATGCCTCAAGGGCTCGTAGGGCCCTCAGAATGCCTATCCCTCTGAGAGGAATCTTGGTCCCCCGCCGCGAAGGCCCCGTGGGAACGAGGCGGACCACCATCCCCGGGCCAGGTGCCGGCCGCCGCTGGCGGCTTATTCCCTGGCTCGGGGTGCTGGTGGGCCTTGGATCCGTCAGCACCCTCCAGGCCCAGCGGGTGGTGGGCAGGGTGGTGGACCAGAGCACCGGAGATCCACTCCCCTTCACGTACGTGGCACTCCTCGGCGAGGGGGGGGCCACGGTGCGGGCGGCCGAATCGGACAGAACGGGGTTCTTTCTTCTCGACGTGGAGGCGGGCAGCTACCGCTTGCGGGCCACTCGGCTGGGCTATTCCGAGCACCTTTCCGACCCGCTGGATCTGAGGAGCGACGAAACCCTGTCCGTGGTTGTTCGCATGGCGGTACAGGCTATCCCCATGCCTCCCCTGGAGGTTGTGGCCCGCGGCCGGGACGAACCGGGGCGCTCTGGCTTCGAGCGGCGGATGGCACTCGGAAAGGGTGTCTTCCTCACCGTGGACAGCATCCGGGCGCGGAACCCGGTGCTGGTGAGCGATGCCTTCCACGGGATTCCCGGTGTGGTGGTCTTCGAGGGGATGGGTCCGGTGAAGGTGTACTCGATGTACGGCGCCAAGTGCTTCATCATGTTTCGAGATCATTTCCCCGTCGGGGAGCCCGTGGGCACGGCCCCGGACCTCCGTCTGCCAACGTCCGGCAGGCCGAGTTTATTCGGGCCGACGGGTTCGGGGCCCATCAACGAGCGATTGAAGATCGACTGGATCCGGGGGATCGAGATCTACCGGGACCTGTCGGAGGTTCCTCAGGAGCTTCGTACCGCAAACGTGATCTCTCAGATCTGGCCGGCGGGTGGCAGGGTGAGCGGTGGACGAACCCGTTACGAGTCGTGCGGCCTGATCCTGATCTGGACCGACCTGGGCTGGTAGGGGTGCGGCCCCAAGTCCTCCTTGCACGCAGGACGGCACCGACGGAGGCCGGCGCCGCGGGCGGGCAGGTCATGATCGGGCCTTCCGCCAGGCCGCTCGCCTAGGCCAACCACTCCTGGGAGGTGCGGCCGAGGAAGTTGGCGAGGGACCCCCCGGTACCGCCCACGATCGATGCGTCCGCCGGTGGACCTCCTGCAGTTGGTGGATGCTCACGCGCGTGTGGACGGCCGTGGTGGACAGCCCGGCGTTGCCGAGGATCGCCTGGATGTGGCGGATGTCGGCGCCGCCCTCGAGCATCAGGGTGGCCATGGTGTGGCGGAACAGGTGGCACGAGCCCGTCTTGCCGAGTCCCGCCCGCTCGACGTAGCCGCGCACCAGGGCGCCGAGCCGCTTGGGCTGGAACACTCGGCCTCGCTTGGTGAGGAAGCGATCCTGGCCAACCGGCAGAAGGTCTATGAGGAGGCTCGCAGCAGAAATCCCGGTCGCTGGTCCGGCTCCATCCGGGACTGGTCCCCCGTGGAAGAGGTTCGCCTCAACCCCCAGCACCAACCGGCCAACAAGGCCCATAGGGGTGAGGAAGCAGGATCAAACCATGCGACAACTGTCCTGACACAGGGGCGCCATCAGCTCGCGTTCTTCAGTGGCTCGAGGGAAGCGATGTCCTTGGCGCTCTCTGATCTTAGCGCGTGCCACAAGTCCCAATCCTGCTGAAGCCCCAGCCAGAAGTCCGCACTCATCCCGGTCACTCGTGCCAACCGAAGGGCAGTGTCTGGTGTTACGCTCCGCTTCCCGTTGATCACCTCGTTCAAACGCGGGAAAGACACTCCGAGCCGAAGCGCGAAAGAGGATTGCGTGATTCCCAGAGGCTTCAGGAACTCCTCAAGCAGCATCTCGCCGGGATGCGTAGGTGGCCGATGGGTAGGTAGGCGTCGCTCCACGAGCGGCCTTTTCCCCGAGCATCTAGTGATAGTCTTTGACTTCGACTTCGTAGGCATTGCTCTCCTCCCACCGAAAACAGATTCGGTACTGCTCATTGATCCGTATGCTATGTTGACCCTCCCGGTCGCCCCGCAACCTCTCCAGCCGATTGCCGGGCGGGATGCTCAACTCGGGAAGGTCTCTCACCCGGTTCAGCTGATCCAGTTTGCGCCGAACCACCGGCCACAGCGCCTGTGGGCAAGCACCCCGCGCTCGGCGGCTGTCCAGACCGAGAAACAGGTCTTCCGTGGCCCGATCAGCGAATGAGTTTATCACGGACTCTATTATAATACATCACGGAACCCCCTGCTTGGCCGGAGACGAAGAAGTCCTCGCTCATCCGCGGTGCGGTTTCAGAAAAGCGTTTCAGAAACATGTGGGGGTGATGTCCGTCCCATCCGGCTCTTCGGCTGCCCCTCCGGACCACGACCTCTCAGTTACTCTCGGCCTCCCCGGCAGGGAGCTCCGGCTCCCGGCGGCGGGCGAGCGTGTCTGGGCGAGAGCGGGTTGCTCCGGTACCTGGCTTCATGTAGAGGAGATGCTCGCGCTGAGGAAGGCCGGGAAGCAGGACGCGGTGGCCAGGATCATCGAGATGCTGCTCGACCTGGAGGTGCACGGCCGACAGAGCCGCCATCTGATCGCGATGACGGGAATCCCGATCTACGAGCTGAAATCGAGGAGCCGCGGGGGTGAGAAGGGCGGAGGTAGCGATGCCGAAGACGAAGGCCGAGATCCAGAAGGCCCTCGGCTTGTCCGAGCGACCGGACGACGAGCACATGGCTCTCCTGGAGGAGCTCGGTGAAGGGGAAGTCGTGACCGGTGTCACCCCCCTCACTGGCCCGGGCTACTCGGCCGAGGAACGGGCGGAAGAGCTCGGGGAGGCCGTGGTCGCCGATTCGGTGGGGGACCTGCTGTGGAGGTGGCGGCTCTCGCCCGCGTCGCCCGGCCGCTCGGCTACCTTGTGCGCATCGTTCTCCCGCCCGTGCGCCCCGCGAGGAAGGGAAAGGAGCATCCCGGACGCTACCGAACGCTTTCGACGGACCTGTGAGATGCCGGGGGATTTCGAGGGCGACCATCCGGAGGGCTCACGCATGACATACAGGAAGGGCAAGGGGAAGGTACTGCGTTTCAGCTGAA
>JBFYZD010000139.1:0-3744 GCA_041309685.1 Gemmatimonadales bacterium | reverse complement strand
ATGAAGGGATCGCCGTCGCCGAGGACCGGATCTTCCTGGTCACCTCCGGAGGCGAGCTCCTGGAAATGGAGGAAGGCCCCCCGGGATCGGCCATGAGCTACCGGATCCACCGGACGGGACTCGGCCGGGGCTGCGAGGTGGAGGGGTTGGCCTATGACCCCCAGGAACGGGCGCTCCTGATTCCCTGCAAGCAGGCCAGGGCACGGAACCTCCGGAAGCACCTGGTGGTGTTCAGCGTGGGGCTGGACTCGAAGGAGGTGTATCCGGTGCCCCGGGTGTACCTCCCCTGGAAGGAGCTGGAAGCCGGCGGCCTGGGATCGGAGTTCCACCCTTCGGCCATCGAGGTCGACCCCGCCACCGGCGCCATCCTGGTGCTGGCGGGACAGGAGGAATCCCTGGTGGAGCTGAGTCCGGGCGGGCAGCTTCGGGGGGGGGTGTCCCTCTCCCGGAAGGACCATCCCCAACCGGAAGGGCTGGCCGTTCTTCCCGACGGGACCCTTCTCATCGCGGACGAGGGGAAGGAGGGGGCTGGACGCCTCACCCGCTACCGCCCCGCCCCGCCGCCCGGGGGAGGCGGATCATGATCCAGGAGACCGAGCTCACCCTCTTCGTGCCCTCCCCGGAGCTGCTGGTGAAGCTGGCCTCCGGGGACCGGCCCCTGGGGATCCCGGCCGGCCCTCCCCGGATCAGGGTCCTCCGGGAGACGTATTTCGACACCCCGGACCACACGCTCCGGAGCAGGGGGATGACCTGCAAGCTCCGCCAGGTGGAGGGGAAGGAACCCGACCTGGTGGTCACCGTCGGGGAAGGCCCCGACTCCGAGGGGATCACTTCCCGCACCCGCCTCACCTCCGCGGCCGTCGGCTTCGGGGTTTTCGAGACGCTCCGCTCCGATTCCGAGGCGGCCCTTCAGATCCGGAAGGTCCTCGACCCCACCCGGCTCCGGCCCCAGATCGCCCTGGATATCCAGCGGCTCGGGCGGGTGCACCGGAGCCCCCTCTTCCGCAAGGCCATCCTCTTCCTGTACTTCGACCGCATCACCGTCCAGGCCGGATCATCGTCGGCCGTCTTCCACGAGCTCCGGATCCGGAGACGCCGCAAGGGAGGTCCCCTGATCCGGGACATCGGCCAGGAGCTTCGGGACCGCCACCACCTCTTTCCCGACGGGCTCACCGTCCTCCAGAGGGCCTACCGCATCCTGGCCATGGAGGGAGGCCAGGCCGACAGGGGCCTCTCCCCCTATGCCATGACCCTGGCCCTGGCCGTGTTCAGGGAGGGGCGGATCGGGCTCCAGCCCAGGGGCAACGAGCTCCGGATTCCCACCTTCCGGGGATCCGGGGAGGATGCCGCCCGGGCCCTCTCCACGGACCTCCTGGGAAAGGGGGACCTGGAGATCCTGCGCCTCGGCTCCAGCGACGGCAAGGAGGGACGCCCCATGCTGGAGATCTGGGCAGTCCCCGACCCGGAGCTCCACCAGGAGGCGGCGGCCATCCGGCAGGAGCTGGTGTGGTACCCCTGGCATCGGCTCATGGAGGATGTGGGCCGGGAAGACCTCCGGCACCCGGCGCTCCTCTGCACCCTCCTCCTCCTCACCCGCAGGCGCCTGCTGGGACAGCTTCCGTGGGTGGACCGGGTCGGAAAGACCGGGAAGGGGGCGGCCCTGGCCTCCCCCTTCACCGGCGAAGCTGAAGCCGGAGGAACCCTCGAGCCCGAGGTGGAGGCGCTGGCACCCCTGGCCCGGACTCTCAGGGTGGTGGAGGATGGAGGCCGCCCCCTGCAGGAGCGGCTGGGAGCAGCCTCGGAGCTGGCCAGGGGACTCACCCGGTTCTTCCGGGGGGAGGTGGCCCGAATCAAGGGGCGGATCCTCTCCCCCGCCGGGGCCGGGGAAGGCGGAGATCCCTCCCTCATCCTGGACCTCCTCTCCATTCGGGTCCGGGGGGTCATGGACCGCCTCTACTCCTGCTGGCAGGGAGAGCTCCTCCCGGGGTTGGAGGCCTCCGGGATCCAGCTCCGCCCCTGGTCCGGGCTGATGAGGGAGGACCGGAGGGCCTTCCAGGAGCTCTTCATCTCCCGGCACCTCCCCTCTCTTCACGTGGCCGAGGAATGGGGACCCTCCTTCGTACCGGAGATGCCCCCTCAGGGGTGCGCCGTCGGTCTCTCCGCCCGACGCCCCGGGTGGGAAAGGACCCGCTTCTTCCACCTGGTCCTGGCGGAGGAGACCCCCTCCTTCCTCACCCTCCCGGGAACGACTCTCGTGGTGCCCCTGGAGGAGGTGGTGCGGGGGTATTTCTTCTCACGGCACCCGGAGTTGGAGCAAGGGGAGGCCAGTGTCTTCCGTTTCACCACATCGGAGGTGATGGCCCGGGAACACGCAGGCGCCCTGGAGCCTCCGGTTTCCCCTGGGGTGGACACGGACCCGGCTGCCGAGGAGAGCCGGAGAAGCGTCGTGCTGAGGGTGTTGGTGGGCAAGGAGATGCCGGAGGTCTACCAGGCCCACCTCATTCGGGCTCTGGAGCGGCAGGTGAGCCGCAAGACGCCCCTCATCGGCTGGCCGGACATCTTCCCGGTGGGCGGCCCTCTGGACCTCTCGGGCGTGGACCGGATCCTCCAGGGGTAGGGAGGATCCGACGCTCACCGCCTTCGCAGGGGGGGCTCCACCGCCAGGAGGGCGACGGTGACGTTGTCGGGGGCTCCCCGGCGGAGCCCTTCCTCCACGATCCCCCGGACCGTGGCGTCCAGGGCGTTGGCACGGGCGCCCCGCATCCAGGCCTCGATCTCGTCGTCCTCCATGACCTTCACCAGGCCGTCGGAGCAGAGGAGAAACCGGTCCCCCGGAGCCGTCTCTCCACTCACCCGGTCCACCTCCAGATCCTCCTCCGTTCCCACCGCCCTGGAGAGGATATGGCTCAGGGGATGGCCCCGCTCGGCCCCGGGAGGGAGCTTTCCGGCCTCCATCAGATCCCGGACCATGGTGTGGTCCCGGGTGAGGGGACCGAACTCCTCCCCTCGCAGCCGATAGGCCCTGGAATCACCCACCTGCCCCACCTCGAAGCGCCCCTCTTCCGGCAGGACCCGGAGCGCCGTGACCGTCGTGCCCATTCCTTCCCAGGCGGGCTGGCCTGCGACCATGTCCCGGATCCTGCGGTTGGCGCGCCGAACCGCTTCCACCATCCCCTCCCCCGCCGTCAGCCCCCGAACCACCTCCTGGACCGCCAGGGCGCTGGCCACCTCCCCGGCAGGGGCTCCACCCATCCCGTCCGCCACCACCACGATCCCCCGGGAGGGCACCACCGCCAGGGTGTCTTCGTTCTTGGTGCGAACCCTGCCCACCACGGAAAGGCCGAAGGCTTTGATCTGGAGGGGCACGGCGGCTCTCCTTCCCCAGGTGTCGGGTGCGCGTCAGGGGGGGAGCCTAACACGGAGCGGCGGCAGGCGTCCAGTCTCATCCTGGCTCGAGGGTAGGCGAGTCCCCTCCCCCCTCATCCGGAAGCTCCCGCGGGAGACTCCCCACCCCAAGGGGCAGGGGAGAAGACTCTTGACCTGGGGTTTAGGCAAGGCAAAATTAGACCGAACAGTTGGACCAATTGGTCGAACGCTTCAGCCGAAGCCCTTGCCCCTCCCGGTCCATGGTCCGAAACCGATTCGTCAACCTGGATCTCGCCAAGCAGGAGGCCATCCTCCGGGCCGCCGCCGAGGAGTTCGCCGAGAAGGGGTTCGAGGCCGCCTCCATCAACCGGATCATCG
>JBFYZD010000138.1:0-16585 GCA_041309685.1 Gemmatimonadales bacterium | reverse complement strand
GTCGCCGTGCTGCGCTACGGGGTGGCGGAATGGCGCCAGACCTTCATCAACACGGGCCACTCCGACATCCACGTCGGAGCCTGGTGGGATTGGGCGATCCGCCTGGTGGTGGTGGAGTCGGTGGTCCTCATCGTCTGGTGGTTCTGGCAGGCCCGGGGGGCGGGGTGGGCCGCCAACCTGACGCCCTTCTCCGCCTACAACATCGGAACCGTCCTCATCCAGTGGACCCTCGTTCTGGCGGTGCTGTTGGCCGCGAACCGGTTCCTGGTGGGAAGGACGCTGAGGGGCGAGGGTGAACCTTGACGCCTTCTCCCGCCGGGCCCACGAGGCCTTCCAGGAGATCCCCCGGGAGTTCCGGGAGGGGGTGGACGGGCTGACGGTCCGGGCCGAAGCCCTCCCCCACCCCACCCTCCCGGAGGTGTACACGATGGGGCAATGCCTCACCGAGGCCTACCCCTCCGACTGGAGCGGCCCCGAGACCCTCCGCTCGGTCGTGGTCCTCTTCCATGGGTCCTTCCTGGCCCTCTCCCGGCTGGAGGACGGGTTTGACTGGGAGGGGGAGCTCTGGGAAACCCTGACCCACGAGCTTCGCCACCACCTGGAGAGCCTGGCCAGCGAGGACGCCCTGGAGGGGGTGGACTACGCCATGGACGAGGCCTTCCACCGGACGCAGGGGGACGACTTCGACCCCTTCTACTACCAGTCCGGGGAGGAGGTCGCCCCGGGGATCTTCCAGGTGGAGTACGATTTCTTTCTGGAGCAGGCCTGGGAGCAGGAGGCCTTCGACCGGGCGCAGTGGGTGGAATTCCCCTGGCACGGCGCCCGGTGGCGGATTCCCCGGCCGGAGACGCTGGGGGACGTGCACTATGTGTGGGTGTACGGCGTGGACGTGGGTCCCGGAGCCCTTCAGCTCGTCCTGGTGCGGAGGCGGCGGTGGAGGGAGCGCCTCAAAGGATGGAGGGACGAGCAGGAGCTGGAGCTCTGGGAGTCGGAGGCCGATGCCGAAGCGGTGAGGTAGGGGGGCTGCGGCCCGCCTGCCGGACCACCACCCCCGTTGTCACCGCCCGCGGGTCCCGGCCGGGAACCCGCTCCCTCAGTACCGCACCCGCCGAGGATCGGCGGCCCATGCCCCCAGTACTTCCCGCCCCTCCGGGGCGAGGGCCTGGTGGGCCCGGACCTCCCGCCCCTCCCACGCCTTCCCCAGCTCCTCCAGGATCCGGGAGTCGTCAAAGCCGGCGGCGGCGGCGTCCTCCTTGCTCGCGGCGAAGTGGATCTCCCGGATGCGGGCCCAATAGACCGCGGCGAGACACATGGGGCAGGGCTCGCAGCTGGAGTAGAGCACGCACCCGGAGAGGTTGTGGGACCCGGCCCTGCGGGCCGCTTCCCGGAGGGCCAGGATCTCGGCGTGGGCGGTGGGATCGGCGTTTGCCACCACCTGGTTCCACCCCTCTCCCAGGATCTCCCCCTCCCGGGCCACCACGGCCCCGAACGGGCCGTGCGCCCCGTCCTCCCCGTGGACCCGGGCCAACTCCAGGGCACGTCTCAGAAGCATCTCGTGGCTCATCGGTCCCTGCCCCTGGGGTCGCGTACCGCATCTCCCGCGGGTTACCCCTGAGGTCCCCGGGAAGGAAGGTGAAGGCCCCCCGGCGATGAAAGACACGGCCCAGGCGGGCGTATGGCTATACCGACACCGCAACCCTACCCAGGTTCCGAGGCGCCATGCCCAGCTCCCCCTCTCCCTGCCGCCGAACGCCATTCCGGGCTTCGCTTGCCCTCGCCGCGCTCCTCCCGCTGGCCTGCTGGGGGTGTAACCTCCTGGGTCCCCCGGATCCGCCCCCCGAGCCCAAGGCGGGGGAGGTCACCGTCCTCTTCATCGGGAGCAGCTACCTGGCGTTCAACGACGTTCCGGACCTCTTCAAGGGGTTTGCCAGGAAGGCGGGCGAAGAGGTGTACGTCCGGTCCCGCCTCCTGTTGGGCCAGGACCTGGATTACTTCGCCGCCGACGCCTGGACCACCCAGCTGCTCCGGGAACGGGATTGGGATTTCGTGGTCCTCCAGGGAGGAGCCCAGAACGTGGCCTACCCCTCCGGCCACGCCACCATCTCAGGCTCCGGAAGCCACCCGGTCTACCCGGCCCTGTCCGAGCTGAAGCGCAAGGCCACGGAGCTCTCACCCGGGACCCGGGTCGTGTACATGATGCCCTGGGCCTTCGAGGACGGGATGCTCTGGGTGGAGGGGATGACCGACGACTACGGGGCCATGCAGCTCAAGATCCGGGCGACCACCCTCAAGTGGGGCGGGGAGCTGGGGCTGGTGGTGGCGCCGGTGGGGATGGCCTTCTATGAAGTGATGACCACCTGGAATCCCCCGGAGCACTTCCTCTTCGACAACGACTGGAACCACGCCAGCAAGGAGGGCTCCTTCCTGGCGGCGGCCACCCTCTTCTGCTCGGTCTTCGCCCGGAGCGCCGCGGAGCTGTCCTACAAGTGGGACCTGGGTGCTGCTCTGGCCCGGGACCTGAGGGGTGTGGCCTCCCGCACGGTCATGGACAGCCTGGCGCTCTGGAACATCCGGCAATGAGAAAGGGGGGAGCCCCCCGGGGCTCCCCCCTGAACACCGCCGTCCCGACGGCGCCTACCGGATGAACCGGTTGCGCTCGTAGCCGTTGAAGGGCTGCACCAGGATCGAGGCAAACGGGGTCCGCTTCATGACGCGGTAGAGGGGGATCTCCTGCCGCGCCTGAGCCTGGCGGTCCAGCCGGGCCATCATCTGCTGGCGCTGCTCCGCCGTCATTTCCCCCATCTCCTCCATGGCCGCCGCCCGTTGGACCTCCAGCTCCGCCTGGGAGGGAGTCCTCCGCAGGAGGCCGTCCAGATAGCCCCAGGTGATGAGGTTGTCGTCGCTCTCGGGCTCGAACAGGTAGCTGATGAGGTTCGACCTGGGCTGGCCGCTCGGGACGAAGAAGGTCCCGGCCGGGAAGCTCATGGTCTGCGTAGCCTTCTGGGCCTTCACCTTCTTGAGGTAGTGGCCCTGGAAGTACTCCGAGTCCGTGATCTCGGTCGCGGAGTAGACCTCCACCTCCAGCTCGGCCGGCTCGGTGAGCTGCATCACCGTGATCCCGTGATCCTGCAGGACGGGGATGATCCTGGTGAGGCTGTTGGGGAAGAGGTATCCCCAGGGGCGGGTGGTGGAGCGGGTGGTCTGCCACCGGGTGAAGATGGGGCCTTCCACCAGCTCGAACCGGACGTCCTGGGTGCCGGCCGCGCCACCGGGGGCTCCACCACCACCACCACCACCGCCCACCCGGCGCCAGAAGGGCTCCCGGAAGTTCTCCACCTGTTCATACTCCAGGGGGATGAGGTCGTTGTCGCTGTCGTCGTTCCCCCGGCGGATCGCGTCCGCCCGGGCCTGGGCCACCACGGCCAGGAGGTCCTCGGCCCGGTCGGCGGCGAAGCGGATGAGCTCCCGCTGGCCGAGGTACTGGCCCCGGACCTGGTGCCGGTAGCGCTCCCCTTCGGGAATGGCCACCACCCGGGTCCCGTTGTCCACCACCCGGTGGGAACCCCCGGGGGTCTCATAGAGGAAGCCCACCATGTTGGCCAGGGTGGAGTAGACGTGCTGCTTGCGAGGCTCCACCGAGGTGGGACCCCACCCCGCCACGCCGTTCACCGTGCTGGGCCCGGAATACCAGAACCCGTCGTAGTCCTCGGCCCGCAGCGCCGCCCGCACCCGGGGCAGGATCTCCTCGTTCCCGAAGCGGGTGAGGTTCTCATCCCCGGCCGGGTTCATGTTGGTCTGATAGGTGAGGACGTAGGGGACCGACCCGCCGTGGTGGGTGTCCAGGTGGATGTGGGGTGCCCACTGGTTCACGACCCTGGTGAGGAGGGCCTGGATCTCCTGGGACTCCAGCTTCAGGTAGTCCCGGTTCATGTCGAACCCCTCGTCGTTGGTCCGGCGCCTCACCTCGGCCCCATCGGGATTGATGGTGGGGATGACCAGGACCACCACCTCGTCCAGGAGGGGACGGAGGTCCCCCATGACCAGGTCCCTCATGATCTCCATGGCGGCGTCCTTCCCCGCCACCTCCCCCCCGTGGACGTTGTTCACGATGAGGACCACCGGCTTGTCCAGGTAGGTCAGGTCCGAGGCCTGGAACACCGGGGGGTTGGAGAGGACGGCCAGGACGACGTCCCTTCCTCCCAGCGTCCGGGTGAGCTTGACCACGCTCATGAGCTCGGAGCGGGCGTCGAGCTCGTAGACGAACTCCATGAGGGGCTGGTAGAGGGTGCCCCCCTGCTGGTAGCTCGCGGCCTCGGCCGGCGTCTGAAGGCGCTGCTGGGCCTGGAGGGGGAGAAACCCCGGGAGGACGAGGCCGAGGAGGATCGGCACGGGGAGGAGTCTGGGGGGCATGGCGAGCTCCTGGAGCGGTCGGTTCCTGGATGACATCCCGTTCACAACCGGGTAAGGTAAGGCCCACGAGCGGGTCCCGCATGGCCTCCCCAGGCCCCTTGCCGTACCTTCCTCCGGTTTCGGACATCCCTCCACCTCCGGACCCGAGGAGCTGGCCATGAAGATCCCGCGTCTGTTGACCTCTCTCAGCGTGCTCGCCTTCGCCTGGGCCGCGGTCCCCGCGGCGGCCTCCCCCCCGGAGCCCATCCGCTTCATGATGGACCCCCACGTGAGCGGGAACTCCGTGGCGTTTTCCTACCAGGGGGACCTCTGGGTGGTGAACCGGGACGGCACCCAGCCCCGGCGCCTCACCAACCACCTGGCCCGGGACGTGTCCCCCCGCTTTTCCCCCGACGGGCGGTGGATCGCCTTCTCCAGCGACCGCTTCGGGAACTACGATGTCTTCCTCATGCCGGTGGACGGGGGGGAGCCCTCCCAGCTCACCTTCCACACCACCGGGGACATGGTGGTGGGGTGGACCCCGGACGGGCGCATCATGTTCACCTCCTCCCGGAGCCCCCACCCCTTCCTGAGCCCGATGTACACGGTCTCGCCTGACGGGGGCCTTCCCGTGCCCATGGGAATGGACCAGGCCGCCAGCGCCTCGGTGAGCCCCGACGGGCGGTACGTGGTATTCAACCGGAACTCCCTCAGCACAGCCCGCAAGGATCAGAAGGGGAACCGTACCACGGACATCTACATCCAGGACACCCGCACCGGCGGGATCACCCAGCTCACCGACACGAACCTCGAGGCTTTCCGGGAGCACGTGAACGACGGTGTGCCCATGTGGGGCGCCGACGGCATGATCTACTTCGTGAGCGAGCGGGACGGGACCTTCAACCTCTGGAAGATGGCCCCGGACGGAGGGCAGGTGGCCCAGGTCACGCGGCACCGGGAGGGAGGGGTGAAGCTCCCGGCCATGAGTCCCGACGGACGCACGATCGTCTACACCAACGACTACGACCTCTTCATCCTGGACGTCCCCGGCGGCACCTCCCGGGAGATCCACGTGGAGCTCGCCTTCGACCCCTCCATGAACCGGGTGGAGTGGGTGGACGTGGCTAATGCCGCCGACGGGTTCAGCGTGGACCCCGGGGGGAAGAGGCTGGCCGTGGACTCCCGGGGGGAGATCTTCCTGGTCCCGGTGGACCCGGAGAAGGGTGAGAAGACGCAGGTCACCGCCTCGGCGTGGCGGGACCGCTACCAGAAGTTCTCCCCCGACGGGAAGCTCCTGGCCTACGTGTCGGACGAGGGCGCCGAGGAGCAGCTCTGGGTGGCGGATCTGGCCACCGGCCAGCGGCGCCGCCTCAGCAGCCACGATTCCTACAAGGACGGAGGCTTCGTCTGGTCCCCCGACTCCAGGCGCATCGCCTTCGTGGCGGCCAACACCCTCTTCGAGGTGGACGTGGCCAGCGCTCGCACCACGGAGCTGGCCTACAACCAGAACCGGGGGTACAACCTCTCGGAGTACTCCGCCGACGGCCGGTGGCTGGTCTTCTCCCGGGTGGACCTGGACGAGGACTCTGAGGTCTACCTCTTCGAGGTAGCCAACCGAAGCGAGGTCAATGTCACCCGGGATCCCTTCCGGGACTCCGACGGCCTCCTGACCTCCGATGGTAAGCACCTGGTGTTCCGCTCCAACCGGGTCGGGGGCGTTACCCACCTTTTCGTGGCCTCCCTGGGCCGCCTCTCCGAGGATCCCGATGATCCGCGGGTGAAGGGGAGGGAGGAGGAGGAGCCGGATTCGGCGGCCTCCGGGAGCCGGGGTCGGGGGAGGGGCGTGGACACGGCCGCCGCCCAACCCCTGGACATCTCCATCGACGGGGACGGGATCCGGGAGCGGGCCCGCCAGCTCACCTCGGGAGCGAACGCCGCCGGGGCCTACTTCCTCTCCGCCGACGGGAAGACCGTCTACTACACCTCCAGCGACGACGAAGGGCAGGCCCTCTTCTCCATCCCCATCACCGGGGGCGAGCCGCGCAGGGTGGCGGCCGGCCAGTTCGGCAACCTCCAGCCCACCAGGGACCGCCGGACCCTCTTCTTCTCCCGGGGCCGGGGTGAGGTCCACCACATGCCCCTCACCGGCGCCTCCCCCCGGTCCGAGCGGGTCGACTTCTCCTTCGCGGTCAAGGTGGACCACCGGGCCGAGTGGGAGCAGATCTTCGAGGAGAGCTGGCGGGTCATGAAGTTCCGCTTCTACGACCCGAACATGCACGGGAGGGACTGGGACGCCATCAAGGCCCAGTACAAGCCTCTCCTGGCCCATGTGGGGACCTATGAGGACACCTACAACCTGGCCAACCAGATGATCGGGGAGCTCTCCGCCTCCCACGTGGGGGTGAGCGGCCCCTCCAGCGTGAGCCAGCCCCGGGAGTACTCCACCCGCCTGCCGGGCTTCGAGATGGAGCCGGCCTCCGGGCGCTACCGGGTGAGCCACATCTACCGGGACGGCCCCGCCGACAAGGAATGGCTGGACATCGAGGTGGGCGACTGGGTCCTGGCCTTCGACGGCCGGGAGGTCCGGGCCGGGGAGAACTACTGGAAGCTCCTGAACGAGGCCTTGAACGAGTATGTCACGGTGCGGGTGGCGGACTCCCCCGAGGGGGCCAATGCCCGTGACCTCCGCATCCGGACCGTGGCCTCCCTCCGGGACGTCCAGTACCAGGAGTGGGTGGAGAAGAACAGGGAGTTCGTGGAGCGGGAATCCGGCGGGAAGATCGCCTACGTGCACATCCAGTCCATGAACCAGCCCTCCCTGGAAATCTTCCGGAACGAGATCGACCGCTTCTGGAACGCGCAGGGGATCATCGTGGACATCCGCTACAACGGGGGTGGGAACACCGACCAGGAGCTCCTGGACATCCTGGAGAGGCGCCCCTACGAGTACTGGAACAACCGCTGGGCGGCCCCCAGCGCCGGAAGGCGCCCGCGGCAGGCCATCGCGGGGCCCAAGGTCATGCTCATCAACGCCCGCTCCGGCTCGGACAGCGAGGTGACCCCCCTGGGGTTCCGGGACCTGGGGTTGGGGCGGATCGTGGGGAACCCCACCGCGGCGGCGGTCATCGCCACCGGGAGCTACGGCCTCATCAACGGGGGCTCCATCCGCACCCCCGGCTCCCTGGTGGTGACCTACGATCCCACCAGGCCGAACAACCACGGCATCAACCTGGAGAACTACGGGGTGGCCCCGGACGTCTTCGCGGAGAACACGCCGGAGGACGAGCTGCGGGGCTTCGACCGCGAGCTGAAGGCCGCGGTGGACGAGGCGCTGCGCATGCTCTCGGAGGGGCTCTGGCAGTGGCAGGGGGGAGGCAGGTAGGGGGGCGAACCGATCCGGCAGGGACGGGTAGACACACGGCGGCGGGCCCCGGGGTGCCGGGGCCCGCCCTGCCTCCAGGAGCGACCCATGCCCATCCACGATGCCTATGCCCGCCTCACGCCGTTCGAGCTCTTCCTCCCGGAGGCGGGGTTCGCCCGGGAGCGCTTCCCGGCCATCCAGAAGGAAGCCGAGAGCCGGGGGGCGGCCCTCAACGATCCCGACGGGTTCGGGCTCCTGGGCGAGGCGGGAGCGGTCCTGCGGGAGATCCGGGGAGAAGGGGATGATCCCCTCCGCATCCAGCAGTTCGGCGCACTCCTCTTCCATGCCTTCCACTTCTGGAAGGAAGGATGTTCCCTCTTCCTCCTGGAGACGGGCGTGATGCGGTACCTGGCCGACACCGGGCCGGGGGAGGGGAGGTGGGAGCCTTCCCTCCCCGGCCGGGGCGGGTACGTCCAGCTTCCCCAGCACCTGGTGTGGGCTCCCGGGGGGGAGGGTTCCCCTCCGGAATCGCTGGACGGGTTCTTCTGGTCCGCACCGGGCGGAGGAGACCTGAGCCTTCTCCTCGTCATGGGGATGCGGAAGGACCGGCCGGGGCTGGCGGTGGTGCCGCTCCCCACCCTTCCCCTCACAGCCGCCGGGGGGTGGGCCTCCCTCCAGGTCAGACCCGAGGGAACGGACTTCTCCTCCCACCTTCCCGGTGCGGAGTGGGAGGGGCTCTACGCCCTGGAGGCGGGCGCGGAAGTGGTGAAGCTGGCCATGCGGGTGTTCTGGTACCTGGATTCCTTTCCCGGGTGCGTGGCCGAGGGGATGGGGCCCGGCGAGGGGGAGGCGGAAGGCCCCCGCCCCAGCGCCCTGGCCCACCGCCGCATCGTGCTGCGGGAGAGATGATGCCCGGCCCTCATCGGCCCCGGGGGTGGGGAGGTCGTCCCTGATGCCCCGGGAATCGAGAAAGGCGCTCCGGGAGCGGGCCGCGGCGGTCTACGATCTCCTGGACCGGGAATACCCGGAGGCCCGGACCGCCCTGGCGCACGCCAACCCCTTCGAGCTGGCGGTGGCCACCATCCTCTCCGCCCAGTGCACCGACGAGCGGGTGAACAGGGTCACCCCCGAGCTCTTCCGGCGTTTCCCCGACGCCGGGTCCCTGGCCCGGGCTCCCCAGGCGGAGGTGGAGGAGATCATCCACTCCACCGGGTTCTTCCGGAGCA
The DNA here is from genome assembly GCA_041309685.1 of Gemmatimonadales bacterium. Taxonomy (GTDB): domain Bacteria; phylum Gemmatimonadota; class Gemmatimonadetes; order Longimicrobiales; family Gaopeijiaceae; genus JBFYZD01. The sequence goes on along the minus strand of JBFYZD010000138.1, from coordinate 7,609 downwards.
AGGCCGGGAATCTGGTGGGGATGGCCCGGCGGGTGGTGGAGGAGCACGGTGGTGAGCTTCCCCGCACCCTGGGGGAGCTCATCGAGCTCCCGGGGATCGGGCGCAAGACCGCCAATGTCGTCCTGGGGAACGCCTTCGGCATCGACGAAGGGGTGGTGGTGGACACCCATGTGAAGCGGCTGGCGGGCCGCCTGGGGCTCACCCGGGAAACCACCCCGGAGAGGATCGAGCGGGACCTCATGGGGGTGTTTCCCCGGGAGCGGTGGACCCCCCTCTCCCACCTCCTCATCTTCCACGGCCGGCGGACCTGCCCTGCCCGAAAGCCCCGGTGCGGAGGGTGCGTGGTGGCCCACCTCTGCCCGTCGGCCGGCGGGTAGGAGTCCGCTAGCCGTCCTCGGCCCGGCCCTCCATGCGGCTGGCGATCTCCTCCATCTCCGCGACCAGCTCCTTCCTCATTCCGGCCAACCGCTCCCGGCGGTCCCGCCGGAAGGCCACCCGGAGGAAGAGCCGGATGTCGTCCTCCATGCGTACCCACCGCTCGTGCCAGGCGATGGCCACCAGCCCCAGCGGAACCAGCCCCAGCGCCGTGGCCAGGGCCCACCGCCACCCTCCCACCCCCCAGGCAAGGAGGGTCCACCCCGCGAGCGTCAGGACCGCCAGGGTTCCGGCGGTGACGAGCTTGTAGGTGGAGAGGGCCTCGTAGGCCGGCCGGATGCGCCGGACCAGGGGCCGGGACCCGAGCGTCACCGGGAGCCAGGCCAGGATCCCCAGGGCGGCGAGGGGGAGCCCCAGGAGGAGGATCCCACCGTCCACCACCCCGTAGCGGAGGGTGGCCCCCACTCCATAGGCCGGAGGGATGTCGGCCTCCCCCGCCCCCAGCGTCCCCACCGCCCGCATGTAGGCCCGGACCCGGGCGGCCAGGGAGCGGTAGGCCCTGGGGTCCTCCGCCCGCAGCCAGGCGGCCCCCCGGGAAAACAGGTGCAGGCGGGGCAGGCGCGTTCCCAGACCTTCCCGCTTCCGCCATCCCGTCAGCCCCATCTCCCGGGCCCAGACCCGTTCCGCCACGTCGATGAGCTCCCTCTCCCGGTCCGATTCCAGGTTGAGCGTCACCCTCTCCAACCCTTCCCGGATGGCCTCGGTGAGGGTCCGCACCGCCTCCCGGCCCCCGGTCTCATGGGCCTCCCGCCACTCCGCCACCGGAATGGGCCGTCCCACTTCCGCCACCACGCTTCCCCGGAAGAAGGTCTTACGTGTGTAGGTGAGTCCCACGGGGACGACCAGGAGCCCGAGCCCCCAACCCCTTTCCTCCTCCGCCTGGAGGGCGATGCGGGCCGCCCCGGTCCGAAGGGGCGCCAGGGAGGCCTGGGAATGGGTGATTCCCTCGGGGTAGAGCTGGATCGCCTCACCGGCGTGCAGGGCGGCCACGGCGGCGTCGAAGGTCCCCTGGTTCCGGTGCATCTCCCCCGGGAGGTCCTCCTTGCGGTAGACCGGAAGCCCGCCCATCCCCCGAAGGATGAAGCCCAGAGCCTTCTTGTCGAAGAGGGGCGCCTTGGCCAGGGGGCGGGTGGAGCGCCCCAGCACCCGGAAGAGGACCAGGGGATCCATGAGGGAGTTGGGGTGGTTCGCCACCACCATGAGGGGACCCCCGGGGATGGGCCCTCCCCGGCGCTCCACGTGGAAGAAGACGCCGGCGGCCCACCCGAGGAAGCGGGCCAGGGGGGAAGCGCGTTGGGGCATGGGGCTCCGGAGACGCTGGTCCATGGAGACGAGTGTGTTCTCCCGGTGCCCCGAGGAGCAAGGGTCTTCAGGTCGGGCAGGGCCGCGGAGGGGGGGGCTCGCAGCCCCTTGAGGCGACTCCCGAGGGGGGGGCGCCCCCTCCGGGCTCGCCCCGCTCGGCCTCGTCGCCAATATTGTCACGGATCGGGGACGGACCGTCGATCCGTTCTGAGCCGCGGGACGGCACCAGCCTGAATCCGCCAGTCCCCCCGGGAGGGGGATCCGGAAGGAGGTCCCTTGACGACGCTTCGGAAGAGGAGGGCGCTCTGGCGCCCCTCCCTGTACCTGGTCTCCTCTCTGGTTCTTCCTTCCCTCTCGGCGGGGTGCGGGCCGCGGGCTGACGCCCCCCCGGGCGCTGACCGGGAAGGGCCGGGCGCCACCGCCGCCGACTTCCCCGTGCTGGACGGCGCCTCGGCTTCGGTCTTCGCCCGCCTGGCCCTCCAGGGGATCACCCGGGAGTATCCCAACAAACCGGAACACGTGATGAACGGCCCCCAGGAGGTCCTGAGCCCCTCGGCCCTCCACCCCGCCTTCTACGGGAGCTACGATTGGCACTCCTGCGTCCACGGGCACTGGATGCTGGTCCGGCTCCTGAAGCGCTTCCCCGACCTGCCCGAGGCCGCCGAGATCCGGGGTGCCCTGAACGCCCTTCTCACCCCCGGGAACCTGGAGGCTGAGGTGGCCTATCTGGGCCAGCCCGGCCGGGCCTCCTTCGAGCGGACCTACGGGTGGGCCTGGCTCCTGAAGCTGGCCCAGGAGCTCCACGAGTGGGATGACGCCGATGGGCGGCGTTGGTCCCGGAACCTCCAGCCCCTGGCGGATGCCTTCGCGGCCCTCTACCAGGACTTCCTCCCCAGGCAGGACTACCCGATCCGCCGGGGGGTCCACCCCAACACGGCCTTCGGCATCGCCTTCGCCCTGGACTATGCCCGGGCCGTGGGCGACCCGGGGTTGGAGGAGCTGCTCCTGGAACGGGCCCGGACGTACTTCCTGGGGGACTCGGACTACCCCGCCCGTTGGGAGCCCGACGGAGACGATTTCTTCTCCCCGTCGTTGATGGAGGCGGACCTCATGCGCCGGGTCCTGGAGCCCGGGGCCTTCGCCGCCTGGCTCCGGGACTTCCTCCCCGGGTTGGGGGAGGGGGATCCCGCCTCCCTTCTGGAGCCTGCCGAGGTCTCGGACCGGACCGACCCCAAGATCGTGCACCTGGACGGCTTGAACCTGAGCCGGGCCTGGTGCATGCGGCAGATCGCCGAGACCCTGAACGGGGGGGACGAGCGGCGGGCCGTTCTCCTGGACTCGGCGGCACGGCACGCCCTAGCCACGCTCCCCCACATCGCCAGCGGTAACTACGAGGGGGAGCACTGGCTGGGGACCTTCGCCGTGTACATGATGACCGAATAGAGGACGGGTGGGGAGCGGGGCGCCGTTCCGCCCCTTCCCCCCACCCCGGGCCTTCCACCCTCCGGGAGACACCACATGCCAGGCCGAACCCTCATCAACCTCTTCGAGACGAGCGTCGAGCGCTTCCCCGACGAGGTCTACCTGCTGGAGAAGGTCGGTGGGGAGTACCGGGGCACCACCTACCGTGAGACCCGGGAGGAGGTCTACCGCTTCGCCGCCGGGCTCCTGGCCCTGGGGATCCGGAAGGGCGACCGGGTGGCCCTCATCAGCGAGGGCCGGAACCACTGGGTCATCGCCGAGCTGGGGATCTTCTACGCCGGAGCCATCAACGTCCCCATTTCGGTGAAGATCACCGAGGGCGCCGAGCTCAAGTTCCGCCTGGCCCACTCGGAGTGCCGCATGGCGGTGGTGTCCCGGACCCAGGCCGGCAAGGTGGGGGCCATCCGGAAGGACCTCCCGGACCTGGAGACGATCATCCTCCTGGACGGGGGGGCGAAGAATCGCGACGAGATCGAGGTGGAGCGGCTCAAGGCCGTGGGAGACGGGTGGCTGGCCGGGAACCGCGACGCGTTCAAAGCCAGGTGGCAGGCGGTGGGGGAGAACGATCCTGCCACCATCCAGTACACCTCCGGGACCACGGCCGACCCCAAGGGGATCATCCTCACGCACAGGAACTACACCGCGAACGTGGAGCAGGGGGCCGCCATGGCGGACATCAAGACGCATTGGCGATCCCTCATCATCATCCCCTGGGACCACTCCTTCGGACACACGGTGGGCATCTACATCATGATGTCCGCCGGGGCCAAGCTGGGGGCTGTTCAACCGGGGGAGACCCTCATGGAAACACTGCGGAACATCCCGGAGAACATCCGGGAGCTCCGCCCCCATGTGATGCTGAGCGTCCCCACTCTCGCCGGGAACTTCCGCAAGAACATCGAGAAGGGGATCCGCCAGCAGGGTCCCAAGGTGGAGAGGCTCTTCCGGCTGGCGCTGGCCAACGCCTACGCCTACAACGGGGAGGGGTGGAACAAGGGGCATGGCCTGCGCAAGCTCCGGGCACCGCTCCACGCCCTCTTCGACCGGCTGGTCTTCTCCAAGGTGCGGGAGGGTTTCGGGGGTGAGATGGAGTACTTCTTCGGGGGGGCCGCCTTCCTGGACATCGAGATGCAGCGCTTCTTCTACGCCATCGGCATCCCCATGCACCAGGGGTACGGGCTCACGGAGTCGGCGCCGGTCATCTCGGCCAACAGCCCCCGCGCCCACAAGCTGGGAACCTCGGGGCGCCTCGTCCCCGGCCTGGAGCTGCGGATCTGCGACTCCGAGGGCAAGGATCTCGCCATGGGAGTGAAAGGGGAGATCGTGGTCCGCGGGGAGAACGTCATGGCGGGGTACTGGAAGAACCCCGAGGCCACGGCGGCGGCTCTCAGGGATGGGTGGCTCCACACCGGGGATCTGGGCTACCTGGACTCCGACGGCTACCTCTATGTGCTGGGCCGGATCAAGAGCCTCCTCATCTCCCCGAACGGGGAGAAGTACAGCCCCGAAGGGATCGAGGAGGCGCTGGTCGCGGCCTCCCCCTTCATCGACCAGGTGATGCTCCACAACGACCATGATCCCTACACCGTGGCGCTGTTCGTTCCCAACCGGGCGGCGGTGCGCGATTGGCTCCACGGCCAGGGGCTCTCCTGCCTTACCGAGGAGGGGCAGGAGGAAGCCCTGAAGCTCTTCCAGGCGGAGATCGATGCCTTCAAGGAAGGGGGCCTGCGGGCGGGGCTCTTCGAGCGGGAATGGCTCCCGGCCGCCTTCGCGGTGCTCGGGGAGGGCTTCACGGAGGAGAACCAGATGCTCAACAGCACCATGAAGATGGTGCGGCGCAAGATTACGGAGTTCTACCGTAGGAGGCTCGACTTCCTGTACACCCCCGAAGGGAAGGACCCCCTCAACCGCCAGAACCGGACCATCATCGCCCGACTCGAAGAGTAGAGAGACGCACCCATGCCTGATCGCACCGACGCCCTGGCCCTCCTTCACCAGTGGGTGGAGAACGAAGGCCTCAGGAAGCACATGTTCGCCGTGGAAGCCGCGGTTCGTTTCTATGCCCGGAAGATGGGGGCGGAGGAGGAGGTGTGGGGGTTGGCGGGGCTCCTCCATGACCTGGACTGGGAGAAACACCCCGAGGTCCATCCCATGAAGGGGGTGGAGGCGCTCCAGGCCGGGGGGTACCCCGAGGAGGTCATCCACGCCGTCCTGGCCCACCGCCCGGAGTACACGGGGGTGGAGCCCGAGACCGACCTGGACCGGGTCCTCTATGCCTGCGACGAGCTCAGCGGCCTCATCCACGCCAACTGCCTCATGCGCCCCACGGGCATCGACGACCTGACGCCCAAATCGGTGGTGAAGAAGCTCAAGGACAAGGCCTTCGCCGCGGGGGTGGACCGGGAGCAGGTGGCGCGGGGGGTGGAGCTCATCGGCCTGGAGAGGAACGAGCACATCCAGAACGTCATCGAAGGGATGCGGGATGCGGCCGGGGTCCTGGGGATCCGGGGGGCGGACATCTCCCCGGGGGGTTTGGCCGGGGCGGGTGGGACGGGGCCGGCGGGGGTCTGATTGACGGGCCTTCCCGCCCTGGCCAAGTTCCCCCCCGGGTCAGTTCCGATCCACCGTAGAGGAGGCGTCGTGCCACACGAACCGAGAGTGCTCCTGGGCCCCGGGCCCAGCAATGTTCATCCCCGGATCTTCCAGGCCATGATCAGCCCGATCCTGGGCTATCTGGATCCCGATTTCCTTGCCGCCATGGACGACACCATGGTCCGGCTCCGCTACCTCTTCCAGACGAAGAACGAGTTCGCCATCACCCTCCCCGGCACCGGGATGGCCGCCATGGAGGCGGCGGTCTGCAACGTGGTGGAGCCGGGAGACAAGGTGATCGTGGGGATCCACGGGTTCTTCGGCCAGCGCATGGCCGACATCGTGGAGCGCCACGGCGGCACCGCGATCCGGGTGGAGGTGGAGTTCGGCCAGGTGGTCCAACCGGATCAGATCCGGGCCGCCCTGGACGCCCATCCCGGCGCCAAGATGGTGGGCGTGGTCCATGGCGAGACCTCGTCGGGGATCGGCCAGCCGCTGGAGGAGATCGGCAAGCTGGTGCGGGAGCGGGACAAGCTCTTCCTGGTGGACACGGTCTGCTCCCTGGGAGGCGCCGACATCCCGGTGGACCGGTTCCTCATCGACATCTGCTACTCGGGTGGGCAGAAGTGCATCGGGGGGCCCGCCGGGATCAGCGTGATCACGGTGAACGATCGAGCGTGGAAGGTCATCTCCGCCCGCTCGCGCCCCACGGACTCCTGGTACCTGGACCTCTCCCTCATCCGGAAGTACTGGTTCGCCGAGCGGGTCTACCATCACACGGCCCCGGGGCCCATGCTCTTCGCTCTCCAGGAGGCCCTGGTGATGATCCAGGAGGAGACGCTGGCGAAGCGGATCGCCCGCCATCGGAAGGTGGGAGACCTGCTCAAGGCGGGGCTCACGGATCTGGGCCTGGAGCTCTTCGGGAATCCCGACCACCGCCTCCCCATGCTCACCTGCGTCATGATTCCCGACGGGGCCGACGACGCCACCGTCCGGAACCGGCTCCTGCGGGAGTACGGGATCGAGATCGTGGGTGGGTTCGGGCCGCTGAAGGGGAAGGCGTGGCGCGTGGGGCTCATGGGGTACAGCGCCAGCGAGCGCAACGTCCACTACCTCATGGCGGCGCTCCGGGAGCTGCTGGGCCGGTAGGGGGGAGGGCCCGGTCCGTCACCGGTCTTCCCACGTCCCCAGCTCCACGTCGGCCACCCGGAGCCTCCGGGAAAGGCCCACGGCCAGCCGCTCCAGGAGCACGGCCCCGAGGGCCGGGTCTTCCACGGCCAGCTCCCCGAAGGCGGGCCGGGTCAGCGCGAAGAGCTCCACGTCGGTGGCGGCCTCCGCCGCGGCGGACCGGGGCTCCCGGTCCAGGAAGGCCATCTCCCCGAAGAAGTCCCCCTGGCAGAAGGTGGCCAGGTGGTGCTTCTTGCCGCTCTTGAGGGGGAGGTGGATGTGGACCCGTCCCCGCCGCACGAAGAACATCTCCTCCCCCTCCTCTCCCTGGGCGAAGATGGCCGCTCCGGCAGGGTAGCTCCGCTCCTCCAGGATCCCGGCAGCTCTCTGCCGGGCCTGGGGATCGAGAGTCCCCAGGACCTCGATCTCCCCCGGCTCCATGGCCCTCTCCTCCAACGGGTGGGTCCACCCCGCCGCCTCCAGGATCCGCTCCTCCATCCATTCCAGGGCGCCGTCCCGGGTGCCGAAGACGCTCACTCCGGTCGCGGCGTCCCCCAGGCCGTGGTGGGTGAGATACCGCTCGATGTCCCTCCGGGACGGGGCGCTGGAGGGCATCCCGCTGAACAGGAGC
>JBFYZD010000137.1:0-14975 GCA_041309685.1 Gemmatimonadales bacterium | reverse complement strand
CCTCGACCGGAGCGGGATCCCCACCCCCAGGGCGGCGGCCACGCCCAGATAGGTGGCCCCGAAGGCGCCGACGGTTGCCGCCGCGGCCAGGGGGTCGAGCCAAGAGGAGCCGGCGGGGAGGAGCTCCTGGAGGGATCCGGGCTGGAGGCTGAAGCCCAGGGCGGCCACCACGGCGAGCCCTGCGACCGAGGCCGCCGTCCCCGCCGCCACCATCCGCCCGATCCGGCCGGGTCCGGGGCCGTGGTGCCCGAGGTGCCGCCTCAGCTTCCTCCTCAGGAGCCCGTACTCCACCCAGGCGCCTGCCGCGGACCCACCGGCCAATCCGGCCGCGCCCAGATGGAGCTCGCCCACGGTGAAACGGTCCATGAAGAACATCAGGCTCAACCCCACCAGGGCGGATACGACGACCCGGCCGCCGGCGATCAACGCCGGGGTACGCGTGTCCCTGAGGGCGTAGTAGGCCGAGGAGAGCACCCTGGAGGAGGCGGATGCCGGGAGCCCGAGGGAGTAGGCTGCCAGCACCAGGTGGACCGCGGCCGTGTCGGTGGGCCCGAAGGCTCCCCGCTGGAAGAGGGCGGCGGTGAGAACGTCCCCAAGGAAGAGATAGGCGAGGGCCGATGGAACCAGGAAGAAGGCGGTCCGTCCAAGCGCCTCCCTGACCCTCGGAGTGAGGATCTCCAGCGCCGCCTCCCGGTTCCGTGACAACTCCGGAAGCTCCGACGCCGCGATGGCCATGCCGAAGAGCGAGATGGGCAGGAGGTAGAGGGTCTGGGCACGGCTGAGCATGGCCAGGGCGCTCTGGGCGAGCAGACCCGCGAGGAAGGCGTCCAGGAGCCCACTGAGGTTCACCGCCCCCCGGGCCAACACCACCGGAAGAAAGCTCCTGATCGCCTCCTGGACCCCCGCCACCCTCCTTCCCAGGGAGAGCTTGAAGTGGCTCAGCACCGGGAGGACCCAGGGAAGCTGCACGCCGAGCTGAAGCACCCCGCCCAGGAGGGCTCCCCAGGCCATGACCGTCACCAGCTCCGCGTCCCGCCCGGCCGCTCCCCACCCCAGGAGGGAGCCGAAGGTGACCAGGGCCGCGATGATGGCCGCGTTCCAGGCCACGGGTGCCACGTAGGAGACAAAGAAGCGCCGGTGGCTGTTGAGGATCCCCAAGGCCCAGGCCGATACCACCAGCACGGCCGTCATGGGAAAGAGGATGCGCACCAACTGAACCGTCAGCGCCTGCTTCCCGGGATCCCACAAGGGGAAGAAGATCCCGACCAGGAAGGGGGCCAGGGCCATCCCCACCAGGGCTGCAGTGAAGGCGGCCACCAGGAGGATTCCCAGGGCGGCCCCGGCGAAGCGACCCGCCTCCTCTTCCCTCCCCTCCTCCAGAAACTCGGCGTAGACGGGGATGAAGGAGGCACTGAGAGTGCCCTCCCCCAGGAGATTCTGGATGACGTTGGGCGTCCGGAGGGCTGCCCCCCAGACGTCGGCCTCCCGGGAATTCCCGAAGTAGAAGGTCAGGACCTGGTCTCGGATGAGCCCCGCGATCCTGCTCAAGAAGATGCCCGCGCCGACCCAGAAGGCCGCGCGGGCTCTGGGGCCTCGTTTGGGCCCCGGCTCAGTCTTCCGTGTCACCGGGTGGCAGGGCTCCGGCCCCCCCGGGGCGCTCTTCCAGGAGCTTCTGGAGGAACTGGCCTTCCTCGTCAAGGCGCAAGATCTCCTGGGAGAGTCGTTCCACCTCTCCCTCCAGGTTGCCGATGCGTTCCAGGAGGAGGTCCTGGGGCTGGTCCAGGCTCCGCCGCTCCAGGCGGGACGCCAGGGCGCGGCCCACCTGAGAGTCCAGGACGATGGCCAGGATCGGGATCAACAGAGCCAGGAGAAGCAGGAAAGGCCACATGGCGCCAACTTATGCAGAATCGGTGCCGAGGGCCACATCAAACGCCTCCAGCAGGGCGTCGATGAGCCCGGGACCGAAACGGGTGAGATAATAGAAGGGGTTCACCACTCGTTCCTGGGGCTTCCCCAGGGGGAAGAGGTGCTGCTGGGCCTTCTCGAGCTGTTCCAGAGCCGTCTCGTTCTGGCGCTTGACGGCCTGAAGGACCTTCCGCTCGGCCTCGTCGAAGGCCTGGAAGGCGGTATTCCGGGCCGCCGTCACGGGGCCCCTGAGGGTGGGGTCCACTTCCTTCACGGCCTCGGCCAGGACCCCGGCCCCCTTCCCGATGGCGCCCTTGATCTCGCCAAGGGCGTGCCGGATGGCGGGAGGGACTTCCTCCCTGGCGATCTCCCCCGCCAACTCATGGAAGGGCCGGTTCAGCGCCTCCGGCGCCAGATGGAATTTCTCCAGGACCTTTCCGACCTTCGCCTCGACGAGGGTGGCGGAATGCCTGGGTACGATCACCGGCATCCGGATCCCGTGAGCCTGGAAGAACTCCTTCAACTGGGCGTAGTACGCCAGCTCCCCGGGGCCCGCCACATAGGCGAGGGTGGGAAAGAGGGTGCTCTCCACCACCGGCCGAAGGAGCACGTTCGGGCTCAGGAGGGCGGGGTCGGCGAGGGTCCGCTCCCTCACCTCCCCCCGGGTCAGGCGCGCACCCGACCTGTTCAGGCGGAAGCCGTCCCCCTCCCGGTACAGCCGATCCCGCCCCAGGGGGCCGTCGAAGAAGAGGTTCACGCTGCCTTCCAGGACCGGAACCTGGACGGGATACCCCTCCGTCTCCAGGTGGGAGGCGACCCGGACGAGGAGGGCTTCGTGGGCTTCGGCCTCCTCCATCTCCCTGAAGAGAACCGGGAGGGAGGCTTCTTTCAGGGCGGGGTGGGCGCCGTCCACGAAGAGAAGGGGGAGGTGGGCCAGGAGGCCACCCAGGGTTCGGAGAAACCCCCCTGGGAGGGTCGCGCCCTGGGGATTTCCATCTCGAAGAAGCTGAAAGTAGGTGTGGCTAAACTCGCTGCTTGGAAGCGTTTCGATCAACTCGGCCACGGTCTCTTCCAGGCCCGTGGTCAGAGGGATCTGGTGAAGGGGCCGGTGGAGGCTCCCTTTCTGGGGTTGGATCCGGAGGGTCCGAATCTCGTTCCCACGGTCTAGGACGTGGGCATGGTCGACCTCCTCCCAGTCATGGTCTTCGGAGGCGATCCAGAAGAGAGGGAGGACGGGGCGGTCCAGAAGCCCCTCCAGGGCCCGGGCCAGCTTCACGGCGGACAGGGCCTTGTAGAGGGTATACAGCGGGCCCGTGAAAAGCCCCGGTTGCTGTCCTGTGGTGACGAAGAACCCCCCCTTCTCCACGAACCCCTCCAGGCCCCGGGCGGCCGCCCCGGAGGGGGTCGAAAGGAAGGAGAGTGCCCTCTCCCGGTGGTCCCGGTGGAAGCGGTCTTCCACCTCCCGGGCCTTCTCCCGGAAGGAAGCAGGGTCCAGGAAGGATCCATTGAAGAAACGGGCCAGATGGGTTTCTCCCCTGAGATAATCCCGCACGAGGCGAGGTTCTCCGGGCCATCCCGCCAGGATCTGGAGGTTCAGGATTGCCTTCCTTTCTCGAGGATGGTCCTCGCTCCGCCCCAGCCCCGACCCCTGGGGTCTCTCAGGGACCTTTGTGGTAGGGCTCGCTCCGCAGGATGGTGCCCGCCCGATAGAGCTGCTCCGCCAGGACCAGGCGCGCGACCTCGTGGGGGAGGGTCAGGGCGGAGAGGGAAACCCTTCGCGTGGCCCTCTCCTGGATCTTCCTCCCCAGACCGAAGGCTCCCCCGATCACAAAGGTCACGTCGGGCACGGACCGCAGAGCACAGTCCTGGAGGTAGGCGGCCAACTCCCGGGACCCCATGGCCTTCCCATCCCGCGCCAGCGCCAACACCTCCCCCGCGGGAGGAAGACGGGCCAGGAGGCGACCCTCCTCAGCGGCCATGACCGCCCCCGGGTTCGTCCCCCTGCCCCGGCCGGCCTCCACCAACAGCGTCTCCATACGCCAGTACCGACGGGCCCGATCCTCGTAGTCCTGGATCGCGGGAGCCAGCGGACCCCGGATTCCGCCGACCGAGAGGAGGAGGAGCCTCAAAGCCCCCTTCTCCATGCCTCCAGGACGCCCGCCACATGGTGCCAAAGGCGTTCTTCCCCCTCCAGGACCTCCACATCCAGGGTCAGGACCCTGATCTCCCTCAGATCCTCCTGGAAGGCGGCGAGCTTCACCGCGTCCTTCTCCGTCGTGACCACGGTGCGCCCCTGGGCCCGGGCAAGGATGCCGTCCACGTCCCCCCACGAATAGGCGTGATGATCGGGGAAGGCCAGGAGCTCCACCGCTTCCCCCGTGGCTTCCCCGAGAACCCGGGAGAAGCCCTCCGGATCCCCTATCCCGGCTACCGCCAGCTGGGCCCCCTCCGGAGGAGGGGCTGGTTTGCCGGCCAGGTCGGTCCAGTGCCCCGGGGAGAAGCAAACCCGGACCGGTGGCTCCCGAAGAAAGGGAGCGAGGCGCCGCTCCATCTCCCAGGTGTCCTCGTTGCGCCCCTTCTGGGTGAGGATCACCACACCCGCTCGTCCCAGCGCCGCCAGGGGTTCCCGGAAGGGACCCCGCGGGAGGAGCCGGGCCCTCCGGGGTGTCCGGCCGGCCACCAGCACCAGGTCCAACTCCCGGGCCAGGCGGCGGTGCTGAAAACCGTCATCCAACACCACCACACCGGCCCCCTTCCGGGACGCCTTCCAGGCGCCATAGGCCCGGTCCGCCTGGGCGATGACGGGGGTGTTGGGATTCCATCGCCGATGCAACAGGATCTCGTCCCCCCCGTACCCCCGGGCCACCAGGGCCGGTTTCTCGCCTCGAGCCCTCAGCCCCTTCACAAGCCAGGCGGAAAGGGGGGTCTTTCCGCTTCCGCCCACGGTGAGGTTGCCCACCGAGATCACCGGGATCGGGGCCCTCTGAAGGGGCAGGGAACCTCCGTCGTAGAGCCGGTTTCGCAGTCCCGCTCCCGCCTTGAAGGCCAGTTCCAGGGGAAGGGTCATGACGGACAACACCCCCCCCAAGACCCCGGCTTCCCCAGCCCACCACCTCACCACCCACTCCCGGGGGTTCCAGGTCAGGGAGGGAGGCCGGGACCCCGGGTACCCCCCTGGGGTCCAGGATTCCCGCCTCCCCACGGGTACCCTATCCATCCCGGCTCATCTCCGCCCGAATCCGGGCCTCGGCAGGGTTGAGATCCAGCGTCATCCGTTTCAGATCCGCCTCCATCTCCTGGCCGAAGGCCTGAAGCTCCTCCTGGGACGACTCCCGCGGCACCCACCGGGGCGGAGAATAGCGGATCCGCATGGACGAGAACGGCTTGGGAATCATGAACCGGTCCCAACTCCCCAGGTACCAGGCCCTGTCCGCCCCCACCCCGATGAGGACGATGGGGAGCCCCGAAAGCTGAGCCGCCGCCAAAGCTCCCCATTTGAACACGTGCCGGGGCCCTTTGGGTCCGTCCGGGGTAAAGCCCAGCTCCTTCCCTTCCCTGGCGGCCCGGAGAATGGCCTTGAGCCCCTTGACTCCCCCCCGGGTGCTGGATCCCCGGGCCGTGGCGAACCCATGGCGGAGCAGGACCCGGGTGATGTATTCCCCGTCGGAATGCTCGCTCACCAGCACCACGATCCCCTCGTTGCGATGGTGGTATACCAGGGGGAGCAGCTGGCCGTGCCAGAAGGCGAAGATGAACGCCTTTCCCTGGCTCCGGAGGGCCTGGAAGTGCTCGGCGCCCTCCCGGGTGCACCGTACCGTGGGGAAGTAGAGGCCCAGGAGGAGCCTTCCCAGGTGGCCGGCGGCCTGGAACCGGAGCTCCTTCCAGTCCACCCTACCCCCTCCCCCCTCCCGGATCGCCCGCCGGGTCCTTCTCGGCCAGGATCTCCCCTGCCAGATCCGCCACCCGGGAGGCCGCCCCCGGAGACCCCAGGGCGAGTCGTACCCGGGCTAACCCCACCTCCTGGTCGGTTCTCATGGGGGATCCGCGGTCCAGAAGGGGGAGAAGGAGCCCCGCCAGGTAGTCGGGCGTGGCCTGGTTCTGAAGCACCTCCGGGACCACCCCACTCCCAGCCACCAGGTTCGCGAGGGCCACGTGGGGTACCCGTACCAGCCGCCGGGCCAGGAAGTAGGTGAGGGGGTGGGTCCGGTAGACCGTCACGAAGGGGGTTCCGGCCAGGGCCGCCTCCAGCGTGGTGGTGCCGGATTTCACCAGAGCCGCCCGGGAGTGCCGGAGAAGAGCCTGGCCATCCTCCACCAGGGGCACCGATCCCACCGGGAGGGCGTCTCGGGGGATGGAGGGAGCCCGTGCCACCGCCAATTGGGTCCCGGGGCGTGCCTCCTGCACCCGATGGCCCGCCTGGAGGAAGAGACCCAGGTGCCGGCGGACCTCCTGCCTTCGGGACCCGGGAAAGAGCGCCAGGATCGGCCGTTCGGGATCCATTCCGTGGGCGAGAGCGAACTCCACCCGGGACGGGCCCTCCGGGCTCTCCTCCAGGAGGGGGTGGCCCACGAAGGCGGCGTTCCCCCCGGCTTCCCGGAAGATCGCCTCCTCGAAGGGGAGGATCACGGCGATGCGGTCCGCATCCACCGCCAGCCGCCGGGCCCGCTTCGGTTTCCACGCCCAGACCTGGGGGGCGATGTAGTAGAGGACGGGAATGCCCCGCAGGCGTGCGTTTCGGGCAGCGCGAAGGTTGAACCCCGGATAATCGATGGGGAGCACCAGATCGATCCCGCCTTCGTCCAGGAGGGTGTTCAGGCGCTTCTCCAGCCTCCAGAAGAAGGGGAGGTGGCGCAACACCTCGACGAACCCCATCACGGCGAGCTGGTCCAGACCGGCCAGGAGTCCCACCCCCTCGGCCTTCATGTGGTCCCCGCCCAACCCCAGCAGAGTGGCCTGCGGCCATCGTTCCAGGAGCGCGCGGGCCACCTTGGCACCGTGGAGATCTCCGGAAGCCTCCCCGGCCAGCATCAAGATGACCGGACGCCCCTTCACGTGCCTCTCCCGGTCAGAAGCGGGACCCGAGATACCAGATGAGAAGGACCACCAGGCCCAGGAGGACGACCAGGGTCCTGGGAGGGAGACCTTTCCTGGCGTCGATCCACTCCTTCTTTCGCCTACGCCGGACGCGAATGAGCGACATGGGATCGGATCCTTTCCTCGATGGAGAGCGTGACCGCCAGGGCCGCACGACCGTCTCGGCCCGAAACCGCCGGCTTCCCGCGCCCGAGACAAGCGTTCCGGAAGTTCTCCAGCTCCCGCCTGAGGGGCTCGACCCCGTCTCCCTTCAAGGGGATCCGGTCCACCAGGGCCGCGAGCCCGCCCATGGGAATCCCCTCAACCGGGAGAGCCCCGCCGGAGAGGATGGGAAGATCGGCCTTCAGGCGCAGGAACTCCCCGGTGCCATCGGCCAGGTTCAGGCTCAGGTAGCCGGACCGCTGGAAGATCCGGAGCTTCCGCATCCTCTCCACCGACACCCGGCTGGCCGTCAGGTTTGCCACGGCTCCCCCCTGGAAGGTCAGGCGGGCATTGGCGATGTCCACATGGGAGGTGAGGACCGGGAGCCCGGCGGCGGCGATGTCCACGATGGGCTCTCCCACCAGGCCCTGGACCAGGTCCACGTCGTGGATCATGAGGTCCAGGACAACCGCCACATCGGTGCTTCGGGGTGCGAAGGGGGCGATCCGGTGCGACTCGATGAAGAGGGGCCTCTCGAGGTAGGGCTCCGCGGCCTGGATGGCGGCGTTGAAGCGCTCCACATGGCCGATCTGAACCACCGCGCCGCTCTTCTCCGCCGCGGCCAGAATCCGGTCCGCAGCGTCCAGATCCGGGGCCATGGGCTTCTCCACCATCACGTGGATACCCCGCTCCAACGCCGCCGCGGCTACGGCTTCGTGGGCCACCGTGGGAACGGCCACCACCACGGCGTCCACGCGCTCCAGGAGGTCCTCCAGGGTCATCCTGGCCTTCACCCCCAGCTCCCGGCTGACCTCGTCGCTTCGGGTGGCCCGAGCCTCGAAAATGCCCTCCATGCGAGTATCGGGCAGGTCCCTCAGGATTCGGGCGTGGTGGAAGCCGAGGCTGCCGGTCCCGACCACGCCGACGCGGAGAACCCCGTCAGGGGAGGGCATCAGGTGGTGACTCCCCGTTTGCTGTTCCGGATGAAGGAGAGGAAATGCCCGACCTCGGGGAACCCCTGGATCTCCTCCTCGGCCTTGCTCAGAGCCTGGGTGAGGGGGAGGGTGGACTGGAACACCATGCGGTAGGCTCTCTTGAGGGCCTGGCGAACCTCGAGGGAGAACCCCCTCCGGTCCAGCCCCACGCTGTTCAGGCCGTAGAGCTTCATGGGGCTTCCGGCGGCCTTGGTGTAGGGAGGAACGTCCTGGGAGGTGCGGGAAGCCCCGCCTACGAAGGCGTGGGCGCCGATGCGCACGAACTGGTGTATGGCCGTGAGGCCGCCGACGATGGCCCAGTCCTCGATGGTGGTGTGACCGGCCATGTTCACGGCGTTGGCCAGGACCACATTGTTCCCGATATGGCAGTCATGGGCGACATGGCTGTAGGCCATGAGGAAGCAGTCGTCCCCCACGGAGGTCTTCCGGGAGTAAGCCGTGCCCCGATTGAGCGTGGCGTATTCCCGAAGGACCGTCCGGTCCCCCACCACCAGGACGGTTTCCTCCCCCTTGTACTTCAGATCCTGGGGGCCGGTCCCCAGGACGGCTCCATGATGGATCCGGCAATCGGCCCCGACGGTGGTGTTCTGCTCGATGAGGACGTGGGAGGCGATGTGGGTCCCGTCCCCGATGCGCACCCCGGGTCCGATGATGGTCCAGGGGCCCACCTGGACGCCCTTTCCCAGCTCGGCACCGGAATCCACCAGGGCGGAGGGGTGGATTCGGGTCTCCAGGCCCTCGCCGGTCTCCACCGGGGTGTCATTCATCGTTCTACGATCCGGGCCATGAGGTCTGCTTCGGCCACCAGTTGTCCGTCCACGAATCCTCTTCCTCTCATCTTGCACACATGACGCTTGAGCTGAAGCATCTCCAGCTCGAACACGATCTGGTCCCCCGGGACCACCGGCCGCCTCCATTTCACGTTGTCCAGGGCCATGAAATAGACCACGTAGTCCTCGGGCTTCTCAACGACATCCATGAGGAGGAGGCCCCCCACCTGCGCCATGGCCTCGATGATGAGGACCCCGGGCATGATGGGGTGGCCCGGGAAATGGCCCTGAAAGAACGGCTCGTTGATGGTGACGTTCTTGATGCCCACGATTCGTTTGCCCGATTCCACCTCCACGATCCGGTCCACCAGGAGCATGGGGAAGCGGTGGGGGAGGTACTCCATGATCTTCTGGGCGTCCACGATGGGAGCCCCGGTTCCCCGGGCGGCGGCCCTCTTCAAGGCCCGGGCAAGGGCCACGTTCCCACGGTGGCTCGGTCGCTCCGCCACGATGTGGAGCTGGGGAGTGGCGCCCAGGAGGGCGAGGTCCCCCAGCAGGTCTCCGACCTTGTGGCGCAGGAACTCGTCAGGGAACCGAAGCGACTCGTTCAATACGCCCGAATCATCCAGAACGACCGTGTTCTCCAGGGAGGCACCCCGGGCGAGCCCCCGGGCGTGGAGGGCGTCGGCGTCGGCCCTGAACCCGAAGGTCCGGGCCGGAGCGATGTCCACGGCAAATGACTCCGGGCTGAAGACGAAGGTCCCGAACTGCCTTCCGATGGCGGAGTGCTCGAACTCGATGGTCGCCGAGATCCGGTAGCCCTCCCCCGGCGCTGCAACGTAGAACTCGCCGGAATCGAGACGCAGGGTCACTGGCTCCCGGATCTTCAGCACCTTTCGGGGGCGGTCCTGCTCCACGGGCCCCGCGTTCATCAGGAGCTCGAAGTACCCCTGGAAACTCCCGTCCAGGATGGGGGGCTCGGGCCCCGACAGCTCAAGGACCACGTTGTCGACCCGGCTGGCAGCCAGCGCCGCCATGACATGCTCCACCGTCCTGACCTGGGCCTCACCCTCCCCGAGGCTCGTCCCCAACTCCGTGCCCGTGACGTGGTCCAGGTCCACCGGGATCTCAGGGGACCCGGGAAGGTCCGTGCGGCGGAACCGGACACCGGTATCGGCCTGCGCGGGAAGAAACCTCACCGCCGCGGGCTCGCCGGTGTGGACCCCGATGCCCTCCACCGCCGCCGGGGTGGAAATCGTCTGCTGGTTCCCCTGGTTCATCCGCTCAAGATCCGTGCGCGTGCCCCCGTCGCTCCGGCCCGGCCGGGCCGCCGACATCCGCGAAACGGCTGGGGTACAACGAGAATAAGCTAACACCCGGGCGCGGTTTGGGGGACCTGGCGATCACGTTCCGGGCTTCCCCTCCAACCGCTTCAGGCGGGCATCCATCTCTCCCAGCCGCCGGAGGGTTTCCGGCAGCCTGTAGAGGGCCCCCATGGCCTTGAAGTACTCCCGGTGGTTCCGGGCCGGAAACCCCATGAGGATCTCTCCCGGCGGGACGTCTCTGATGACCCCGGCCTGGGCCCCCACCTGGACGCGCTCTCCGACCTCCAGGTGTCCCCCCACCCCTGCCTGGCCTCCGAACATGGTTCCGTCCCCGATGCGGGTGGACCCTGCCACCCCCACCATGGCCGCGATGAGGACGCCCTTGCCGATCTGGACGTTGTGGGCCAGGTGGACCAGGTTGTCCAGCTTGGAACCCTGCCCGACCACCGTTCTGCCGATCGACCCGCGGTCGATGCAGCAGTTGCCGCCGATTTC
Organism: Gemmatimonadales bacterium; assembly: GCA_041309685.1. GTDB lineage: Bacteria > Gemmatimonadota > Gemmatimonadetes > Longimicrobiales > Gaopeijiaceae > JBFYZD01. Next base: position 4,250 of record JBFYZD010000137.1, on the reverse strand, counting down.
CACGCCATCCTCCACCACGCAGGTACCGACCTGGGGCACTTTCCTGGGTTCCCCGGGGCCGGGGACGAAGCCGAACCCGTCCACGCCCAACCGAACCCCGGAGTGGAGGATGGCCCGGGCACCCACCTTCGTTCCAGGGTACAGCACCACATGGGGATGAAGGACGGAGTCGTCCCCTACCGACGCGCCCCGACCCAGGACGCAGTGCGCGCCGATATCGACACGGTCCCCCACCACGACCCCCGCCTCCAGGACCGCGTAGGGTCCGATCACCGCCTCCCTGCCGAGCTTTACCCCCTTGCCCAGGACCGCGGTGGGATGAACCCCGGGCTCCCGGGGCGGAGGGGGGTAGAAACATCCCAGGAGAGCGGGGAGGATCCCGTGCGGTTCCTTCACCACCACTCGTCCCGGGAAAGACCGGGCCTCGGTGGCCAATGCCTCGCTCACCAGTACCGCGCCAGCCTGGCACGCCGGGAGGTATTTCAGATACCGGCGCAGGGCCAGGAATCCGAGTTCTTCAGGACCTGCCTGGTCCAGCGGGGCAACGCCCCTGACCGGTATGGAGGGGTCCCCCTCGGCCCGTCCGCCGATCATCTCGGCGACCTCGGCCAGGGTCAGGAAGGGTACCCGGGGGGTTGGAGAGTCAGCATGCTTCATGGTGGGCTCCCGCGGGGAACGGCTCCGCCGGATCGGGTGGAAAGAGAGCCGGGCCCACAGACCCACCCGCAGGGGTAAGGTCCGTGGGCCCGGGTGCGGTGAGGAACCGGCAGGTCGCTAACGCCGGGGAATGCCCCCAGGGTTTCCCTGGGGGGGGGCAGCCGTCTGAAGACGGCGCACCACCTCTGGGGTCAGGTCCAAGGCCGGGTCGGCGGCGATGATCCCCTGGGCGGCCACATCGAAGATCATGGAGTAGCTCCCCTCGGCCCGAATCTGCTCGATGATGGCGTTGATCCGCTGCATCACGGGCTCCACCAGCTCGGCCTGCCGCAGTCCGGCCTGCTGCTCCAGCTCATTGATCCTCTGCTGGTATTGGTTCTGCTTCAGGCGGATCTCCTCCTGCCGATTCGACTTGGCCTCCTCGGAGAGCATGGCCTGTTGCTGCTCATACTGGTCGATGAGTTGCTGGAGATCCTCCCCCATCTGTTCGACTTCGGCCCGGTACCGAGTCATGTCCGACTCGAACTGCGCCTGGGCCTGCCGGGCTCCGGGGTCCTGCTGCAGAATGGCCTGGGAGTCGATGTACCCGATCTTCACGAGGCCCTGGGCCTGGGCGGCGGATGCCGTTCCCAGGGTGAAAAGGAGGAGCAAGAACACCCGCATCACACGCATCGCTTCATCTCCACGTTCCGGTCGGGGGCTTCTGCTCGGAGTGGCCTGGGCCCCGGATCCAGTCTCAGTACCCCGGTCCCATCCGGAAGTGGAGCTGCCAGCCGGGATTGAGCTTGTCGAACCCGTAGGCGTAGTCCAGTCCGATTGGACCGAAGGGGGTCACCAATTGTACACCCAAACCGGCTCCGCGGTAGAGGCGGGAGGGATCGAAGAAGGTCGGGTCGCTCCACAGGTTCCCCGCGTCCAGGAAGAGGGAGAGGGAGAGGTTGTCGTTCATGCGAACGGCGTATTCGGCCGTCGCGAGGAAGAAGGCGTTACCCAGCCGCTGGATGTCGGTGAGCTGCCCTGACCCTTCCGAGAAATACCCCAGAGGGGTGATGGAGGTCTCGTCATACCCCCTGAGTTGCTGTCCGAACTGGACGCCCCCCATCCAGAACCGGTCGAAGGGGAAACGGTTCACGTTCCCGAAGATCGCTCCGCCCTTCATGGTGAGGCCCAGAGTGAGCTGAATGGGCCTTGACCCCGGCGCGGACCCACCGAGCTGACCCACCGGGACATACCAGGAGGCATCGGCCATATGCCGGATGAAGGTGCCGTCTCCACCCAGGATTCCCCCGTTCAACTCCGTGTTCCAGCTTTGCCTCGACCCGGCGGTGGGGAACAGGGGATGGTTCAGGGAGCTCCGGGTCACTCCCAGGGAGAAGGTGCTCTGGGTGCCCGGGGGCAACCCGAACAGGGAGGTGTCATCCACGTCCTGGTAGAGCTTGTATTCGGTACGGGCCAGGGAGTACCCCGCGAATACCCGGGTCCGGAGGGACCAGGGGACCGGAATGCCGAAGCGGAAGGAAAACCCGAGACGCTTCCTCCTGCCGGTCTGGAACTGGTAGAACCGGTCCCGGGAGTTGTACACGGAGAACGTCCCACTGACCTGGGATTCGAAAAGCGCCGGATCGGAGAAGGAGAGCGTGAAGCTGTTGATGTACCGACCGAAATCCCAGCGGAGGTGCCCCTCCTTCGCTTGTCCGAACAGGTTGGGCTGGTCATAGCCAAGGAAGCCCGACACGCCCGTGCCGCCGCCCACCGCCGTTCCGAAATTCACCGCTCCGGTCTGCTTCTCCTTGACGTGGAAGGTGATGTCCACGTCCCCGGTTCGGGGGTCCGGCTCGATGTCGGGATTCGGGAGGGGGGTCTCGAAGAACCCCAGGGAGGCGATGCTCTGGTAGCTGGAAAGGAGCCGGCTCTGGCTGTAGACGTCCCCCGGGAGAACGAAGATCTTCTCCCGGATCACCCTCTCATGGGTGTACTCGTTTCCCGCGATGTCCACCCGGTTGACGTAGGCCGGGTTCTTCTCCACGATCCTCCACCCGACCTCGACCGCCGGCTCCGCACCCCCGGCGGTATCCAACACTTCCACCCAGGGCTCGACCTCTGCGTAGAGATATCCTTCGTTGTTGTAGGCCTGTTGGAGTTGAAGAAGAGCGTCCTCGAAGGCTCGAGCGTTGAAATAGGGCCGATCGCCGCTCTGGCCACGGGCCAGGCCGAGGCTACGGAGCAGGCCGCCATCCTCCGGGCGGAAGTACCGCTGGACCTCCTCCGAGGAGAAATGGCGGTTGCCCTCGACCTGGAACCCCGCCAGGCGATACCGGGGACCCTCGGCCACCTGGAGCTCCAGGCGGGCCTTCCCGGTCTCGGGATCCACCACCAGGGAATCCCCCAGGATCTGGAAGTCCAGGAACCCCCGCGCCCGATAGAGATCCGGTACCCTCTCCCCCTTGTCCCGGGCGAATTCCTCGGCGTCGAAGGATCCCTTCCTGAACCACCAGAATCCTTCGGCCCTCGTCTCCATGGCATCCCCGATCTCCTCCTGGGAGACCAGTTCGTTGCCCTGGACATCGAGTTGAGCCACGGTGACCCGGTTTCCCTCGGTCACGTCCAGGAAGAGCAGGATCACCCCCGGCTCCCCCTCGACATCCTCCAGCCGCTCCTCGATGCGGGCGAAGGGGATTCCGTCCTTGACCAGCTCGCTCCGGATGAACTCCTTGGCGAGCGCGACCTTGGGGGGCGAGTAGGGCTGCCCGGATTGGAGGTGGGTGGTATCCTGGACCGTCTTCCCGCTGACATGCTCCAGGCCGGAAATCGTGACCCTCCGCACCACCGGCCGCTCGGCGACCTGCAGGATGAGGACCACCGGTTCGCCGACGTTTCCCTGGATCAGGACCCGGACGTCCTCGAACTGACCCGTGGAGTAGAGGTTCTTGACCCCCTTCTGGATCTCCCGGTAGGTCACCGCCGAACCCGCCTGGAAGCCCAGGGTTCCGATGATGGTCGGGGCGGCCAGGCGGAGGTTCCCCGCCACCAGGATGGAATCGACCTGCACCGTGACCACTCCCTGGGGGGGAGGGGTCTCCTGGGCCGCAGCCCGGGAGGGGAGGGCCAGGGCCAAAAGGACCGAGAGGAGGCCGGCCAGAATCGGGGCCCGCCCCCGTCGTCCCGGGAATCGCGGTGGAATCGTCACACTCTAGGTCTTGGTTGGGGAAGCGGCGCCGAGGGAGAGCTCTTCCCCCCCGGCATTCACATCCACTTCGATCTCGTCGCCGGGGGCAAACTCGGCCAGGAGGATCTTCTCCGAAAGGGGGTCCTCGAGAAACCGCTGGATGGCCCTTCGGAGAGGCCGGGCACCGAACTTTTCGTCGAACCCTCGCTCCACCAGGAATCGGACCGCGGCCTCGGTCAACCGGAGCGTGAGCCGCTCCTCCCCCAGGCGCTTCCGCACGTCGGTGAGGAGGATGTGGACGATCTGGCTGATCTCCTCCCGGGTGAGGGGGTGGAACACGATGGTGTCGTCCACCCGGTTCAGGAACTCGGGGTTGAAGGCCCGCTCCACCTCGTTCTTCACCTTGTCCTTCATCACCTCGTAACTG
>JBFYZD010000136.1:0-4045 GCA_041309685.1 Gemmatimonadales bacterium | reverse complement strand
GTTCCGGGGCGCCGGGTTCGTGGTGCCGGTGGCCGGCGACATCAAGCTCATGCCCGGCACGGCGTCCGATCCGTCGTACCGCAGGGTGGACGTGGATCCCAAGACGGGGAAGGTGGTGGGGCTGTTCTAGGCCGGCTGTCGGCGACCGGGGGTGAGCGGCGGGGACGCCGCATCCTAGCACTTAGTCCTCCGCGCCTAACCTGCTGAAGCACGGGAACCGCCCGGGTGGCCGAAGTGGCTGCCCGGGCGGGCCAAACGCCTCTCACGTTCATCGCGGTGCTCACCGATCCCGAGCCTATCACCCAGATCCTCACCCACATCGGTGAGCCCGGCTCTCCTCCCAGCCTCCACCCCGCACGGGGGCCGCCCCAGGCTGAGTTCGCCTTCGAGATCGGTGCCCCCAACGCCGACCAGGTCACCCAGGAGTACCCCCCGGACGACCTCGATCAGACCCCGGACCATGACCCCGCCGAGCCCAAGCCCATCCCGGACGACGACTTCGACCAGAGCCGCGGCGCTTAACCTCCCCTCGCCCTCGGTCCCGCCCCGGGCGCGCTCGCCCGGACCCACCAGCCCCCCGCTTCAGGACCTCCTTCGCTTTCGCCACCCGCTCCCTTGCTCAATTCCACCACCGACGGGCAGATTACTCCTCGGATCACCGCTCCAAAGGGGCCATCTCTTTCCTATCCCTGGACCCCCCGGGGCTGGATGCCGGAAGACAGCGGCACCGTCTGGGGAGAGCAGGATCTCTATCTGGTTCAGCCCTTTTTCGGAGCGAGCTACCTGACGGGGAAGCACGAAATAGAACAACTCATGGCCGAACGGGCCTTGCAGCTCGGTCCCGACTACTCTTTCAAGGGATTCATGGATGAAAGGGAGGCTTCGGGCCTCATCCCGGTCTCCCTCATCCGCTGGGAGATGACGGGGCAGGATGATGAAATCCGGGCCATGGCGGCCACCGGTTTCTGACTGAGATCACGAGTCATTGCTCACACTGTGAGGCAAAGGACCCATCACCATGAAGAAAACCTGTCTGTGGATGGTCATGGCTTCATTGTTGCCCATGGCGGCTTCAGCACAGGACAATATGTCTGAAGACAGGGTTTCTCTTGGAATCAAGATCCGGGCGGGTGGCCGCTATGATAATGTTCGCATGTGTGTCGCAACGCCGGCCGGCACGAAGATTGGCCCGGCCATGGATGTCTCATTCGTCACCGAATGGGGCCTTGGCGACGACCTGGTTTTGAGCCTTGACCTGCCGGTTATGCGACCGATCCTGTTCGCGACGACATTTCAAATGCTGCAGTTCGAGCCGGATCTCACCCTGAAATTCGTGAGACGACAGAGCGACAGAGTGGACCTGGTGGTCGGTCCGTCCCTGGGTTTCTCTCTCCATTACGGTCCGGACTATCTCTCCGAATCCGGCGGTGACCTTCGTGGCCCTTCCTTCTTCGCCCTGGGTCCAAGGGTGGGCGCTTTCTTTGGACTTGACTTGAAACGTCCCAATGGCGATTTCGATTTTCAACTCGGATTCAGTCCATACGTGACGCCCCTCTATTCGATCAATGATCCTGATTCTCACGAAGGACTGGTGGTGGGCGGTTCACTGGACGGTCTGTTTCGCTTCCACCGATGATCCAAAACGGCGTGAGAGATAGTGTGGGTCCTTCAAGGTTCACCGTTGGTGCATGCCTCGGCGCCTGAAGCGGACTCCCTCCCCTACCTGCTCTTCGAGAGCTCTGCCATGGCCCACTGGGGGGCTTTCCGGGTCAGATCCCGGGGGGAAGGTGTAGGGACAGGGATAAGCATCAAGGGCCCTTCGAGTCCCTGACGGGGCTCTGCGGGTGTTGGGGAATGGTGGGGTACATCCCGGGTAATCCCGGGTGCGGAGCTGAGGGTTCGGGGCGCGCCTCTGACGGGGCCGGGGGGCCCCAGAGGTCAGGCGCTCCAGCTCTGATCGGTGGCCTCGATGCGGACGCTCACGTTCATCGCGGTGCTCACCGATCCCGAGCCTATCGCCCAGATCCCCACCAACATCGGTGAGCCCAGCTCTCCTCCCAGCCTCCACCCCGCACGGGGGCCGCCCCAGGCTGAGTTCGCCTTCGAGCTCGGTGCCCCCAACGCCGACCAGGTCGCCCAGGAGGCCTCTTCAAAGGGAGGTCCGAGGAGGGGCCCACTGGCCCGGCCCGTGCCGCGAGCGGCTTGTCCGGTGCCGCAGGGAACCGCGGGCACGGATCGGCGGCGTGCCGCTTGCCCCCGGGCTCGGGGATCTCGGCCAGGAGCGCTTGGACGACCCCCACTCCATCTGCGAGTGGGGTCCCACCCACCGGCCGTCCTGGTGGGCCCGGGGCGAGCGGCTCGCGCCCGCTGCGTCCCTGCGGGACCGTGCGAGCATCGCCTATGGCCGCCATGGGCAACACTCGCCCTCTCGAACGGGCTCTCCCTCGGCCTTCGGCTTCGCATGCCGCCGGTATGCGAACCCGCCCCGGAGCGGGGGCGTCTGGGTCCCACCCTTGAACCAAACCCCGTGCTAGACGGGTAGAACAGGAGTAGCTTACGGATGACGATCACCATCGCTGGACGGACCGCCATGGAAGCCAAGGTCAGAGAGAAACTCTACCGCCTCGTGGATCAGATCCCCGAGGGTGAGGTGCGCACGGCCGAGCGGTTCCTGGAATACCTGGCCAGCAGGGACGACGACCCGCTGGTGCGGGCGTTGATGAATGCGCCGGACATGGATGAGCCGCTGAGTGAAGAAGATCGCGAAGCGCTCGAGGAGGGCCGCAGGGCCCTCGAGGCCGGCGAGGTCGTGAGCCACGAGGAACTGCGCAAAGCGATCGGCCTGTGAACTGGAGGCTCGGGTGGACCAAGCCTGCCCTCCGGGACATGAAGAAGCTCGACCAGAAGGCAGCGCAGCGGATCGAGGCGGCACTCGTCCGCCTGGCTCAGGAAGGGCACGGCGACCTGGACAAGCTGACGGACGTGGAGCCGCCTGAATGGCGCCTCCGGGTGGGAGACTACCGGGCGTTCTTCCGCTACCTCGACGACGTGGGCGAACTGAGAGTGCTGCGTGTCCGGAGGCGCGACCAGGCCTATCGATAAGGGTACGACGGGCACCGAAGCCCTGAAAACACGCATCAGGGGGATATCGGCCCTGACGGGCAAGAAATAACAAAAAGGGAGCGGCTAAGAGAAGAATCGGCTTGTACTTAGGAGTTGAAAAAGCTCAGAAGTGCGGCAATGGGATCTGTAACCCAGGAAGACCCCATCGTTGAGGGAAGCCTGCCCCACCGCTCCAGCTTCGACCTCCTTCGGCGCCGTGAGCTTCCTACACCGGTTCGGCTCCTCCCTCAACCCCCTTTTTCACTTCCACCTTTGCGTCACCGACGGGCTCTTCGAGAAGGTGGGGCCAGGCACGAATGACGCGGACCCCGACCCCACCAGCCCGAAAACCCGCCTCCGCTTCCACGAGGCTGCCGCCCTCTCCCCCCAGCTCCTGGAGGGCCTCCAGCACACGATCCGCAGGAGGGTTCTCCGCCACATGGCCCGCTACAGCCTCCTGGAGCCCCACGAGGCCGACGACACGCTCAGCTGGGACTACGGCGGCGGGTTGCTCGCCTGCGGCTCGCGAGCCCGGCGAACACCCAGTGGCTCTGCGAGACCCCAAGGGCGCCGGGGTTCAGCCTCGATGGGAGCGTCCGCATCGAGGCCACCGACCGCGCCGGCCTCGAACGCCTTATCCGGTACTGCGCCCGACCCCCGTTCGCCCTCGAGAGGCTCCACCTCGTCGGCGACCGATCCGACCAGGTCCTCTACCTCCTGCCCGACCCCGACCTGGCCGGCCGCACCGCCCTTCGCCTCTCCGCCCTCGAGTTCCTCGACCGAGTGGCCAAGATCCTCCCCCCACCTCGCCTCCACCGTCACCGCTACCACGGCGTCTTCGCCCCCAACGCTCCCCCGAGGCCCCTGGTCACCGAACGGGCCCACCAGGACAACGCGATCGCCGCCCGGAACCTCTCAGCCCAGCTCCCCCTTCCCTCCCCCA
>JBFYZD010000135.1:0-21377 GCA_041309685.1 Gemmatimonadales bacterium | reverse complement strand
TTTCCTCGAAGGCCGGAAGGTAACTGTCTTAGTCTGCCTCCATGAGTCAGTACAGGGTGAAATCGGTCCGGTTATCCAGGAGCATGATGGCATGGATTCCCCGGGAATTCTCGCTTCCGGGGTCCATGTAGAGGGGGAAATCCTCTCGCCGGGGGCTGGACGGTCCCGCAGCCGTGTAGGGCCAGTTGTTGGTGCAGTAGGCCCATCCGCTGGCCGGGTTGATGGCGTTGGGGCTCTCCTCCAGGGTGTGGACCCCCCTCCAATCCGTGGCGGGGTCGCTACCGTCCACGGGGCTGGCGTAGTCGAGGAGGGTATCCCGGACCGGAACGAAGTTCGAATGGAGATAGGCGATGTTGCCCTCGGCGTCGGCGAAGAGGGTGTTGTTGGAGGAGTTGGTGTGAAGCTCCATGACCTCCAGGTACTCCTGCAGGTTCTTCGCCTTCGTCCGGGAGTAGGACTGGATCAGGGCGTTCATGGGCTCTTCCATGAGGGCCACGGCCACCCACTTCCCATCCAGTTCCCTCACGATGGGGCCGTGATGGGTCCGGTAGACGGTGAACTCCCGCTGGGCAAGCCCCGTTTCCGTCGTGTAGGGAACGGTCACCCGCCGCACGGTCACAGGCCGCTCTTCGTCCCCGTAACGGTAGAAGAGACCGTCCTCCCTCCGCACGACCGTCTCCAGGAACTCGTCGATGTTGTCGGCGCCGCTGCTGGTGTGCATCCAGCCCGCCGTCTCGTTGAACCCCTGGTAGATGAAGAACTGCCCCCAGGTCAGGGCACCGTACGCGTTCAGCCCCTCCTCGCTGGTGACCTGCGCCTCGTGCCGGAAGAAGAAGGAGGTGTGTGGGTTGATGAGAAGAAGGGCCTTTCCGTCTACCGTGTTCGAGGGGGCAATGGCAATGCCGTTCGATCCCGACGGCTCCGCCCGGGAGCCCGGCCCGGCCAGGGCAGGGAACCCATCCCGGTCGTAGGCGGCGGTGGCCGCCGCCTCCTGGAGCGCGTCTTCAGCGAAAGCCCGGGAACCCTCCGACGCGGCCTCACCCACCCGAGCCACCACGGGACCCTCGGGCCCGCTCTGGTAGAAGGCCTCCAGCTCCCTCAGGTTCACCCTTTCGATGTCCCCGCCGATGCTTCCCTCGCTGAAGGTCAGGGCCATCCAGGGCTCGAAGCGGGTGAGAACCCTGGGGGTCACCTCGGGGTGGGTGTGGAGGTAGTAGTTCAGCCCAGCCGCCCAGGCGTCCATCAGGGACCTGAGCCACTCGGGGCTCTCGGCGTAGAGCTGCCTCATCTCCTCGGGATCGATGAAGAGCTTCATCCGCAGGTCCCGCCAGATCTCCCCCTCTCCTTCCGCCTCCGCCAGGCGTCCCATCGAGTTGAGGAAGTTCACTTCGATGCGGTTGAAGTCGTCCTCGGCCTGGGCATACATGAGGCCGAAGATGGCGTCGGCGTCGGTAACGCCCCTGATGTGGGGGATCCCCCAGTCGTCCCTGGTGATGTTGACGTTCCGGGCCTGGGCTTCCCAGACCGCAACCTGAGGGTCGTCGGCTCCCTGGGGGCCACAGGCGAAGAGGATGAGGAGGAATGCTGGGACGAGTCTCTTCATGAGTGGCGGGTCTTTCCGGTTGAGACCAAGCGATTGCAGCGGCTCCAGGGATTCTACCGCGGCGGTGCTCCCCAGTCGAGGAGCGGAGTCGTGTGGAGTGGCCTCGGGGTTCCATCTCCTCCCCCCAGACCCCTCGGGTCCTCCTTACCGCAACCGATTCCCTTGCGTTCCCGACCCGGACCGGCAATCCTCAACCTGATTACAGGACAACGCGGCATGGGCGGTCCGCGAGAGGGTGCCGGCCTTCCCGGCCCGGCCACCCGATCTCCGTGGCTTCAGCCCGAGCTCCCCAGAGGGGAGTACGGAATCGGGTATCGCGGACAGAAAGGGGGCAACGATGCTCGAATCGGTCAGGAACGTCGAGTACTACTACACCGTCGTCGCCGACAGACCCGGGGAGGCCAGGAAGCTCCTTGAGTTCCTCAGCGAGAGAACGGTCAACCTCCTCGCTCTCACGGCCTTCCCCGTGGGTGACGGAAGGAGCCAGATCGACCTCATCCCCGAGGATCCCGCGAGCCTGAAGGCAGCTGCCGAGGATGCCCGGATCCCTCTGGTGGGCCCGAGGAAGGCGTTCCTCCTCCAGGGGGAGGACCGGATCGGGGCGCTGTACGACTACCACCTGAAGCTCAGCAACGCCGGCATCAACATCTACGCCTGCAATGGCGTGGTGGACGGCACCGGTCGGTTCGGGTACGTGATCTGGGTGGACCCGGCCAGTTTTGACGAGGCGGCCAAGGTGCTGCGGAGCAGCGACTGGAGAACCATCCAGCCCATCCGACGCACCTGAGGGGCCAGTCCTCCTGAGCACCCTGCAACGCGCGGATCACTCCAACCGGTCCACCCTCCGGAGGGAGGGGAAGAGATACGCCCAGAGGCCGGTCACGAACAGGGAGGCCACGCCCCCCAGGACCACAGCCAGGATCGGGCCGAACAGGCGCGCCGTGACACCGCTTTCGAACTCCCCCAATTCGTTGGAAGCCCCGATGAAGAGAAAGGAGACGGAGGCCACGCGTCCCCGCATGGCGTCAGGCGTCACGATCTGGATGAGCGTCTGCCGCACGTAGACCGACACCATGTCGGCTCCTCCCAGGGTGGCCAGGGATACCAGGGAGAGCCAGAACGACCGGGAGAGGCCGAACCCCACCGTCGCCAGGCCGAAGATGGCCACCCCCGTGAACATGGCCCATCCGGCCTTCCTCCGAATGGGCCGGATGGCCAGGACCAGGGCAACCGCGGCCGCTCCCAGGGCAGGGGCGGAGCGAAGAAGACCGAAGCCCTCCGGGCCCACGAGCAGGATGTCCCGGGCAAACACCGGAAGGAGCGCGGTGGCCCCCCCGAGCAGAACCGCAAACAGATCCAGGGAGATGGCCCCCAGGACCACCTTGTTGTCCCGGATGTACACCAGACCCTCCTTCACCTGCTGGACCCGGGAGCCGGGCTGGGCCTGGGGGGTGGTCGGCCTCCGGACGAACCCGAGCCCGATCACCGGCACCAGGTAGAGGACCAGGCTCACGGCGTAGGAGTGGGCTGAGGACCATTGCCCCACCAGAAAACCCGCCAGGGCCGGGCCACTGATGGTCCCGATCTGGAAGGCAAGGGAGTTCCAGGCGATGGCCCGTGGAAGGAGGGTCCTGGGCACCAGCATCGGCGCCAGCGCCACTCCCGCTGGAGCCCGGAACGCCCTGGCGATCCCGAAGGCGAAGGCCACACCGATCAGGACCCGGACCGAAATGACGCCGAGAAGTGCGGCGGTCACCAGGGCCCCGGCACAGACCGCCTCGGCGGCAAAACAGACGGCCAGGACCCATTTCCGGGCGAAGCGGTCCGCGACGACGCCCGCCGGAAGGGCGAGGAAGAAGAGGGGAAGGAAGGTGGCCAACCCCAGGAGCCCCACAAAGAGAGCCGATTCCGCGATCCCCCTCTCCAACCGGGCCAGGTCGTAGACCTGCCACCCCATGGTGACGCTCTGGGCCACCGTCCCCAGGACCCCGAAGGCCCGGGAGACGAGGTAGACCATGTAGTCCCGTTCCCGGAGGAGGGCCCGGGCGCTGACGCCGGGAGCGAGCTCGGCTGTGGGGTCGGTCATGGAGGGTGGGGCGCTCCTGGGATCACCCCGGTCGGGCGTCGGCTGCGGTGGCCAGCTCCTCGAGAACCGCTTCATTATCCCCCACCCTTGGCCCCTCCTCAAGGGCCGGGGTGAAAGTTGCCCCCCTCCTCATCCGGATCGAACCTTTTCCTCCCTTCGGCCGTCCTACCCCATGGATGGAGAAACGGGGCCTGCTCGTGGCGAGGAGGCACCTGGCCGAATCCGGCAGGGAGGCCCGGTTCTACCGCATCAGCGCCCTTGGAAGATCGGAAATGGACATGTGCCTGGCTACCTGGATTTGCCAGGTGGCCGCCATGGCCCAGGTGCTGGGAGGAGGGGGGGAGGCATGAGGCGGCACGCCTGGACGGACAGGTCCCCCGGCTCCCGTGCCGACGCGAGCGATGTCGAGGGGGAGAGATCCAGAGGAAGGGGGAACAGGGTGGAGAGCGTGAAGCAGGACCTACGGTACGCGGCGCGGTCCCTGATGAAGAGCCCCGGGTTCACCCTGGTGGCGGTGCTGACCCTCGCCCTCGGGATGGGAGCGAACACCGCGATCTTCTCCCTCGTTCATGGCGTCCTGCTGAAACCCCTTCCGTTCGACCACCCCGAGGAACTGGTCTGGGTGGCGGAGCGGGGCCAATCGGGCGGCGCCAACTGGGTCACATGGCCCAACTTCCGGGACTGGCGGGCCGGGAGCCGGAGCTTCCAGGGCCTAACGGCCTACCAGGGCGCGACCACGACGGTCCTGGGCGGCGAGGCCCCGGCCTACACCTCCGTGGCGGTGGTGTCCCAGGATTTCTGGAGAGTCTTTTCCGTCAGCCCGGCGGAAGGCCGCCTCACCGTCGAGGGGGACCACGGGGTAGGGCAACCCCCGGTAGCGGTGGTTGGGGAGGCCTTCGCACGGGAAGCGCTCGGAGGTCCGGCCGCCCTCGGGAGGACCATCGAGGTCTTCGGCACCGGCTATCTCGTGGTGGGGATCGTCGCTGCCGGCTTCCAGTTCCCCGATGCCACCCAGGTGTGGGTTCCCCTGGAGATCGAGCCCCAGGGGGAGAGCAGGACCGCGCATAACTGGCACGTGGTGGGCCGCCTCCATTCCGGTTTCCAGGCACAGGATGCCTTTCTCGAGCTGGATCCCCTCACCCGGCGCCTGGTGGCGACGGCCACGGGGGAGCGGGGCTCCGAGTATCTGGCCACCGGGGTTTTCGTGACCCCTCTCCAGGAGGAGTTGGTGGGCGACACCCGCCGTCCCCTTCTCCTTCTCATGGGGGCCTCGGTATTCGTCCTCCTGGTGGCCTGCACCAACCTGGCAAGCACCCTCCTGGCCCGGGGAACCGCCCGGGCCCGGGAGATGGCGGTCCGGTCCGCCCTGGGGGCGGGCCGAGGGCGGATTCTCGCGCAGTTCCTCTCCGAGGCCTGGGTCTTGTCCCTCCTGGGCGGAGGGGCGGGGTTGGCACTCGGGCTCCTCCTCCTCGAAGGGGTTCGGACCGCCGGGGCCGAATCCATTCCCCGGTTGGAGACCGTGGGAGTGGACGGACCCGTCCTCCTCTTCACCCTTTCTCTGGTGCTCCTCACCACACTGGGGTTCGGCCTCCTTCCCGCCCTCCTGACCACCGAGGACAGCCAGGCTCGCACGCTCCGACGCGGGGGCCGGGGAAACGATGGCTACCGGGGCCGCTGGTGGGGAATCCTGGTGGCCACGGAGGTGGCCCTGGCCCTCTGCCTCCTCACCGGGTCCGGGCTTCTCATCCGGAGTTTCTCCGCCGTCGTCTCGGAGGATGGGGGGTTCGACTCCGAGGACGTCGTGGTGACCCCGGTGGCGCTGAGCGGTATCCGCTACCCGGAGCCCTGGGACCACGAGCGCTTCTGGGAGGAGATGCTTGCTCGCGTGGGGGCAATCCCCGGCGTCTCGGCGGCGGGGGTCATCACCAGTCTGCCCGTCTCGGGGTTCGTTCCCAACGGTCTGGTGGAGCTTGACGGAGACCCCTCCCTCCACGGCAACGGGGTCTATGTCGTGGCCAGCGCCGGGGCCTTCGAGGCCCTGGATGTCCCCCTCCTGCAGGGGCGTCTCTTCGATGAGCGGGACGCACCCGACGCCCCCCACGCCGTGGTTGTGAGCCGCTCCTTCGCCGACACCTATTGGCCGGGGGAGGATCCCATCGGGCACCAGGTGAGCGGGGGAGGGATGGACCCGCTCTGGTCTGCGGATCCCCCGGTGTTCGGAACGGTCGTGGGAGTGGTGGCCGACGTCCGCTACCAGACCCTCACCCAGGCAGGGAGGCCCACCGTCTACTGGAGCTTCCGCCAGAGGCCCTTTCGGATCGGAAACGGGGCCAGTCTCCTGGTGGAATCGGGTTCCGGTGATCCGGCCCTGGTGGCCGGGGGGGTGAGGGCAGCCGTCGTGGAAGCGGACCCGGACATCGCGGTACGCCTCACCTATCTCCGGGACCTGGTTTCCGACTCGGTTGCGGAGCGCCGTTTCCTCCTGATGGTGATGACGGGCTTCGCCGCGATGGCCCTCCTCCTGGCAGCCCTGGGGATCTACGGAGTGGTGTCCTACGCCGTGGCCCGACGCACCCGGGAGATGGGAATCCGACTTGCGCTGGGCGCCACCACGGGGGAGGTGCGGGTGCTGGTACTCCGGGGAGCCATGGTTCCCGTGGTCCTGGGGCTCGGAGGGGGCGTCTTCGGGGCACTGGCTCTCTCACGGCTCCTGAGCGGGCTCCTCTATGAAGTGGGGCCACACGACCCCGTCACCTTCCTGGGGACCGCAGCCCTCCTCCTGGCCACGGCGTGGGTCGCCATCTGGATCCCCAGCCGACGGGGAACAGGGGTGGACCCCATGGTCACCATGCGGGTCGAGTGATCTTGGAGACGGGGCGGACCCTCACCCTCTCGACACCCATGCCGGCGCCGGGCCGACCCCGAGGGCAGGGGATTGCGTCGCCGGGGCGAACCTCCCGAGGAATGCCGGCATCCCGCACGTGACCTTCCGCTCGTGACCGATCGGCGAAAAGGGTGGGTCGGACGGAGCCATTCAAATATGATTGACTGGTTGGTCAGTCAGCATTATCCTCCGGCAGTCCCAGGTGGTTCTCTCGTACCCGAGGGCGGAACCCATGAGGATGAGGAGCGAAAGAGGACGCGTGCGCGTGCTTGAGGCTGCGACTCAGGTGTTCCAGCGCGAGGGGTTCCAGACTGCGACGATGGCCCGGGTCGCCGAAGCCGCGGGCGTGTCAAAGGGACTCCCCTACCATTACTTCGAGAGCAAGGAGGCCCTCGCTAGGGCGGTGGTGGCGGCCCACCTGGATGGAGTGGTGCAGGTACTCTCGCGCTGGCCATCCGCGCCTCCCGACGAGCAGCTGCGGTGGTTTCTGAAATCGGCCCTGGACCATGCCCGCACATACCAGGACTCTTTCCGGCTCTACCTCTCGCTCGCGCTCCATCCGGGAACGCGTGAGTTGGTGCTGGCGGAGGTGGAACGGCGGCAGGCTCTCCTAGACGGGGTGGAGGGGGAGCTCCGTTCCATCTTCGTTGCACTCGGCCACCCTGTACCCGAAATCGAGGCGTTGGTCCTGCGCGCGACGGTCGATGGGCTGATCCAGTACCTCCTGATGGCACCGGATCGGTTCCCAGCGGACGAGGCCGTGTCGCGACTGCTTGCGCTCCACGGGCAGCGGTCGAAGGAGACAGGGTGATGGCGCGGATCGTCCTGACAAGCTTCGGTTCCTACGGAGACGTGAACCCCTTCCTCGGGCTCGCGCTGGCTCTGCGGTCCCGGGGGCATGACCCCATGCTCGCGCTTCCGCCGTCCTATCGTGTGGCGGTGGAGCGGGAGGGCCTGGCCTTTCGACCCATCCGTCCGGACGTGGACATCCACGACCGGCGGCTCGCGGCGCGGATCATGGACTCCAGAAAGGGAACGGATGTGACCTTCGGGGAGCTGTTGATCCCGCATCTGGCGGACACCGTCGAGGACCTTGCCGCAGCCGTTCGGAAGGCAGACCTGCTGGTCACCCACCCGGCCTCGCTCGCGGGTCCGATCGTGGCGGAGGAGCGGGGGCTCCCCTGGGTCTCGACGGCCTTGTCGCCCATGTCCTTCTTCTCAGTCCACGATCCTATCGTTCCGGCCCCCGCACCCTGGATGCACGCCCTTACCTCCCGCTCGCTCTGGATGAGCCGGGTCTTCCGGCGCCAAACGGAGCGGATCACGAGAAAGTGGGCGGAGCCGGTCTACGCCTTCCGGGAATCGCGCGGACTGTCGAAGGGCCGGAACCCGATCCTCGAGGGGCAGCACTCCCCGCACCTGGTGCTGGGTCTGTTCTCGCGGGTCCTCGGAGAACCCCAGCCTGACTGGCCGGACGGGGTCGTGGTCACCGGAGCGATCCTCTACAACGGTCCAGGTCCCGATACGCTCCAACCACCTCTCCAGGAGTTCATCGGGGCCGGCGAGCCTCCCCTCGTGTTCACCCTGGGCACGTCTGCCGTCGGCGCCGCGGGTTCGTTCTACGAGGTGAGCACAGAGGCAGCACGGCGCCTGGATCGGCGCGCGGTTCTGCTGGTCGGAAAGCACGCCGAGAATCGTCCCGGTGTGACAGGAGAAGGCCTTTTCGTAGTGGATTTCGCCCGCCACGGAGCCCTCTTTCCCCGAGCGGCCGTCAACGTCCATCAGGGCGGGGCGGGAACCCTCCACCAGGCGCTTCGGGCGGGACGCCCCATGCTGGTCGTGCCCTACTCGCATGATCAACCGGACAACGGCCACAGGGCCATGCGCCTCGGGGTCGCGCGCACTCTCCGTCCGGCCCGGTATCGGCCGGGATTGGTGGAACGGGAGATCCGCCGGCTGATCGAGGAGTCGTCGTACCGGCTGCGGGCCGCCGAGGTTGCATCGGTGGTGGGCGCGGAGTCCGGCGCGGAAGGGGCGGCGGAGGCTCTGGAAAGGGTGCTTCAATGACCGCCGCGGCACTTCCACCGCCTCCTCCACCGCGATCGCACCTCCCGCCACCTCCCTCAGCCCTTGAGAGCACCGATCAGTTCGTCCCGCACGGCTGGGTCGGACTCGATGTCCAACTGGCGGCGGAGCGCGGAGGTCGCCTCCTCGGATCTCACTCTCCCCAGCGCCCAGGCGGCGTGCCCCCGTACCAACGCCTCCGGATCGGAAAGAGCCAGGATCAGCACCGCCACGGCCTCCTCCGGGGGTTCGTCCACCGACGCCTGCCAGTTTCCCAGCGCCACCACCACGTTGCGCAGGAGCCCCCGTCGCTTGGCTCGTTTCAAGGGTGACCCGCTGAAGCGCTCCCCGAACCCCTCAGCGTCCATTCCCAGGACCTCTCGGGCCAACTCCACCAGCTCCGGACCCTCCAGTCCTCCCCTCGCCTGGTAGGCGGGCTCCCGGGAGGGCCGGGCGAACCTCACGTTCCAGGGGCAGACCTCCTGGCAGATGTCGCACCCGAAGATCCGATTCCCGATCCCCGGCCTCAGCTCTCCGGGGATGGCTCCCTTGAGCTCGATGGTGAGGTAGGAGATGCAGCGCCGAGCGTCCAGGACCGGGGCGCCGGTCTCGTCCCGTCCCAGCAAAGCGCCCGTGGGACAGGCATCCAGGCAGGCCCGGCAGGTGCCGCAGTGATCGGCCCCAAAGGGGAGATCGGCGGGGAGGGCCAGATCCAGGAGCAGGACCCCGAGAAAGAAGTGGGAACCCCTCCGGGGATGGATGAGCATGGTGTTCTTCCCGAACCAACCCAACCCCGCCCGTCTGCCCAGCTCCCGCTCCAGGATGGGCCCTGTGTCCACGTAGGCGAACCCCCGGACCTCCTCGGCCAGCCCCCTCCCCCGGGCCTCCAGTCGGATCCACTCCAGAAGGTCCTGGAGGCGGCCTTTCAGCACATCGTGGTAGTCCTCCCCCCGGGCATACCGGGCCACAACCCCACGGGACGGATCCTCGGGCACCCCCGGAGGGTCCTCCTGAAAGTGGTTCTGGGCAACGACCACCACGGATCGGACCTCCTCCATCGTTTCCCTCGGATCTCCCCTCCGGACCACGGCGTCCGGGCGGGCCAGGTACCCCATCTCCCCGTGCAGACCCCTGAGGAGCCATCCCCGGAAGAACTCCAGGTGGTCGGAAGGCCCGGGATGGGTGATGCCGATTTCCTGGAATCCCAGGCGCAGGCTCTCTCCCCGCAGGGCCGAAAGGAAATCCCGGCTCATCCCCCCAGTCGCCCCCTTCGCGCCTCCCCGGACATCCGGTAGCTCCGCCCCTTCCACCGGATGCGTGAGCCTCCGACCCAGCTCTTCACGAAGATGTAGCCGGCCAGGACCGAACCCAGGGGAAAGAGGAACCCGTAGAAGGGGTTCCCCCGCATGACCGCCGACGCGATCCCCCAGAAGACGACTCCGAAGCCCGTGACGAAAAGGCTCCAGAGCAACGGCGTGCCGCCGCTCCCGGTGGCCACGGCCCACGCCAGCACCCCCGGGGGGAGGAGCCAGAGCGCGGCCCCGGTAAAGAGAGCGATCGGCAGGATCAGGGGAAGGAGCCACCCGGGAGTGGTCTGGAGGGTTCCGGTAGCCACGTTCTTCGACCACCCCTCCACCAGATGCCCCAAGGACCGGTACATCCGGGTGTGGAGACCGTCTCCCCGCCGGACCGCGAGGCGCCAGCTCCCTCGGGTCAGGAGCTGCGCAAGGCGCATGTCCTCCACCACCTCCCCCTTCACCGCCCCATGCCCCCCCAGCTCCTGGTAGACATCCCGGCGAAAAAGGAGGTACTGGCCGTTGGCGATGGCATGCCGCCACTGGTCGGGCCTCTTCGGCGTACCGGTCCGGGGGAACCGGAAGGCCAGGAGCATGAAGAATTGGGGTTGGAGAAGCTGCTCCCAGAAGCTCCCCATGATCTGACGGCCAACGAGGGTGAGAGCGTCGGCCTCCTCCTCCTCCATCCCGGCCACGGCCCGGGTCAGGAGCGTCGGGGCATGGATCGTATCGGCATCGGTGAAGAGAAGAAGGCCCCCCTGGGCCTGTGCCGCTCCCTGGGCGCATGCCCAGGGCTTCCCGAACCACCCCTCCGGAAGGGGCTCCCCCGGGATGAGTCGAAGCTCACGGGCGTTCCCCAGCGGGGCTTCCCGAACGATCCCGGCTGTCCCGTCTTTGCTCTGATCGTCCACCACCAGGATCTCGAACGGTCCGTAGTCCTGGGATGCGAGGGAGGCGAGGCAGGCCCCGATGTTCGCCTCCTCGTTCCTGGCCGGGATCACTACGGAGACGCTGGGGAGGTCCCGAGACGGGGCCCCCCCGTCCGGAGGCAGTCCCCGGGGAAGGCGGATGAACAGGGCCGCGAAGAGCCCGAGGGCCAACCAGGGAGCCGCGAGGAAGACCAGGTCCATGCAAGACAACATAAGGGGTTCCCACGCCCCTGGCGCCGGTCCCGGAAGGCTGCCTACCCTTCTGGGGAAGGGTGAAAGGCCCCCGGGACCGGGTCCCGGGGCTCCTTGGCACCCGCGCATGCCCACGGAGGCCCAACCATGACGCTTCTCACCCCTCTCCAGGCCCGGGACGAGTTCCCCATCCTGAAAAACCGAACCTACCTCAACTCCTGCTCCCTGGGAGCCCTCTCCCTCCGGGCCGAAGCCTACCTGGACGATTTCCGGGCTCTCTGGCACACCATGGGGGCGTCGGCCTGGTACGAGCACTGGCTCGGCCGCATGGCTCTCCTCCGCACCAGGTGCGCGGGTTTTCTGGGAGGGCCGGAGGGAAGTGTGGCCCTGCTCCCCTCCACCTCCTCCGCGCTCTCGGCGGTGGCCGAGAGCATCCCCGAAAAGGGGACCCGAGGGAGGAATCGCGTCGTCTGCTCCGAGCTGGACTTCCCCACCCTGGGTTATCAGTGGGCGGTGAAGCCCGAGGTGGAGTTGGTCGTCCTCCCCTCCGAGGACGGGGTGGGAATGGACCCCGCCTGCTTCGCCGAGGCGGTGGACGAGCGCACGCTCTTCCTGGCCACCAGCCACGTGTTCTTCACCACCGGGTTCATCCAGGACATGGAGGAGCTGGCCCGGATCGCCCATGGGGCCGGGGCCTACTGCCTGATCGACGGGTACCACGGGGCCGGACAGGTTCCGTTGAACGTGACCCGCTCGGGGGTGGATTTCTACACGACCGGCCCCCTGAAATGGCTCTGCGGAGGTCCCGGCCTCTCGTATCTTTACGTCCGACCAGAACTTACGTCCACTCTCCTCCCGCGGATCACCGGGTGGTTCGGCGCCCGGAACGCCTTCGACTTCGACATCCGCTGCTTCGAGCCCCACGATGACGCCCGGCGGTTCGAAATGGGCACCCCGGCACTCCCCACGGTTCACACCGCCCTGGGGGGTCAGGAGATCATCGACGAGGTGGGAATCGAGGCCATTGCGGCCCGCAACCGGGAGCTCACGGAGCTTCTCGTGGCCGGGTGCCGGGAGAGCGGACTCCAACTCACCCTGGCGCGGGACCCCGCCCGGCGATCCGCCATTGTCATGATCCGCCACCCCGATCCCTCCGGTGCGGTGGCCCACCTGGCCAAGCACGGCATCATCGTGGATCACCGCCCCGGCCATGTGCGGGTGAGCCCCCACTTCTATAACACGCCCGATGAGATCGGCCATCTTCTGGAGACCCTGGCGCGGTTCGGTGATCGGTAGGTCCCGAAGGGGACGAGGTTTGGGGGTGCCCCGGCCTCGGACCCTTCAGGAAATACCCTTTGGTCGCCCCCCGCGGCTGATGATATCTTTTCGCATGGACCCGGTTCGGCAGGAACGGCCGCCTTTCCGATCCCGGCCGAGGAACCGAACCGGCATCATCGGGCTCCCCAGCCCCACTCAACCCGAGAGGAAACGATGCGAAAGCTCTTTATTTCCGGCACCCTTCTTGTTGTGCTCGCCCTGCCCGTGGGACTCTCCGGACAGAGCCTCGCCATAGGAGCCCGGGCCGGTACGCTGGGCCTGGGAGGCGAGGTCGCCTTCGGACTCAACGAACGGTTCGTCCTGAGGGGCGGGATCGGGTTCCTTCCCTACGAGTACGAGGGTGATTTCGACGACCAACCCTACACCGTGTCCCTCCCCAAGTCCTTCGCTTCGGCCGGGATCGACCTCTACCCCTTCGGAGGGGGCTTCCGCCTCATGGGAGGCGTCCTGTTCCGCACCGGGAACATCGAAATGGACGCGGAGGTCACTGAAACCCGAGAGATCGGCGACACGGAATACACTTCGACCGGAAACCTCTTCGGGGAGCTCCTGCAGAACGAGATTTCTCCCTTCGCGGGGATCGGGTTCGGAAAGCACACGTCGGGGGGGTTCGGGTTCTTCATGGACCTCGGCGTAGCCATGGTGGGAGAGCCCGACGTGCAGATCACCGCTTCGGGACCCCTGGCCTCCATCCCCGGGATTCAGGCCGACATCGACAAGGAAGAGGCCAAGGTGGAGGAGGACATCGGCACATTCCTGGAGTACTGGCCCATCCTGAGCATCGGCTTCAAGATCCCCCTCGGCGGAGGACGGTAGGCGGCAACGGAGCGAATTCGAGAGGCGGAAGGGGGGAGTCCAGGCTCCCCCCCCCTCCTCCTTTTTTTCACCCCTCCCGGATCGGGGTCCAGCGCTCCCCGTCCCGCACCCGGTACTTCTCCAGGACCCGCTCCAGGGCATTGTCCAGGTCGATCTTCTGCTCATTGGCCAGGACCAGGAGGACGAAGAGGACATCGGCCACTTCCAGGGCCAGGTCCTGTTCCGGCTCTTCCGGCTTCTTGGGTTTGGATCCGTAGCGATGGTTCAGCTCCCGGGCCAACTCCCCCACCTCCTCCATGAGCCGCGCGAGGTTATGGAGAGGCGGCCAATAACCCTCTTCGAACCGGGAGATCCAGGCGTGGACCCGGGCTTGAGCCTCCTTCAGGTTCATGGCACCAGCACCACCTTCCCGAACACCTCCCCCGCCTCCAGCATCTCATGGGCCCGACGCGCTTCCGCCAGAGGGAGAATGGCATGGATCGGGGGCCTCACCTTTCCCTGGAATACCAGGTCCATGGCAGCCCGATAGTCCTCCGGGGTTCCCATGGTGGAGCCCAGGATGGAGAGCTGCTTCCAGAACACCATCCGGATCTCCGTCTCACCCTTCGCGCCGGTCGTGGCTCCGAAGGTCACCAGCCGCCCCCGGACGGCCAGGGCCTTGAGGCACTGCGCCCAGACCGCCTCCCCCACCGAATCCACGATGAGGTCCACCCCCCGCTTCCCCGAATCCACCCACACCCGCTTTCCCCAATCCCCATCGTCGCGGTCGTAGACCCTGTGGGCCCCGAGGTCCCTTACCCGCTCTACGTTCCCGGGCCCGCGGGTGATGGCGAACACCTCGGCCCCAGCCAGCCTCGCCATCTGGACGGCCACCGTGGAGACCCCCCCGGAAGCCCCCGTGATCAACACCCGCTCGCCGGCACGAAGGCCGCCGCGCACCATGAGGGCACGCCAGGCCGTCACCGACACGAGACCCGCGGCTGCGGCGACCTCGAAGGAAACGGGCTCGGGGATCTCCACCAGGTTCGCCGCCGGAGCCACGCAGTACTCGGCGAATCCCCCCTGGGTGTGCTCGCCAATGATGCGGAATTCCCGATGGGGGAGGTTGGGCCCCGAAGTGGCCCGGTCGTACCAGTGGTAGTCCAGGGACGGGTCCACCACCACCCGGGTCCCCCGCCCGACCTCCTCCACCCCGGGCCCCAGGGCGTCCACCACCCCGGCGACGTCCGACCCCCCGACGTGAGGCATGGCAATCTTCATGGGCAGACCCCGGCGGATCCAGAGGTCCAGGTGGTTCATGGCAGCCGCCCGCACGGCAATGCGCACCTCCCCGGGGCCCGGCTCCGGGTCGGGGAGGTCGGCAAGGCGCACCACCTCTGGAGCACCGAACTCGGAAAAGACCGCAGCTCTCATGGGACCTCTCGATGAAATGGACCCCTCTCCAATCCCGCCCTGGCGGCGCTACAGTATCTGTCCGGGGGTGACGGGACAACCGGATCTGTCCCTCGCCGTCCCCCCGTTCTAGCTTTCGTGGTTGGTATCGTCCCTCTCCGAGCCCGAGGAGCCGAATGGTGGAAGGACCGTGCAGGAGCCCTTCGGAAGACGCCCCCCGCCAGGAGCAGCGCCTGGAGGACGGCACCCTGGGAGGGTACTTCCGGCACCACGGCCGGCCTCCGGCCTTCCAGGGTTCCGACGCACACCCCTACACCGTCTCCCTCGAGGCGGAAAAGACCCCGGACCTTCTTGCGCCCTTTGCCGGTTACCTTGTCTTCCCCCGCTGGGCGGAGACCGGTGTGGGCATCGTTGGCCATCTGGAAACGCCCACCCTCTTCCGGGAGCGATCCAGGGAGGGGATAGAGAGGCGGCTTGGCGCGCTGAACCTCCTGGAAGTCCAGGAGCTCCTGGAAGCGGCTATCCGTCACGAAACCCGAGAGACCTGATCATGCTTCGGAACGTCCTGATCTTCCTGAGTGAGTCCTCCGCCGCCAAGGCGGTGGTCACCAAGACCCCCCTCCGTCACATGAGCCGGCGCTTCGTCCCGGGAGAGCTGGTTGAGGATTTTCTCAGGGCCGCCGGAGAGGCCAACGCCATCGAGCTCATGGTCACGGGGAACTACCTGGGAGAAGCGGAGCACGACGAGCGAACCGCCCGGGACGCGGTCGCCGCCTACCTCCAGATCCTGGACGGCATCAAGGCGAAGGGGCTCAAGGGGAACATCTCCGTGAAGCCCACCCAGGTGGGGTTGGAGATCGGGAAGGATTTCTTCAAGAAGAACCTCCGGCAACTCCTGGACCGGGCCCGGGATGCCGGGATCTTCATTCGCCTGGACATGGAGTCTTCCGCGTTCACCCAGATCACCCTGGAAGCTTTCGAGGAGCTCTGGGCCGAAGGGTACCATGACATTGGGCCCGTCCTCCAGTCCTACCTTCGCCGGACCATGGAGGATGCCCGCAGGATGACCGGGTTGGGAGCCCGCGTCCGCCTCTGCAAGGGAGCGTATGCCGAGCCGGCGAAGGTGGCTTTCCAGGACAAGGCGGAGGTGGACCGGAACTTCGTGGAGGTGGCCAAGCTCCTCATGAAGGACGGGGTCTACCCCGCCCTCGGCACCCACGACGAGACCATCATCGAGACCCTCAAGACCTGGGCCCGGGAGGAAGGGATCGGACCGGAGCGGTTCGAGTTCCAGATGCTCCATGGTGTACGCCGGGACCTCCAGCAGCGCCTTCGCCAGGAGGGGTACGCCGTTCGGGTCTACGTGCCCTTCGGGGAGTCCTGGTACCCCTACCTCATGCGGCGTCTGGCCGAGCGCCCGGCGAACATGCTCTTCTTCGTCGGGAGCGTCGTGAAGGACTCGCCCCTGGGCTTCCTCTGGCCCCGGGACAAGAAGGCGAAGGGATACTGAGCTCCGGGACCGGCGAACCGCTCATGGCCGGGAACCCCCCTCCGGAGGACTACCTTCGGGTAACCGAGATCTTCCACTCCATCCAGGGGGAGTCCACCTGGGCCGGGCTTCCATGCACCTTCGTGCGCCTCACGGGATGCCCTCTCCGTTGCGCCTGGTGCGACACCAAGTACTCCTTTTTCGGTGGGGAGAAGGTCGCGCTGACAGAGATCCTCAGACAGGTGGAGGAGACCGGAACCCCCCTGGTGGAGATCACCGGAGGCGAGCCCCTCATCCACCGCGGCGCCTTCCGGCTCGCAACCCTCCTCCTGGACCGTGGACACACCGTGCTGGTGGAGACCTCCGGTGCGGTGGACATCGGGCCTCTGGACCCCAGGGTGCACAAGATCATGGACCTGAAATGCCCCGGATCAGGGGAGGCTGAGAAGAACCTCTGGTCCAATCTGTTGCAGCTCACGGAGCGGGACGAGGTCAAGTTCGTGGTGAGGGACCGGGCGGACTATGAGTGGGCCCGGGAGGTCATCCGGGCGAGGGGTCTGGATGTCCGGGTCCGGGACGGGGGGCTGAGGGCCCTCCTCCTCTCCCCGGTATGGGAGGAGATGGAGCTCCGCCCTCTGGCCGAGTGGATCCTGGAGGACCACCTCCCGGTGCGCCTCCAGCTCCAGCTCCACAAGCTCATCTGGGACCCGGGCGCCCGTGGGGTCTGAGCCCCCCATCCAACCCTGCCTGCTTTCGCCGCATCTAAACACCGACACCTGACCCCTGCGCACCGGACCGACCGGGAGCACCCCCATGCGGCCGACCTCGTCCTCCCCGACTTACTCCGCCATCGCCGCGGCCCTTCTCGCCATCGCCTTCCTGGCCGCGGCGTGCTCCTTCGGGGGCCAGGCGGACGGGTCGGGCGAATGGCAGGCCATCCGGGAAACCCTGGGGGATACCCTGGTGGTGAGGACGGTCTCCGGGAGCATCTGGCGGGACACCGCCGATCTGGTCCCGGAGGTCTCCATCGGGGTGTTCGAGGGACCGGAGGAGTACATCTTCGGGCAGATCGTCTCCATGGCCCTGGGGGCCGACGGCACCATCTACGTCATGGACCGCCAGGCGCCGGCGTTACGGGTCTACAACGCCGACGGCACCTACCGCACCACCTTCGGCCGGGAGGGAGGAGGGCCCGGTGAGTACAAGGGCCCCGACGGGGGACTGGCCGTCCTTTCCGACGGCCGGGTCCTCCTGAGAGACCCGTCCAATGCCCGTATCCAGGTCTACTCCCCCGAAGGGGAAGCGCTCGACACATGGAGGATCCGCGGGAACTTCAACACCTCCCGCAAGATGATCGTGGACCGCCAGGACAGGGCCCACGCCCTGATCCTCCTCGATCCCGAGGCGTCGGTCCTGGAGTGGACCACCGGTCTGGTCCAGATCCACCCCGACGGGTCCCCCGGCGACACGCTGGAGATTCCCGATACCCCCTGGAAGGAGCCCGTCATCGAGGCGCACTTCGAGGACAAAGAGGGAAACACCAGCATGAGCGTGAACACGATCCCGTTCGGGCCGGCGGAGAACGCTGCGCTCAGCCCCGGGGGCTACTTCATCCACGGGATCAACACCGACTATGTCCTCACCCTCCTGAAGCCCGGCGCCCCCCTGCGAATCGAAAAGGCCTATCAACCCGTCCCGGTGGCCTCAGGAGAGCGGGCCGAGGAGGAGGCCCGGGAGATCCGGAACATGCGCGGAACCGACCCGAATTGGAGATGGAACGGCCCGCCCATTCCGGACGTGAAGCCGCCGTATCACCGTTTCTATGGCGGTGAGGACGGAACCGTCTGGGTGCAGGTCTCCCAGCCTGGCACAAAGGGAGAGGACCCCAGCTACGATCCCCAGGACCCCGACGCGGTCCTGGACGAGTGGAGCGAGCCCCTCCTCTTCGATGTCTTCGACGACGGAGGCCGCTATCTGGGTGCGGTCAGGGCCCCGGCGGGGATGTCCCCCTACCCTGAGCCCCTCTTCACCCGGGAGTGGGTCCTTGCCACCGTCCGGGACCAGTACGACGTGCAGACAGTCGTGAAGTTCCGGGTTGAGCTCCCCGGGGGGCGCCCTCCTGCATCGGAGGGCGGATCAGGAGGCTGAGAAGGGAAACGCTGTGGGGGGGAAGACGGGGCCACAGGTCCCGGCCAAGGGAGAGAAACCTCCTGAGCCCTCCGGGGGTAGGGAGGGCCATGCCCGACCCATTCTCTCCCGATACCCACCCCTGGCTCTCGGCCCTGCGTAGCGCCCTGCCCCCATTTGAGGACGGGCTTCATCCATCCCCAACCGGGGCGAAGGACCGGATCCACGCAGCCGTCGCTCTGATCCTCCGGGCCGGGCCCAACCCGGAAACCCTTCTCATCCGGAGGGCGGAGGCGGACGGGGACCCCTGGTCCGGCCACATGGCCCTACCCGGCGGGCGGCGGGACTCCTCGGACCGGGACCTTCTTCAAACGGCCATGCGGGAAACGCTCGAAGAAACCGGAGTGCGGCTGGAGGACGCCGGCCGGCCCCTGGGCCGCCTTGAGCCCCTGGTCCCCACCACCTACCGCCTCCCACCCATGTCCATCCATCCCTTCGTGTTCGGCGTGTCGGCGGAGACGCGGGCCCACACCGCCTCCCGGGAGGTGGCCGAGATCCTCTGGACCCCGATCTCGGCCCTCCGCTGCCCCGAGGCCGCGGGGACGGTGGACATCCACCTGGGGGAGGTGACCCGGGCCTTCCCTTGCATCCGCGTGGAGGAGAGGGTGGTTTGGGGATTGACCTATCGCATTCTCACGGACTTCTTCCGGTTCCTGTAGGAAGGCGATCCTACCCTCCCGGCTCCTCCACCCATTCGGCGATGAAGACGTTGGTGTTCCCCGGGTGGCTCTCGTTCCGGTTCGAACCGAAGACCAGGTACTTCCCGTCCGGACTGAACATGGGGAAACCGTCGAAGCCCCCGGTGTAGGTGATCCGCTCCAATCCGGTCCCGTTCACGTTCACCATGTAGATGTCGAACTCCCTGCCCGCGGGATCCCCCAGGTTGGAGCTGAAGAGGATCCTGTCACCGGCAGGGTGGTAGTAGGGCCCGAAATTGGCGGCGCCGTTTTCCGTGACCTGCACCGGGTTGGAGCCGTCGGCGTCCATGACGAAGATCTCCAGCGCCGACGGACGGATCATCCCCTGGGCCAGGAGCCGCTTGT
Source organism: Gemmatimonadales bacterium (assembly GCA_041309685.1). Classification (GTDB taxonomy): domain Bacteria; phylum Gemmatimonadota; class Gemmatimonadetes; order Longimicrobiales; family Gaopeijiaceae; genus JBFYZD01. The sequence goes on along the minus strand of JBFYZD010000135.1, from coordinate 2,059 downwards.
AGTCCGCCTCCTCCTCCTTGGACCTCGGGTATCCGGCCCGGTAGACGATCTTCTTTCCGTCGGGGGAGAAGAAAGGGCCTCCGTCATACCCCACGCGGTGGGTCAGGCGCCGCACCTCGGAGCCGTCCCCCCGCATGGTGTAGATCTCCAGGTCGCCGTCCCGCATGCTGGTGAAGACCACCAGGTCTTCCACCGGCGAGAAGGTGGCCTCGGCGTCGTAGCCCCAGCTGTGGGTGAGCTGGAGAAGGTTGGCGCCGTCGGGATCGGCGGTGAAGATGTCGAAAGTGGGATAGAGGGCCCAGACGTACCCCTGGGACATATCCGGGGGAGCCGGGCAGGAAGGATCCCAATGGTGGGTGGAAGCGTAGAGGATCCTATCGCCCCCCGGGTAGTAATAGGAGCACGTCGTCCGGCCCTCCCCGGTGCTCACCAGCCGGGAGTCACCGGTGGCCAGGTCCAGGGTGAAGATCTGGTCGCATCCCTCTCCCCGGCCCCGTGACTGGTAGATGAGGCCGGTGCCGTCGGCGGAGAAGTAGGCTTCGGCGTTCTCGCCGGAGAAGGTGAGCTGCCTGACGTTCCCCAGACGCACCTCCCTGGGGTCCCGAAGGGAAGCTGCGGTCTCCTGGCCCGTCACGGACAGGGACAGCCGCGCACCGGGTTGGATTGGGAGGAGGACGGCGGTAACAGCGACGGCGGTGGAGAGGGCGAGGCGTGGTTTCGTTGACGGCATGGGCACACCGAACCTGCGAGATGAAGCTGTGATGGCTTACCGGACCAATCGTGTCGGCCCCGGGATCCTGGTTCCCGGGCTCCTGATGGCCTCCCTGCTACCGGGGCACCCCGGGGGATGTTCCGCTGTCTCGGCCCAGGCGACGGTGTCCTGCCCCTCCCCCGGAGCCCTCACCGTGGGGTTGAAGGGACCCCTCGCCCACGTCCGCTACCTGGCGGACGATGCCCTCGAGGGGCGGGAAGCGGGAAGCTTCGGCGCCCGCTGCGCCGGGGACTATATCGCCGAGCACTTCCGCGGGCTGGGATTGGAGGCGGTAGGCGCCGGCCGCTCCTACTTCCAGCCCTTCGAGGTGCGGATGGGCTCCCGGTTGGGTGAAGGGAATGAGCTGGTGGTCGGCGGGGTAAGCCTGGCCCTGAGCCGGGAATGGGCCCCCTTCGGCTTCTCCACCTCCGGGACGATCTCGGCACCCCTGGTCTATGGAGGCCACGGCGTGAGCCAGCCGGGGAGTGAAGAGGACCGGTATGCCCACCTGGACCTGGAAGGGAAGATCGTGGTGGTGGAGGCCGCCGATCCCCTCGGCCCCGGAGGTGGCGGCCTTGCCGGGGATCCCCACTTCAAGGCTTCCGTAGCCGCCGGCCGGGGGGCTGCGGGAATGCTGGTCCTTCTTCAGGAGGGGACCTCCCTTCCCTCCCTCGAGGGAGAGCGGCGGCCCTCCCTCCGCATCCCGGTGGCAGCCATCGCCGGCGCTTCGGCCCAGGGGGTCCGGGCCGCAGCAGAGTCGGCGGGGGATGCCAGGCTCGTGGCCAGCGTGGAACCCCGTCTGGTGGAGGTCCGGAACGTGGCGGCGCTCCTCCCCGGCTCCGACCCCACCTTGGCCCGGGAGGTCGTCATCGTGGGCGCCCACTTCGACCACCTGGGGTTCGGAGGGGAGGGCTCCCTGGCCCCGGACAACCATACCGTCCACAATGGAGCCGACGACAACGCCAGTGGAACGGCAGCGATGATGGAGGTGGCCCGGCAGCTTTCTGAAGCTCGGGGAAGACCGGCCCGAAGCGTCCTCTTCCTGGCGTTCACCGGCGAAGAGAAGGGGCTCTGGGGATCGGGGCACTACGTCCAGGAGCCCCTTTTTCCCCTGACCAGCACGGTGGCCATGCTCAACATGGACATGGTGGGCCGCCTCCGGGACAATACCCTCACCGTCTACGGAACCGGAACGGCCCAGGAGTGGCTATCTCTCCTGGAGAGGGTGAACCACGCCCAACCCGATTCTTTCGTCCTTTCCCCCATCCCTGACGGGTTCGGCGCGTCGGACCACAACCCGTTCTACGG
>JBFYZD010000134.1:0-39168 GCA_041309685.1 Gemmatimonadales bacterium | reverse complement strand
CAGGCCGTGGGTGACCCGGTCGCTGAGCTTCCGGGGAAAGGTCACCAGGACCCGTGACCCCTCCGACAGGCCCAGCACCCGGTCCGCCGCTCCCGACACCGTGTCCGGGCGGACGGCCCGGCCACACTCCGGGCAGGAGGTGCGCCCCACCCGGGCCCAGAGGAGGCGGAGGTAATCGAGCACCTCCGTGGCTGTCCCCACCGTGGAGCGACTGGATTTCGTGGGGTTCTTCTGCTCGATGGCAACGGCGGGAGCAAGCCCCTCTATCAGGTCCACCGCCGGCTTCTCCACCCGGTCCAGGAACTGCTTGGCGTAAGTGGAGAGGGACTCCACGTAGCGCCGCTGCCCCTCGGCGAAGAGGGTGTCCAGCGCCAGGGAGGACTTCCCGGAGCCCGACGGCCCGGTGACGACCGTGAGGGCCCGTCGCGGAAGATCCAGATCCAGGTTCTTCAGGTTGTGCTGCCGGGCGCCCCGGATGCGGATCTTCTGGTCCATCCCAGGATCATAGCGTGGGCGTAGGGGGTGGAACACCCGGGAAGCTATGCCGGGTACGCTGCGTGGAGACGCGGTACCCGGACAGGATCAGGGAGAGTGCGCGGGTCGTCTTGACGGCCCCCTTCTCCTTGTCTAGCTTCCCGCCCATGAAGAAACTGGCGACGATCCGGCATCATCACCATCACCATACGGCCCCCACGGGCCGCGTGGCGGAGGTGGTCTGTCCCTGATCCGTAGCTGAAACAGACCGAGTCCCCCACTGCGGCCCGTCCCCGACGGGCCGCGTTTTTTTTCGTCGGGAGGCACGGACGTCCCTCGGGGGGAGCCGGACCCCCGAACCAGGATGAGAGGAATCGTGAGAGTGCTTCGCATCGCATTGCCCAACAAAGGCCGTCTGGCCGACCAATCCCTGGCGCTCTTCGAGAAAGCGGGACTGAAGGCCGAATCCAGGGTTGAACGGGCCCTGGTCGCGAACCTGGGCATGGACTTCCAGGGGATCTTCGTCAGGGCCCAGGACATTCCAGAGCTCGTGGCGGACGGAGCCGCTGAGCTGGGCGTCACCGGGGCCGACCTGTTGGTGGAATCCCGGCAGATGACCTCCGAGCTTCTGGACCTGGAGTTCGGTCGCTGCCACCTGGCGGTGGCGGTCCGGGAGGAGAGCCCGGTCCAGGATCCCCGGGCGCTGGAGCCGGGAACCCGGGTGGCCACCTCCTTTCCCAGGACCACGGAGGCCTACTTCCAGGAGCTGGGGGTGCCGATCCAGGTGGCGACGGTGAGCGGGGCGGCAGAAATCGCCCCCCACCTGGGCGTGGCGGAGGTCATCGTCGATCTGGTGTCCACGGGATCCACCCTCCGGGTAAACGGCCTCCGGGAGATCGGCACCATCCTGGAGTCCTCGGCCCGCCTGGTGGCGAACCCCGCGGCCCTGGCCGACCCCCGGAAGGGGACCCGCATCGCCGAGCTGGTGACGGCCCTGGAGTCGGTCATTCGGGCCAAATCCAAACGCTACCTCATGGCGAATGTCCCCAGGGACCGCCTCCCGGAGGTCAAGGAGGTCATTCCGGGGCTGACCGGCCCCACCATCGTGGAGATCCAGAACGGCAACGGTTGGGTCGCGGCCCACGCCGTGGTGGATGCCGACCGCATCTACCAGATTATCAACCGCCTCAAGGCCCTGGGGGCCGAAGGGATCCTGGTCACCCCCATCGAACGGCTCATGCCCTGAGGACTCCCGTGCGCATCGCCATCGACAAGCCCCTGGCGCTCTTGACCATGACGGAGCGAGCCCGGCTCCTGGACCGGCGCCCCGCCGACGAGCCGGAGCTCCGGGAAAGGGTCCGGCGGATCCTCGACCGGGTGCGGGAGGAGGGGGACAGCGCCCTCCTGGCCATGGCCAGGGAGTACGACAAGGTTGATCTGACCGCCCTGGAGGTCCCCCGAAGCCTCTGGGAGGAAGCCCTCGGGAGGATGGACCCCCGCCTTCGGACAGACCTGGAAGAGGCCGCCTCCAACATCGCCCTATTCCACCGTGCCCAGATACCGGAAGAGATTCAAATACAAGTCCGACCTGGTGTTAGGATCGGCCGCCGGGCGGTGCCTCTTTCCCGGGTGGGGGTCTATGCCCCTGGGGGACGGGCCGCCTACCCCAGCAGCGTCCTGATGGGTGTGGTGCCGGCACGGGCCGCCGGGGTGGAGGAAGTCGTGGTCTGTTCCCCTCCCGGACCGGAAGGGGTTCCACCTCCGGCGGTCCTGGCGGCATGCGCCATCGGAGGTGCTTCCCGCCTCTTTTCCCTGGGGGGGGCGGGGGCCGTGGCAGCCATGACGTTCGGCACGGAGTCGGTTCCACGGATGGACGCCATCGTGGGTCCCGGGAACAGGTACGTGACCGAGGCCAAGCGCCAGGTGGCCGGCAACCTCCTCATCGACTCCCCGGCGGGGCCCTCGGAGGTCCTCGTGGTGGCGGAGGAGGGGGCCGATCCCCGCCTTTGCGCCCTGGAGCTCATCTGCCAGGCCGAGCACGATCCCGACGCCGCCGTGGCGCTGGTGACCCCCTCCGCCCGGCTCCTGGACCAGGTGCGGAGGGCGTTGGAGTCGGAGGTCCCCCGGGCCTCCCGCCGGGAGATCGTGGAAGCGGCCCTGGCCGGCCAGGGGGCCCTCCTCCTGGCCGAATCCCTGGACGATGCCCTGGCTCTGGCCCGGGATTACGCAGCGGAGCACCTGGCCCTCTTCACGCAAAATCCCAAGTCGGACCTGGAGAAAGTACCGACTGCCGGTACGGTGTTCCTGGGGGAGGCCGCCGCCGTGGCCTACGGGGATTACCTCACGGGGGCCAATCACGTCCTGCCCACCGGTGGGCTGGCACGGTCGTTCTCCGGTCTCTCCACCCTCCATTTCCTTCGGATGTACACCTGGCAGGAGATCTCCCCCGGGGCCGCCGCCGCCATGAGTTGGGCCGTGGAGCGAATGGCCGAGGCGGAGGGGCTCGGGGGGCACGCCGAAGCGGTCAGGGCGAGGAGGGGGTGATGACACTCTTCAACCCGCGGATCTGCGCCCCGGCTCCCTGGCCCATGGCCGAAGGAAGGCACCCATGACCGGTTTTCCCAGGGAGGACTACCGTCCTCTTCACCCCTACGACCCGGGGCGCACCCCGGTGCCCGTGGACCTCAGCGATAACACGAACCTCTGGGGTCCCCATCCGGCGGCGCTGGAGGTGGTCCGTCTTGCGCCGCCCCAATCCCTCACCCGGTACCCGTCGGTGTACGCCGGGGAGCTGAAGAGCGCCATCGCCCGAAAGCTGGGGGTCCCGCCCGAGACCATCACAACCGGGTGCGGCTCCGATGATCTCCTGGATTCGATCTTCCGGGCCGCCGCTCTTCCTCCGGGACGCATGGCCTTCCCCCACCCCACCTTCTCCATGGTGGAGGCCTTTGCCCGGATGAACGGGATGGAGCCCCGGGGCGTTCCACTGGAGGAGGCGGAGACGGATCCGGCCCGGCTCCTGACGGAGCGCCCCGACCTCATCTACCTCTGCCGTCCCAACAACCCGACGGGGTCGTCCCTGACCTGGGAGTGGGTGATGGAGCTCCTGGCCCTGGGGGGGAGCGGGGGACCGGTGGTCGTCCTGGATGAGGCCTACGCCGACTTCGCCGGGGAGAACCTTCTCCGGGAGGCGGTGGAGTCCGAACGCCTTCTGGTCCTGAGGACCCTCTCGAAGGTGTATGGCCTGGCAGGGCTCCGTGTGGGATTCGCGGTGGGCCCCCCGGCTCTGGTAGAGGAAGTGGAGAAGTCCCGGGGACCGTACAAGGTGAGCGGACTGGCGGAGCGGGCCGCGGTGGCGGCCCTGGACGACGCTTCGGGTTGGTTGGAGGACGTGGTGAGGGAAACCGTGGAGAACCGGGAGCGCCTCTTCCGGGAGCTGCGGACCCGTGGGCTTCGTCCCCTCCCCTCCCGGGCCAACTTCCTCCTGGTTCCCGTGGAGCCTGCCGACGCCAGGGAGGTGAATCGGGCGATGAAGGAACGCGGGGTCGCCGTTCGCCCCTTCCCGGGACTCCCCGGGACCGGCGACGCCCTCCGGGTGACGGTGGGACCATGGGAGATGATGGAGCGGTTCCTGGCGGTCCTGGACGAGCTCCTGGTGGGTAGGGGTGGGGTGGGGGTGGGTCCATGAACCTCGCCCTCTTCGACTACGGCGCCGGGAACCTCCACTCCCTCAAGAAGGCGCTGGAGGCCGGAGGAGCCAGCGTCACCATCACCCCCGACTGGGCGGAGGCCCTCTCCCGGGATGGGCTCGTACTGCCCGGGGTGGGATCCTTCGGCGCCGCGGTCCGGTCCCTGGCGGGAGAGAGGGAACGGGTTCGGGACGCCCTGGCGGACGGCCTCCCCTGCCTTGGGATCTGCCTGGGAATGCAGATCCTCTTCGACCTCTCGCAGGAGGGGGAGGGAGAAGGAATCGGGATCATCCCCGGGATCGTGCGGCGGATCCAGGCGCGGGTGGTGCCCCAGATGGGATGGAACGACGTGAGACAGCGCCCGCCGAGAGAAGAACCCGGTGGCCCCGGCGGCGCCTCGGGCGGCGCTGATTCGCCAGGGCCCTCCGACCCCCTCTTTCTGGAGGTCGGCGACCTGGTGGCCTACTTCGCCCACTCCTATGTCTGCGTCCCCAGGGACCCGGGTGTCGTCATCGCCAGCACCGAATACCAGGGCGACACCTTCCCGGCCACCGTGCGAAAGGGGCGGACCTGGGGAGTGCAGTTCCACCCGGAGAAGAGCTCCGCTTCGGGCCTGAGGCTGATCCGCAACTTCCTTCAGGAGATCGGCTGATGAGGTGGGGCGAGAAGTGGAGAGCGGCAGCAGCGAGGCCCAGCGCACGCCAACCGGAGGCCCGGCCATGATCGCCGCCCCCGCCGTGGATCTGAGGCAAGGGCGGTGCGTGCAACTCGTGGGGGGGCGCCCCGAGGACGAGCGGGTTTCCCTCCCCGATCCCATCGGCCAGGCCCTGAGCTGGTGGGAGATGGGGTTCGGGACGCTCCATGTGGTGGATCTGGACGCCGCCCTCTCCCTGGGGAACAATCGCCTGTTGATCCGGAAGCTGGCCGAGGCCACCCCGGCTACGATCCAGGTGGGGGGAGGGGTTCGCAGCCAGGCGGTGCTGGAGGACCTCCTGGCGGCGGGAGCCGACAGGGTCATCATCGGCACCCGAGCCATCGACGAGCCGGCCTGGCTGGAGGCCCTCGCCGAGAAGCACCCCGGAACCATCATGGTGGCGGCGGACGTCCGGGACGGAATGGTCCTGACGAAGGGGTGGACCCGATCCTCCGGGGCGCCGGTGGAGGAGATCCTGGACCGCCTGGGGCCGCTTCCTCTGGCGGGCGTCCTCTGTACCGACGTCGCGAGGGAGGGAAGGATGCAGGGCGTGGACCTCCCCCAGGTCCGGGAGATCATCGCCCGGAGTCCCCACCCCCTCTGGGTCTCGGGGGGCATCACCACCCTGGAGGAGCTCCGGGCCCTGGATCGGGCCGGGGCCGCCGGGGCAGTCCTGGGAATGGCCATCTACACGGGGGTCCTGGATCCCCGCACCGTCGCCGAGGAGCTTGGAGCATGATCCGTCTGGAGAGAAAGACCAGGGAGACCACCATTCTCGTTTCCCTCGCCGGGGAGGGGGGGGAGATCCGCGTCCAAACCGGCGAGCCCTTCCTCACCCACATGGTGGAGACCCTGGCCCGCTACGCCGGGCTGGGGCTGGAGCTGGAGGCCACCGGAGACCTTCGCCACCACCTGGTGGAGGACGTGGGGATTGCCCTGGGGCTCGCCCTCAGGAAGGAGGCCCCCGGAAAAGCCGCCCGCTACGGGTGGGCGCTGGTCCCCATGGACGAGGCGTTGGCCCAGGCGGCCATCGACATCGGAGGACGACCCTGGTACGTGGGCCCCCTCCCCTCCCGCCTCTATGAGCACTTCCTCCAGAGCCTGGCGGTGAACCTCGGGGCCACGGTCCACATCCGGATCCTCCGGGGGAAGGATCGCCACCACATGGTGGAGGCGGCGGTGAAGGCCCTCGGCCTGGCACTTCGGCAGGCGATGAGGGAAGGGGACGCCGTGTTCAGCACGAAAGGGGCGGTGGAGACGACCTGGGGGGAGGACGCCTGATGCTGCGCCCCCGCATCATCGTCTGCCTGGACGTGGACCACGGCCGGGTGGTGAAGGGGACCAACTTCAAGGGCCTCCGGGACGTGGGCGACCCGGTGGAGCTGGCCCGGCGCTACGAGGAGGAGGGAGCCGACGAGATCGTCTTCCTGGACATCTCCGCCTCGGTGGAAGGCCGGGGCACCCTCCTGGACACGGTCCGGCGCACGGCGGAAGTTCTCTTCGTCCCCCTCACGGTGGGGGGAGGGGTGAAGACGGTTGAGGACATGGGGGAGCTCCTCCGGGCCGGGGCCGACAAGATCAGCGTCAACACCGCGGCGGTAAAGGACCCGGAGCTCCTCACCCGGGGGGCCGAGCTGTTCGGAAGCCAGTGTGTGGTGGGCAGCGTGGACGCCGCCCGGGACGGGGGTTCCTGGCGGGCTTTCATCCAAGGAGGAAGGACCCCCACGGAGCTGGACGGGGTTCAGTGGGCGGCGGAGATGGCCCGGCTGGGAGCCGGGGAGATCCTTCTCACCAGCATGGATCGGGACGGAGTGCGAAGCGGCTATGACCTGGATCTCACCCGCGCCGTCGCCGAGGCCGTCACCGTTCCCGTGGTGGCATCGGGTGGGGCTGGGAGCCCGGAGCACCTGTACGACGCCTTCACCCGGGGGAAGGCGTCGGCGGCCCTTCTCGCCGGAATCCTCCATGATGGACTGACCACGGTGAAGGCCATCAAGGCGTCCCTGTCCCGGATGGGGATGGAGCTGCGATGAGCTCCGGGCATCTCGCACGGCAAGGGAGGAGTCCATGAAGCGACGGCGGGAGATGACGAACCGACGTATCCGCACACCGGGGGATCTGGACACCCTCTCCTTCTGGGAGAACGGGCTCCTTCCCGTGGTGGCCCAGGACGCTTCCTCCGGCGCCGTCCTCATGGTGGCGTTCTCGAACCGGGAGGCGCTGGAGGCCACCCTCCTGTCGGGCCAGATGCACTATTGGTCCAGGTCCCGGCAGGAGCTCTGGCACAAGGGCGCGACCTCGGGGAACATCCAGGAGCTGGTCTCCCTCCACGGTGACTGTGACGGAGACACGCTTCTGGCCGTGGTGAGACCACGGGGACCTGCCTGCCATACCGGGGAGACGACCTGCTTCGGTGCCATGGAAGAGGATGGGATGCCGTCCCCGGGAACCGTCGCCAACCAGATCGATGGTGAGCCCCCCCGTTCGCCGGAGGGGGAGGACATCCTCCCCGGCCTCTGGGCGACCATGGAGGACCGGGCAACCCGGCGCCCTCCGGGGAGCTACACGGTCCGACTGCTGGAAGACGAGAACCTGCGGCTGAAGAAGCTGGGTGAGGAAGTGGCGGAGCTGATCCTGGCTCTGAGCCGGGGGGAGAGGCAGAGGATCGCCGAGGAGGGGGCTGACCTGACCTATCACCTCCTTGCGGCCCTCCTCGCCGCGGGGGTGACCCTGGACGAGCTGCTGGACGCCCTGGACAGGCGAAGGGGATGAGCCGACCCACCGCCGGAGCTTCCCAGGACGAGGAAGCCCTGGGGAAAGCCTACGACGCCCGCCTCATGGGGCGCCTGCTCCGGTACCTGGCCCCCCACTGGTGGCTGGTGGTCCTGGCGGTTCTGGTCCTGGTATTGGCGTCCGCCTTGGAGATCATCGGCCCCTGGCTCACCAAGGTCGCCCTGGACGACGCCATTCCGAACCGGGACGGCAGCTTGCTCTCCTACCTGGCCCTGGCCTACCTGGGAGCTTTCGCTCTGGGATTCGCGCTGGAGTACCTCCAGCGCATCCTCACCACCTGGCTCGGCCAGCGCATCATGTACGACCTCCGGAAGGAGATCTTCCGGAAGTTCCAGACGCTGGATCTGCGGTTCTACGACCGCAATCCGGTGGGACGCCTCATCACTCGCATCACCTCGGACGTGGAGACGCTGAATGAGCTATTCAGCTCCGGGGTGGTGACCGTGTTCGGGGACGTTTTCACCCTGGCCTTCATCGTCGCGGCCATGCTCCGCATGGACTGGGGGCTGGCCCTGGTGGCCTTCAGCGTCCTCCCCTTCGTGGCCTGGGCAGCCTTCCTCTTCCGCGCCCGCATCCGGGATGCGTACCGGGACATCCGGGTCCAGCTCGCCCGGATCAATGCCTTTCTCCACGAACGTCTCACCGGCATGCAGGTGGTCCAGCTGTTCAATCGGGAGGAACGGGACGCCGAGAGGCATGCTGAGGTGAACCGGGACTATCTGGACGCCCATCTCCGGTCCATCACCTACTACGCCCTCTTCTTCCCGGTCATCGAGCTCTTCACCTCCGTGGCTCTGGCCCTCATCATCTGGCGGGGAGGCGCCTCGATCCTGGAGGGAACGGCCACCGTCGGGGTCATCGCGGCCTTCCTCCAGTACGCCCGCAGGTTCTTCCGCCCCATCCAGGACCTGTCGGAGAAGTACAACCTCCTTCAGGGCGCCATGGCCTCCTCGGAGCGGATCTTCAAGCTCCTGGACCGGGAGATCGAGATCATCGATCCGGCCCACCCCATCTCCCTCCCGGTCCCCACCCGAGGGAAGATCGAGTTCCGGAACGTCTGGTTCGCCTATGGAGAAACGGAAGCGGGGGATCCGGACTGGGTTCTGAAGGGGATCAATTTCCAAGTGGATCCCGGCGAGAAGGTGGCCATCGTGGGCCACACCGGCGCCGGGAAGACGTCCCTCATCAACCTCCTCATGCGGTTCTACGAGCCCCAGGAGGGGGAGATCCTCCTGGACGGCGTGCCCATCCGGGACGTTCGGATTCGTGAGCTACGGGACCGGATGGGCCTGGTTCTGCAGGATGTCTTCCTCTTCAGCCAGGACGTGGCCTACAACATACGCCTGGGCTCGCACGAGATCGGGGATCTCCAGCTTCGGGAGGCAGCCCGCCGCGTGGGGGCTACCCGATTCATCGAGCGGCTCCCCAACGGGTACGACCAACCCCTGGGTGAGCGGGGCTCCACCCTCTCGGTGGGGGAGCGCCAACTCCTCTCCTTCGCCCGGGCGCTGGCCTTCGATCCCGCCATCCTCATTCTGGACGAGGCCACCAGCTCCGTGGACTCGGAGGTGGAGGCCCAGATCGAGGAAGCCACCAACGAACTCATGACGGGCCGGACCTCCCTGGTCATAGCCCACCGCCTATCCACTGTTCAGGGAGCCGACCGCATCCTGGTCTTCCATCACGGAGAACTCAGGGAGTGGGGCACCCACCAGGAGCTGCTGGAGGAAGGGGGCCTCTACGCCCGCCTCCACGAGCTCCAGTTCGCCGCCATGGGTCCCGCCGGGAGGTAGCCCGGACCCTGGTCAACCGCCTTCGGCGCCCGGACGGCCGGAGTCACCCCCACCCCTGCTGGTATCGGGGAGGGGAACCGCCTTCAGGGACCGGACATCGTGGCGGGCCCGCAGCCGCGGAAGGCCGGAATCCGTGGGAAGGGGCCGGCCCTCCGGGCCCACAACCCCTGGGGGCGGCTCCTCCCCCAGCACCTCGAAGCGCCTGGACAGAGGCACGACCTCCCCCCCCACCCGCATCACCGGCTCAAGCCAGGTGGGGAGTCCCCTCTCGGGAATGAGGGCCGCCTCGGTATAGCGACTCCCGGGATTCCAGAGGATCCACTCGGCGATCCCCACGTCGTAGGCGGCCTGAATCTGGGCCCGAACCTCCGGAGCCCCGTAGGGAGGGTCACCCAGGGTGAAATCCTGAAGCCAGGGACGGATCGTCCCGGCTCCTTCCACCGCCGCCGAGCGGTCCAACCCGTCCCGAAGAGCCCTTCGCACGATCTCATACGGGTAGGCGTTGGGTCTCTGGAAGCCGAAGCTCCCGGCCCAGTAATGGGAGGGGTAGACCATGGGCAGGGCCACGTCCACCTGGTCAATGAACGACTCCCAGAGCTGACCGATCCCCACATCCCGGCGGTAGGAGGTGGTGACACCGAAGACGTCAGCCGTCATCAAGACGCCCTGCCGGTCCAGAGCTTCCCGGGCATACCCCAGGAAATCCCGAACGGCCTGCGCCTTGGTCCGGCCACCGGCACCGGGAAAGACCGCACGCGCCAGGAGGTCCTCGGGGGCGTCGGGGAACCGGAGGTAATCCCACTGGATCTCCGGGAAGCCGGCCCTGGCCATCTCCAGCGCCAGGTCCAGGTGATAGTCCCATACCTCCGTATCGTAGAAGTTGAGCCAGGGGACCCCGTCCTGATCGAGCCACACCCCCCCGGCCGAATCCTGGATGGCCAGATCCGGCCGCCCGGCGGCAAGGATGGGGTCCTTGGTCACCACGATCCGGGCGATGGGGTAGACCCCTTCCTCTCCCAGCCGCCGGAGCAGGCCCGGGAGATCCCGGATCCGCAGCTCATTGGTGGCCCCCACCTCTCTGGCGAGGGGCACCTGGGAATCGTGGCTGACGTAGCCGGAAGCGTCCTTGATGTCGATGACGAAGGTGTTGATCTCGGTCCGCCCCGCCAGACCCAGGAGAGCCTCCCGGCGCCGCGCCGATCCGGCGGTCCAGGCGTTCAGGTAGATGCCCCGGACATGCTCCGGCTTGACCACGGTTGCTTCGCTGCCCCGAGCCCCCCCCGCCTCCACCGGGGCTGCCCCGGCGGGATCCGAACCTCTCTCCCCTTCCCTCGGATCCCCTCCCGGAAGGGTCTCCCGGACAACCCCGTCGTCACGCCCATCCCCGGGGGACTGGACCGACCCTGAAGCGGGAGCCTCCCTCCCCGGGGGGACAGGTCCGTCCCCCCGGGGAGGGGCCAACCCCCTCTGCGCCCCGTCGGCGCAGGCCAGAGCCCCGAGGAGCCCGAGGCAGAGGAAGGGGAGGATCGCGCGACCAGCCGGCATCTCGAGGCTACCTCAGTAACCGGGAACGGAGGGGTCCACCTGGGCCCGCCATCCCAGGATCCCCCCCCTCAGGTTGTATACCCGCTGGAACCCCATCTCCATGAGGCGCTGCGTGGCCCAGGCGCTGCGGGGACCGGAGCGGCAGTAGAGCACGATCTCGGCCTCTCGGTCCAACTCCTTGCTCCTGAAGGGGATCTCCTTCACCGGGATCCGCTCCTGCCCGGGGTAGGGAAGGTCGGCGAGGAGGCGCTCGAAGGGCTCCCGGACGTCCACCAGGACCAGTGGGTCTCCGCCGTCCAGGCGCTCCTTCAACTCCATCGGGGTAATCTCCCGGATCACGACCCCATCGGGCCGCGTTGCATCAAGGGTCAAGAAACCCGGACCTCCTGGGATGGGATGACGAAGCCCCGGGCCCGCCCCCATTCTGGCGTGGACACCGGAAACCACACCTTGAATATACACCGGAACGGGAGCGGCACCTTCCGAAAGTAGGTTGCCGCGGTGGCGACCTTGCCCCGAACCCCCGATCTTACCCCCACAGGCGCGGCTCGGCAGGTGGATCGGGAAGGCGCTTCGGGCCGGCCGGCTCCATGATTTCCATTCTTCCCAAGGAGTACCCCATGGGTTTCGCGATACTGGCCATCATGGTCGTCAGCATCGGCGCGGCGCTTCGCTTCCTGGCCCCATCCCTGGGCCCGAAGGGGGGGGCCCTCCGGCTCCTCTCCCATCTGATGATGGCCTTGGGCGCGGGTCTCGCCCTCCTGAATGCCGTCGTCCTCATTCAGGTGGGTGAGGTGGGGGTGCAGCACTTCCTGGGTAGGGTGAGCCCGACGCCCCTGGGCCAAGGGGTCCACCTCATCAACCCCCTCGCCTCCATCGAGAAGATGTCCATCAGGGAACAGGCCTTTCCCGTGGACGGCGGGATCGAGCGCATCGAGGCCCAGACCTCGGAACAGCTCAACGTGCAGCTGGAGATATCCCTCCTCTACCGCATCGAGGGAGCCAACGCCCCTGACCTCTACCAGCGGATCGGATCGGAGCGGCAGATCACAAGCCGCATCGTCCTGAACGCCGTCCGGAACGGCGTGCGGGACGCCGTGGCCACCAAATCCATCAACGAGATCTTCTCCCCGAACCGGCGGGAGGTGGCCACGGACATGAAGCGGGAGATCCAGGCCAAGGCCGGGGACCGGATCGAGGTGATCGACGTCTTCGTGCGGGATGTCCAGGCCCCTGCCCGGGTCCGGGAGGCGATCGAGGAGAAGCTCCAAAGAGAGCAGCAGGTGTCCGCCGAACGCTTCCAGACGGAGATCATCCAGGAGCGGGCCCTCCAGCAGGCCGAAGAGGCCAAGGGTATCGCTGAAGCCCAGCGGATCATCTCGCAGGGGCTCACCCCGGAGTACCTGACCTTCTTCTACATCCAGCAGCTCACCGAGATGCCCGAGGGGACCGTCGTCTACGTTCCGACGGAGGGGGGCATCCCCCTGATCCGGTCCCTGGGCGGCGGGCGGTGACCGAGAGGGGTGAGGGGTGGTTGCCGAAGAAACCAGCACCGGGCCAAAGGCCCCCGGGAAGTGCGGAAGCATGATGCCGTTCCTCAAGCGAGCCGTGGGTGGCGGGTGGCGGATTCCACGCCCCCTCGTCCTGGCCACGATCCTCCTCCCCGCCGCCTTCCTGGCCTTCTCCTGCTCCGGCTGCTCCCCGGTATACGTGGCCCGCGCCGGACTGGCGGAATGGAGGATCCTCTCCGCCCGGCGTCCCCTCGGGGAGGTCATAGCCGACCCGGCCACGGATCCCGAAACCCGGCGAAAGCTCCTCCTGGCCCGACAGGCTCACGCCTTTGCCCTGCACATCCTCCACATGGACGCGGGAGACCAGTACACCACCTACTCCGAGCTCGACACCGAGGTACTGGCGTGGATCCTCTCCGCGGCCCGGAAGGACCGGTTGGAATCGAAGACCTGGTGGTTCCCGGTGGTGGGGCGGGTCCCCTACCGGGGCTATGAAAACAGGGGAGTCGCGGAGGAGGCCCAGCACAAGCTGGAGGAGGAGGGCTTCGATACCTACCTGCGCCCCACCTCCGCCTTCAGCACCCTGGGGTGGTTCTCCGATCCCATCCTCTCCACCTTTCTCCGCTACGACGACGTGGACCTGGTGGCCACCGTCCTCCATGAGCTCACCCACGCCCATCTATGGGTCCCGGGGAACGTCCGGTTCAACGAGAGCTTCGCCACCTTCGTGGGACAGGCGGGGACGGTCCGGTTCTTCTGCGGGCCCCCGGGGACTCCCGAGACACGCGACTGCGTCGAGGCCAACCGCCGCTGGGAGGACTACCAGCTCTTTTCGGTCTTCCTTCAGAGATTCGTGGCCGACCTCCAGGCCATCTACGACTCCGTCTCCCTGGCGCCGGACCAGAAGCTCCAGGCTCGGGAGGCGGTCCTCCAGCAGAACCGGGAGCTCTTCCGGACACCTTCCCCACCCGACGGCTCCCCCATGATCTCCGCCTTCCTCGTCCGCCCCCTCAACAACGCGTTCCTCCTCTCCAGGGTCCACTACTTCCATCGCCTTCCGGCCTTCCAAGCCCTCCTGGAGGAGCGCGACGGCGATCTGGCGGCAACCATCGCCTACCTGAACGAGAGGAGCGCCGCCGCGGCCGACCCCTTCGACCTTCTCCCGCCCGCGGACAGCGCCAGCGGGGAGGGCCGGGGAGGAGGAACCGGCCCTCCACCCCTCCCCCCTCCTTCACCCTCCCGTTGAACCCGCTCCCGGGCCCGGCTAACTTGCGGGTTTACCGTTCCGGAGGGTCGGGCTGCCCCCGGCCGACGGCGTGCACGTCGAGGAGATGCGGGAGCGATGGAACAGGAACGAGAGGACGGCTACTCCCCGGGTTCGGTGGAGGCCAAGTGGCAGGAGCGGTGGGATGCCCGGCGCACGAACCGCTTCACGAGTGAAGCGCTGCGGAGCGCCGAGAACCCCTACTACAACCTGATGATGTTCCCCTACCCCTCGGCAGAGGGGCTCCACGTGGGCAACATCTACGCCTTCACCGGGGCCGACGTCCACGGCCGCTACCAGCGCCTCACCGGGAGGACGGTCTTCGAGCCCATCGGCTTCGACGCCTTTGGCATCCACTCGGAGAACTTCGCCCTCAAGCAGGGGGTGAACCCTATGGACCTCACCCCCCGGAACGTGGCCAACTTCACCCGCCAGCTCCGGCGCATCGGGGGGATGTTCGACTGGGACCACACCGTAAACACCTCGGATCCCGCCTACTACCGGTGGACCCAGTGGGTCTTCGTCCAGCTCTTCCGGGCCGGCCTGGCGGAAAGAAAGGAAGCCCCGGTCAACTGGTGCCCCTCCTGCATGACGGTCCTGGCCAACGAGCAGGTGATTGCCGGGCTCTGCGAGCGTTGCGACACCCCTGTGGAGCAGCGGCGGATCGCCCAGTGGTTCTTCAGGATCACGGACTACGCCCAGCGCCTCCTGGACAACCTGAAAATCATCGACTGGTCGGAAACGACCCTGAAGGCGCAGGAGAATTGGATCGGCCGGAGCGAGGGGGCCATCCTCCACTTCCCCGTCCTACCCCACACCCGGGAGGACCGTGGAGGGCACGCCCCTCCCGCGGTGGATTCGAAGGACGTCGGGGAGCAGCCCCCTGTCCTCTCGGTGTTCACCACCCGCCCCGATACGGTCTTCGGGGCCACCTACATGGTACTGGCGCCGGAGCACCCCCTCGTGGACGCCATCACCACCCCGGCCCACCGGGCCCGGGTCCAGGCCTACCAGAGAACGGCGGCCAAGCTGGACCTGGTGGCGCGGCAGAAGGCCGACAAGACCAAGACGGGGGAATCCACCGGGGCCTACTGCCTGAACCCCGCCACGGGGGAGCCCATACCGGTCTGGATCGCCGACTACGTCCTCCTCGAATACGGTACCGGCGCCATCATGGCCGTCCCAGGCCACGACCAGAGGGACTTCGAGTTTGCCCGTATCTTCGGCCTTCCCATCCGGCGGGTGGTGGCCGGGCCCGACCAGAACGCCGACACCGCCCTGGAGGAGGCCTACGCCGGTGAGGGTGCCCTGGTGAACTCGGAGCGCTTCAACGGCCTGCCCTGGCGCGAGGGAGCCCGGGCCATCGTGGAGTGGCTGGAGCAGAGGGAGTTGGCCGAGGCCCAGGTGAACTACAGGCTCCACGATTGGTGCATCTCCCGGCAGCGGTACTGGGGACCACCGATCCCCATCATCCACTGCGATGCCTGCGGCCCCGTCCCGGTCCCCGAGGCGGACCTGCCGGTGGTCCTTCCCCGGGTGGAGGATTTCAAGCCCGATGAGTCGGGGGTGAGTCCTCTCGCCCGATTGAAGGAGTGGTACCGGACAACGTGTCCCCGGTGCAGCCGGGAGGCCCGCCGGGAAACGGACGTCTCCGACACCTTCCTGGATTCCTCCTGGTATTTCCTGCGGTACCCGTCCACGGACCGGGACGACGCCCCCCTGGACCCCGAGATCACCCGGCGGTGGCTCCCCGTGGACTGCTATATCGGGGGAGAGGAGCACGCCGTCCTGCACCTCCTCTACGCCCGGTTCATCACCATGGCCCTCCATGACATGGGGTATCTGGGCTTCCAGGAGCCCTTCCCGAGGTTTCGCAAGCACGGCCTCATCATCCGGGATGGGGCCAAGATGTCCAAGAGCAAGGGAAACGTCATCGTTCCGGACCCCATCATCGAGGAGTACGGAGCCGACACCTTCAGGCTCTACCTCATGTTCCTGGGGCCGTTCGCGGAGGGGGGGGACTACCGGGACGAGGGGATCCAGGGGCCCTTCGGATTCCTGCACCGCCTTCACGATACGGTGGTAACGGCGGCAGCCCGGGACGACGGGAGCCTCCCCCCCGACCCGGAGGTGGAGAGGAAGCTCCACAAGACCATCAAGCAGGTGTCCGAGCAGCTTCCGAACCTCCAGTACCACACCGCGATCGCCGCCATGATGGAATACCTGAATTCCGTCAGGGCCGGCGGGCGAAAGCCGGTCCGAGCCGAGGTCGAGCCCCTGGTGGTCTTGGTGGCCCCCTTCGCCCCTCACCTCGCCGAGGAACTCTGGGAACGCCTCGGGCACCCGGCCTCCATCTTCACCGGCGCCTCCTGGCCCGGCTTCGACCCCGCCAAGGCGGCCGCGGAGACCGTAAGGATCGCCGTGCAGGTGAATGGGAAGCTCCGGGGCACGGTGGAGGTCCCCCTGGACACCTCCCAACCCCAGGTCGAGACCTTGGCCAGGGCCCAGGAAAACGTATCCCGCCATCTGGAGGGGGTCGGGTTGCGCCGAGTGGTCTTCGTGCCCAATCGCCTCTTGAACTTCGTCGTCGGATGAGAAGAGGCGCCGCCCTCGGATCCCGAGCGGCGCCTCTTCCTGATCCCCCACCTGGAGCCCATCGCATGACCCTCCCCCCGAGCCCCTCCTTCGACCGCCACCTCGTTGACGCCATCCGCGTCCTCTCCATGGACGCCATCCAGAAAGCCAACTCAGGCCACCCTGGTGCGCCCATGGGCCTCGCCCCCCTGGGCTACGAGGTCTGGACCCGCCATCTGCGGCACAACCCCCTGGACCCGACCTGGCCGGACCGGGACCGGTTCGTCCTCTCCCTGGGGCACGGGTCCATGCTCCTCTACTCCCTGCTCTACCTCACGGGATACGACCTCTCCCTGGAGGACCTCAAGGCGTTTCGCCAGTGGGAGTCCCGGACCCCCGGGCATCCCGAGCTCGGCATGACGCCGGGGGTGGAAACCACCACCGGCCCCCTGGGCCAGGGGGTAGCGAACTCCGTGGGGATGGCCCTGGCCGAACGGTGGCTTGCCCATCGGTTCAACCGCCCCGGCCACACCATCGTGGATCACCACACCTACGTCTTCTGCTCCGATGGCGACCTCATGGAAGGGATTTCCCATGAGGCCGCCGAGCTGGCGGGGCTCCAGAAGCTGGGCAAGCTGATCTGGGTCCACGACGACAACCGCATCTCCATCGAGGGGGACACCTCCCTGGCCACCGCCACGGATCAGAAGGCTCGTTTCGAGGCGTACGGGTGGCAGGTTCTACGAGTGGACGACGGGAACGACAGGGCGGCCATGGGACGTGCCCTTCAGGCGGCCCGGGAGGAGGCCGGGCGGCCAACCCTCATCATCCTTCGGACCCAGATCGCCTACGGGAGCCCGGGCAAAGCCGGATCCGCCGACAGCCACGGTGCACCCCTGGGGGAGAAAGAGATCAGGGCCACGAAGGAGAACCTGGGCTATCCCTCCCAGGAGCCATTCTGGGTGGAACCCCAGGCACTGGCCTGGTGCCGGGAGGAGTGCCAGATCAGGGGGCGGAAGCTCCAGGAGGAGTGGGAGGAGCGCTTCGCCGCCTATTCCGAGGCCTTCCCCGCCGCAGCAGCCGAGTTCGAGGGGGCGATGGCGGGGGAGCTTCCGGAAGGGTGGGATGCCGGCATCCTCGACCTGCCGGGGATGGACAAGGCGGAAGCCACCCGGAACGTCTCGGGAAAGGTCTTGAACGCCCTGGCCCCCCTGATCCCGAACCTCATCGGAGGCTCGGCGGATCTCGCGGGCTCCAACAAGACCGATATAAAGGGGGGGGGCGATCTCCTTCCGGGGACCCCGGGGGGGCGGATCATCCACTTCGGCGTCCGGGAACATGCCATGGGCGCCCTTCTGAACGGGCTGCTCCTTCACGGGGGAGTGCGTGCCTTTGCCGGGACCTTCCTGGTATTCTCCGACTACATGCGGCCGGCCGTGCGCATGGCGGCACTGATGGGCCTCGGGGCCATCTACGTCTTCACCCACGACTCCATCGGCCTGGGAGAAGACGGCCCCACACACCAACCGGTGGAGCACATGATGGCCCTCCGGGCCATCCCCAACCTGCTCGACCTCCGCCCCGGAGACCCGGAGGAGACGGCCGTCGCCTGGAGGGTGGCCATGGAGCGGAAGGCGGGGCCCAGCTTCCTCTCCCTCACCCGCCAGGCGATCCCCCCCCTTGATCGGGACGGAGAGGAGGGGGCCGAAGGCCTCCGGAAAGGAGCCTACATCCTGAAGGAGGCGACGGGCGGCCCTCCTCAGGTGATTCTCATCGGAACCGGATCGGAGCTGCATCTGGCCGTGGCGGCCAGGGAGGCCCTCCAATCGGGCGGGACCCCCACCCGGGTGGTAAGCATGCCCTCCTGGCACCTCTTCCAGGCCCAGGACCCGGCCTACCGGAATGCCGTTCTCCCCCCCGAGGTCCCGGCCCGGGTCTCGGTGGAGGCCGGCACCACCTTGGGATGGGACCGCTGGACAGGATCCTATGGGGCTTCGGTGGGGTTGGATCGGTTTGGGGCCTCCGCCCCCTGGACGGTTCTCTACGAGAAGTTCGGCATCACGGCGGAGCGGGTGACCGAAGCGGCCCGGGCTCTCCTGGACGGGTAGGCAGGGGAGTCCGTCACTTCAAGGCATGGAGACGGAGAGGAATCATCGAGCGACATGGTCTTGAAGGAACGGCGGGAGGACCCCATTATTCCTCCCCGACGCGACCCCCCACGCGGAAATCGGGACAGACCAGTCCATGACGGACCCAAGCCCCGAGACCAGGGTTCTCCTGGTCGAGGATGAAGCCAGCGTTCGAAACGTCGTCGCCCGGCTCCTTACGAAGCTGGGATACGAGGTCTCCTCCGCCGCCAGCGCGGAAGAGGCGATCCGGTTCTTCGACCGGGGATCGTCCTTCGACCTGGTCGTCACCGATATCGTGATGCCTGGACTCAGCGGGATCGAGATGGCCGAGCTCCTCAAGACCCGCTACCCCTTCCTTCGTTTCCTCTTCATCTCCGGGTACACCTCCCGGGAGCTGGGCACGGCGCCGAAGGCCCCGCCGGAGCCGTTCCTGCCCAAGCCCTTCACCATGCAGGAGCTTTCGGAGGAAGTGCGGAAGGCTCTGGGGTCCTGACCCTCCCTTCCGGCCTGGCCGGGCCCTCCTCCTCCTCCTCTTCCCCTCAAGCTTTCCCGACCCGGACCCGATCCTAACAGACGGTCCCCCTTCAGGTGGGGCCGGATCGGCAGGCCAGGACTCCTGGGCCGGCCGGGGTACGCCAAGGCCATTGCAAATCCACCGGGGAGCCCCCACTCTCGAGGTGAATCCATGAAGGAAATCGGCGGTCGGTACCCGGGCGGCCCCGCCCGAAAACCCCTTCTCGATCCTGAAGGGACTCCGAAGGCCAGTGTCTTTCTGCCCTCCGTCGCCGAGATCGAGGCCCGGGTCGCCCTGGGCTCGTTGCGCATGAAATGGAAGGCTCGAAGGAAACGGATCCTCTGGGGCGCCGCCATGTCCCTAGCCGTGGCCGGTGGACTGGGGCTTTGGCTGGGATTCGAAAGCCACCGGACGGAAGAGGAGCTGGCCCTGGAGGAGCGCCAGGAGGCAACTCCCGCCGGTCTGGACCTGAATCAACAGGCTGATCGCCTGATCAACGAGATCTGGAAGACCGAAGCCCTGGAGAAGATCCCGAACCGGCGTTGAACGCCTGCGGGGGAGAAGCGATGCTCGCCAAGAGAAAAGGCTGGACCAGCGTTCTGGCTCATGCGCCTGGAAACGCCAAGGTCCTGGTGGTGGATGACGAGGCCCACATCCGGGATAGCCTCAACCGGCTCTTGACCCATTTCGGCTATGAGGTCAAGACGGCCGCCTCTGCCGAGGAGGCCGACAACTGGATGTCCTCCCTTCGCTTCGACGCGATCCTCCTGGACATCGAGCTTCCCCGCATGAAGGGGGTGGAATTCCTCTCCTGGGCTCTCGAGAAGGACCCGGAGCAAGCGGTGATCATGCTCACGGGGTTGGACGATCCCAATCTGGCCATCGAATGCATCGACCGGGGGGCCCGGACCTACCTGGTGAAACCGGTGGAAGCCGAGTTCCTGCGCCTGGCCCTTCGGGATGCCCTGGCCATGCGCCGCCTCCTCGTTGAGCGGAACGATCTCCTGGGACGGTTCTGACCCCACGGCCTCAGCAGATGCGGGGAAGCTGGTCTCCAGGCAGGAGGTCCACGACGCGGGTGCCCCCCAGGCCGGTTCGCATGACCACCAGGCCCCGGGGCTCGGTCGCCACCTCCCCGATCCGGACGGCCTCGGCGCCCAGGGGGTGGTCTCGAAGTGCCGCCAGGGCGGCCCCGGCCGACCCCGACTCCACCATGGCCACCAGGATTCCCTCGTTGGCCACGTAGAGCGGATCCAGGCCCAGGACCTCACAGGCCGCCCGGACCGGTTTCGGCAAGGGGATGGCCGCCTCTTCCAGCACGATTCCCACCCCCGAGGCCTGGGCGATCTCATTCAGCGCGCTGGCCACTCCCCCCCGGGTGGGATCCCTGAGCACATGGACGGCGTCCCCCACCGCCCCCCGGAGCACCTCAACCAGAGGAATCAGGGAAACCGTGTCGCTCTCCACCTCTACCTGGAAATCCAGCCCCTCCCTGGCCGCCAGCACCGCCATGCCATGCCGCCCCACGGGGCCGCTGACCAACACGGCGTCCCCTGGGGCCGCCCGGTGGGGAGCGGGGCGGAATCCCTCCCGAAGCTCACCGATCCCGGTAGTGGTGATGAAGAGGCCATCGGCCTTCCCCCGCTCCACCACTTTCGTGTCCCCGGCTACCAGGGTCACGCCGGATGCCTCTGCCGCGGCCGACATGGCAGCCAGCACCCGGTCCAGGACCGCAAAGGGGAGGCCCTCCTCCAGGATGAAACCGGCGCAGAGGTAGCGGGGCACCGCCCCCATCATGGCTACGTCGTTCACGGTGCCGTTCACCGCGAGATCCCCGATGTTCCCTCCCGGGAATTCCAGGGGAGTCACCACGAAGCCGTCCGTGGACACCACCAGATCCCCGGCACCCGAAGGAAGGACGGCCCCGTCCCCGAGCCGCCGCAGGATCTCACCCGGGAAAGCCGGGAGGAACCGCTCCCGGAGGAGCGTGGCGCTCATCTTTCCCCCGGACCCGTGCCCCAACTGGACCCGCTCCCCCTCCCCAAGAGGGACCGGGCAGACAGGCCCATCAGCCAGTGACCCCTTCCTCATTCTCTCTCCCCTCCCCCCTGGACGCCGGCGGGCCGACGGCGACCCGCATCGTAGTAAGCCGCGCACGCCCCCTCCGACGATACCATGGGAGCCCCCAGGGGGTGCTCGGGGGTACAACGCGCGCCGAACGCCGGGCACTCCGGGGGTTTCAGGCGCCCCGTCAACACCTCTCCCGCCCGGCACTCTCCGGACTCGGACGCTCGGATCCCCTCCAGGCCAAAACGCACCACCGCGTCGAAGGACGCCAGCTCCGGCCGCAGCCCCAGGCCACTGCCCGGGATGACGCCCACTCCCCGCCAACCTCGGTCCACCGTGGTGAAGACCCCTGCCATGATGGCCCGGGCAGCCGGGTTGCCTTCCCGGCGGACCGCCCGGACGTATTGGTTTTCCACCCCCCAGCGCCCATCCTCCAACGCCTCCGCCGCCATCAGGATCCCTTCGAGAAGGTCCACCGGCTCGAACCCCGTCACCACCACCGGCACCCTGAACTCCTCCGCCAGGGGCTCGTACTCCTCCCACCCCATCACCGCGCACACATGGCCCGCCGCCAGGATCCCCTCCACCCGATTCCCGGGAGCCGCCAGGATGGAACGGAGCGCTGGAGGCACCGTCACCTGGGAGACCAGCACGCTGAAGTTCTCCACCCCGAGCTCCCGGGCCCTCCACACGGCCATGGCATTGGCCGGCGCGGTGGTCTCGAAGCCCACCGCAAAGAACACCACCTCCCGCTCCGGGTTCTTCCTGGCCAGTTCCAGGGCATCCAGCGGCGAGTAGACCACCCTCACCTCGCCTCCCCGGGCCCGGGCCTGGAGGAGGTCGCTCCTGCTCCCGGGCACCCGGAGCATGTCCCCATAGGAGGTCAGGATCACCCGGGGATCGGCCGCCAGGGCTACGGCCCGATCGATCTGTTCCAGCGGGGTGACGCACACGGGACACCCCGGGCCGTGGATCAGCTCCACCGCCCCCGCCAGGAGCTCATCGATCCCCTGCCGCACCAGGGTGTGGGTCTGCCCCCCGCAGATCTCCATGATGGCGCGGGGTCGAGAGACCCTTTCCCGGATCCTCCCCAGGAGGGCTCTGGCCAGGACCGGATCCCGATACTCGGTGAGGTGCTTCACTCCGGCCCTCCCCCCTCCCCACCCTTCCCCATCCCCAGCTCCTCCAGGTCCCCCATCTCCTGAAGAAGCTGGAAGGTTCGAAGGGCCTCCTTCTCGTCCACCAGGGAGATGGCGAACCCCACGTGGACCACGGCGTAGTCCCCCACTCTGGCCTGATCGGCTACGAAGGCCAGGCACACCTCCCGCCGGACGCCCCCGAAATCCACCACCCCCATGGGGAGTCCCTCATCCCCGCGGATCTCCACGATCTGCCCCGGAATTCCAAGGCACACGGTCAGCCTCCTCCGTCCCTTTCAGGCCCCCCTACCCTCACCCCTCCGATCCTCATCATTCAGCGCTTCCTCCCTCCCGCAACCGCGCTGCCGCCACCGCCGCCTGGCCATAGCTGATGCACCCATCATTGGGGCCCAAGGCCCCGGGGAACAGGACCTCCAGACCCCTTCCCTCCAGAAGACCCCTCAGGCGCAGCGTCAGGAGGGCGTTCTGAAAGACACCCCCTCCCAACGCCACCGTTCCGACCCCCTCCTCCTCGCAGACCCCTTCCACGAGGTCGGCCGTGGTCCTGGCCACGGTGTCGTGGAACGCCGCGGCCAGCTTCGCCCGGTCCTCTCCCCTCCCCGACCCTTCTCCCAGGGCCACCAGAAGGGGGACCGGATCCATGACCCTGCACCCGTCCCCGTCCATCACCACCGGGAAGGGGAGGGCCCCGGCCCCGCTCTCGAACCCACCCCTACCCCACACCTTCGCGGCCAGCGCCTCCAGCTCCATGGCGGCCTGCCCTTCGTACGCCGCCCGGCGCCGCACCCCCAGCACCGCCGCCGCCGCATCGAACAGGCGTCCCATCGAGGAAGCCCGGGGGGAGTTGATCCCTCCGGCCAGCTGGGCCTCCACCATCCCCCACTCCCAATCCGGGACCCCCTCCCAGGCCGCCGCAAGGGCTGGTCGCACCCCGGCCTCCAGCGAGGCATACCCAAGGACCGTCCGCCAGGGCTGTCGAATTGCGGCCTCCCCCCCGGGAAGAGGCCCGTACCGGAGATGTCCCAAACGCCGGTACCCCCTGAGGTCCGCCAGGAGGATCTCCGCCCCCCAGACCGCCCCGTCGTCCCCGTATCCCGTCCCATCATAGGCAACGCCCACCACCGCCCCCTCCCGGCCGTGCTCCGCTGCCACCGCGGCAATGTGGGCATGGTGGTGCTGCACCCCCAAAGGAGAACCGAGCCCCCACTCCCGGGCCAGCTCCTCGGCCACCCGAGTGGAGAGGTAGCCCGGATGGAAGTCCCGGACCAGGATTCGGGGCTCCACCCGGAAGAGCGCCCGGAACCGGGCCAACGACTCCCGGAAGTGATCCAGCGTCTCCAGGTTCTCCATGTCCCCGATGTGCTGGCTCACGAATACGCTCTCTTCGTGGACCAGGGCGAACGTGTTCTTGAGGTGGGGCCCGACCGCCAGCAAGGGACAAGGGGAGGGGAAGGGAAGGAGAATCGGCAGGGGTGCGTAACCCCGGGCTCGGCGAATCATCACCGGGCCACCCCCCATCACCCGCACCACGGAATCGTCGTAACGGGCCACGATATCCCGGTCGTGGAGCAGGAAGGCGTCCGCCACCCCCCCCAGATCCCTGCGGGCCTCGGCGTTGCCGGTGGCGAGGGGTTCCTCGCTCCGATTCCCGCTGGTCATGACCAGGGGCCGTTGCGTCGCTTCGAGGAGAAGAACGTGGAGGGGTGTGTACGGCGTCATGACCCCCACCAGCTCCAGCCCCGGGGCCACGGATGGAGCCAGAGGGAAGCCCGATGCCACCGGCAAGAGGACGATGGGCCGCTCCGCCGACTCCAGGAGGCGGGCTTCCGCCTCCCCGACCCGCGCCATCACCCGGGCAGCCTCGAGATCCCGAACCATCACCGCCAGTGGCTTGGCCTCCCGTCCCTTCCGCTCCCGGAGGCGACGCACCGCGTCCTCGTTGGTGGCGTCCACCGCCAGGTGGAAACCCCCGAGTCCCTTCACCGCCAGGATCCTTCCCCCGGCAAGAACCCCCGCAGCCCCCCTCAGTGCCGCCTCAACCCCGCCGCCCGGAACTTCCGGATTCTCCGCCCCTTCCCCCTCCAGCCAGAGTCTCGGGCCGCACGAAGGGCAGGAGTTCGTCTCCGAGTGGTAACGCCTGTTGGCGGGATCCCGGTACTCCGCCAGGCAGTCCGGGCACTGGCGGAAGGCTTCCATGGAGGTCCGGGCCCGGTCGTAGGGCATCTCCCGGATCACCGTGAAGCGGGGCCCACAATCCGTGCACGTGATGAAGGGGTAGCGGTAGCGCCGGTCGGCAGGATCCCGCAGCTCCGCGGCGCAGACAGCGCAGATCGCGACGTCCGGGGACACGGGGAGGCGTCCCTCCGATTCCAACGCCGAGGGGACAACCTGGAAGGAGCTCCAGGGGCCGGGCGTCATCTCCCGGGCATCCACGCTCTCGATGCGTGCCAGGGGAGGCGCCTCCTCCCTCAGCGCCCTCCGGAAGGCGTTCACCTTTTCCGGCGCGCCCTGAACCTGGATTCTGACCCCCCCGGCTTCGTTCCTCACCCATCCGGCAACGCCCAGGCGCAGGGCCAGGCGGTGGACAAAGGGACGGAACCCAACCCCCTGAACCACCCCCCGCACATGGAGCTGGAAGGCGCAGCCTCCCCTCATCCCCTCCCCCCCCCACCCCGGGCCATCTCCCGGAGGAATCCGTACCACTCCCCAAGGCCCTCTTCGTTCAGCGCCGAGGTGAAGAAGAACCGGAGCTCGGGGTTCACCTCCCGGGCATAGGCCACGGCCTTCTCCAGGTCGAAGGGCACATAGGGGAGCAGGTCGATCTTGTTCAGGATGGCATAGCGCGCTTCCCTGAACATCTTGGGGTACTTCAGGGGCTTGTCCTCCCCTTCCGGCACGGAGAACACCACCACCTTGGCCGTCTCCCCCAGGTCCCAGCTCGCCGGACACACCAGGTTCCCCACGTTCTCAATGAAGAGGAGATCCGTTCGGGACAGATCCACCTCTTCCAGCGCCGTAAGGATCTGACGGGCGTCCAGGTGGCATCCCCCCCCCGTCACCACCGCCTGCACCAGAGCGTCCGTATGCCGGGCCAGGCGCCGGGCATCGTTCTCGGTCTGGACGTCCCCGGTGATCACGGCCAGAGCCAGGGATTCTCCCAGGGCCTCCAGCGTGCGCTCCAGGAGAAGCGTCTTTCCGGACCCGGGAGAGGAGACCAGGTTCAGGGCCGGCACCCCTGCCCCGGCGAGCTTCCGGCGTACTTCCGCCGCCAGCTCATCGTTCCTCGCCATCACCCGCTCCCTGACCTCAATCCGACGAATCGGCATCTCGGACCTCCAGATAGCTGACACGGAGGGCGGTGCCCTCCACCCGTTGAACGGCCGTGCGCGCCCCGGCGAAAGGAGGCTCGCTCAGGAGGATCTCGAGCCAGAAGAGAAGGTTGTCGGCTTCCACGCCGGATTCGTCCCCCACCTCCAGCCCAACCTCCACCACCCTGCCACACCCCTCCGACCCCACCTTTTCCTGGGTAATGCGGCACACCTCCTGGGCGATGCTCATCTCATGCATGAAGCGTTCCCTGCCCCTCCCCGAATCTAAGTCAAGAGACTCTCGCTCCTGCGTCATGCCGCCTATCCCCGACCCCCGTTCCCTGCGCCATCTTTCTTTTCGGGAGCCTGGCCCGGCCTCTACCCGGATGAGGGGACCGAAGCTCATGCTCCCCATTGGAAGCTATCTCCTCGTTGCCATTCGCGCCCTTCCCCAACGGATCAGCCGTGATCGTTGGGGAGGCCTGGCGTGGCGGCCTCTTCCTCCGGCTCGTCGAGGTCCCCACGGGGACCGCGGCGCTGTGATGAAGGGAGGTTGCCTTCCCGGCGTAGTCAGGACAACCATTCGAGGCCGAACCTCAAGGGCCTCCGCTCCCCACTGACCGGGATCCCGACCGTCCGCCATGTACTCCACCTGCATGTTCTGCAACGACCCCCTGGGAAGGAACCAGATCATCGAACACTTCCCGGTGGGGCGGCGCCTGGCTTTCGATTCGGACAAGGGTCGGCTGTGGGTGGTGTGCCGGAAGTGCGAGCGGTGGAACCTCTCTCCCATTGAGGAGCGCTGGGAGGCCATCGAGGAGTGCGAGCGGCTCTACCACGGCCTCCGCACCCGGGTTTCCACGGAGAACGTGGGCCTCGGCCGTCATGCCGAGGGGACCGAGTTGGTCCGCATCGGGGTCCCCCTCCGCCCCGAGTTCGCGGCGTGGCGCTATGGAGATCAATTCGGTCGACGACGGAAGAAGGCCATCCTGATGGGGGTGGGGGTCGGGGCGGTGGTGGGGACCGTGGCCATCGCCGGAGTCGCCACAGGCGTCCTCTCGGGGGCCCTCGTGGGCCAGAGCGGGAACTTCGTCAACATGTTCCGGAACACCCGCACCCTGGTCCGCCTCAAGGAGGAGAACGGCAAGGTCCTCAAGTTGAAGGCTCCCGACCTGGAGCAGGCGAGGATCCTGTCGGCCGGAGACTCGTCCGACTGGCTCATCGAGCTGAAACGAGGGCGGCTGGAACGGCGCTGGGAAGGGAATGCGGCCGTCGAGGTGGCTACCCGGATCCTCCCAGGGATCAACCGCGGCGGCGCCCGGAGGTCCACGGTCCAGGAAGCGGTCAAGGAGATCGAAGCGGCCGGCCACCCCCTGGAGTTCCTTCGTCTCGCTTCCCTGAACCGCACAGGGGAGCGCGGCAACCTCTGGACGCGGCCCGTCGGGGACGGCTCGTGGAAGCCCATGAAGGAGAAGCATCTTGGGCTCGTCCACCGACTCCCCCGCCCGACTCGCCTGGCCCTCGAGATGGCCCTCCACGAGGAACAGGAACGCCGGGCTCTCCAGGGCGAGTTGATGGGCCTGGAGTCCGCCTGGAAGCAGGCCGAGGAGATCGCCGCCATTTCCGACAGCCTTCTCCTCCCGGAGGGGACGGACGATTTCCTCCAGAAGCACCGGGAGGAGGGCGGGGTGGAAACCACCTCCTGATTCCAGTAGACTCTCTTCCAATCTCTCAGGACGTTGGGACCGGCGTTCCCGGCGGTTCCATCACACTCCCACGACCCCTCCGGAGCCCAGGAATCCCGTGCGACCTCTTCTTGGCCGTTCCCGTTCCAGCCTGGGCTGCTTCGCCGGGGTCATGGCACCATTGCTGTGCCTCCTCCCCTGGACCCCCTCCCTGACAGCTCAGGAGGAAGACACCAGCCCCAACAGTGAAGTCCGCCTCATTCCTGAGGTGTTGTCCATCCAGCCGGGAGTGCCGTTCACCGTGGCCGTGCGCTTCCGGTTGGACCCGGGGTGGCACAACTACTGGCGCAACGCCGGGGACTCCGGCCTCCCCACCGAAATCGAATGGTACCTTCCGGAGGGGTTTTCCGCCGGTGCCATCCAGTGGCCCATACCGGACCGGATCGTCGCCTACACTCTGGTGGATTACGGCTACTCAGGTGAGCCGACCCTCCTGATCGAGATCACCCCTCCCCGCGACCTGGACCGCGGGAGTCCGGTCTCCCTGCGTGCCCGGGTGGACTGGCTCATCTGCGAGTCCATCTGCCTTCCTGCCTACGAGGAGGTGGAGACGGAGCTCGCGGTATCCTCCGATCCTCCTCGTCCCGATCCACGCTGGGAGGGGATGTTCGCCGGGGCCCGGAGCGCCCTTCCGGGCCAGGCGGACGGGTGGACGCTGGCTGCGGAGGTCACGGAGGCAGGTTACCGCCTCACCGTCCGGTCCACCGAAGCCGGGCGCACCCCCCCTGATTCGGTGTATTTCTTCGCCTCCGGGACCGAGGTCCTTGCCCACTCCGAGCCACAGGCCCAGGTCCTGGAAGCGGGAACCCTGGCCGTGGAGCTGGTGGGCTCCCCCTACGCGGTCCAACCCAGCCCGGTCCTTCGGGGAGTGTTGTTGGACGAGCGGGGGGGCAGCTGGGACCCGGACGGACGCGTGCGGGGCATGGAGGTGGAGGTCCCTGTGGCCGGGGCCTCCCCACCGCCGGAACCGGCCCGGGAAGCTGCGACTCCAGCCGGATCGGGGGCGGCTGCGGGCACCGGGCCCGAGGGCGGGGTCACCATGGTCCTGGCCCTCGCCTTCGCCTTTCTGGGCGGGATCCTCCTGAACCTCATGCCCTGCGTCTTTCCCATCCTCTCCCTCAAGATCCTCGGGACGGTGGGGCAGGGAGGGGAGAACCGTGCCCGCATCCGCAACCAGGGCCTGGTGTTCGGCCTGGGGGTGGTCCTTTCCTTCCTGGCCCTGGCCGGGCTTCTCATCGCCTTGCGGGCGGGAGGCGCCCACCTGGGATGGGGATTCCAGCTTCAGGCCCCCCTTTTCGTGGCCTTCATGGCTGCCCTCTTCTTCGCCATCGGCCTTAACCTGATGGGGGTCTTCGACGTCGGTGTCTCCCTGACCCGGCTGGGAGCCAAGCCCGGGAATCCGGCGGGGTACGGAGAGTCGCTGGCCTCCGGGATCCTGGCCACCATCATCGCCACCCCCTGCACCGCTCCCTTCATGGGAGCGGCCCTGGGGTTCGCACTCACCCGGGCCGTAGCCGAGACTCTTCTGGTCTTTGGCCTCCTGGGGTTGGGAATGGCCCTGCCCTACGTCGTCCTTTCCATGGCCCCGGGTCTTCTGGAACGCCTGCCCCGTCCTGGCCCCTGGATGGAGACGCTCAGGAACCTCCTGGCATTCCCCATGTTCGGCACGGTGATCTGGCTGGTCTGGGTCTTCGGCCAGCAAACCGGGGTAGGCGGGTCCACCCACCTGCTTTCCGGGCTCCTTCTGGTCTCCGCCGCCGGATGGATCGTGGGACGATGGCACCGAACGGACCTTCGGAGCGGCGTCGTGGCTCGGGTCCTCTCGGTGCTGGTCTTGATGATGGCCGCGGCCCTCTCGGTTCGGGGAGGGGCACAGGAGCCCCCGCCCCTGACCATTGAAGAGGGGTGGCGGCCATTCCTGCAGGAAGAGGTGGCTCGGACCCTGGCTCAGGGGCGTCCGGCCTTCGTGGATTTCACGGCGGCCTGGTGCTTGACGTGCCAGGTGAACGAGCGGTTCGTCCTGAACAAGGAAGCGGTCCTGGAGGCGTTCCGGGCCCGGAACGTGGTCCTCTTCAAGGCCGATTGGACGCGGCAGGATCCCCATATCACGGCCGCCCTGGAAGCCCTGGGCCGAAACGGCGTTCCCGTCTACGCCCTTTACCGGGGGGAGCCCGGCGCGGCCCCGCACATCCTTCCCGCCCTTCTTACCGAAGACATCGTGCTGGAGGCGCTGGAAGAGACCCTCCGGGCCCACTGAGGGCTCGCCGTCACAACGGCCGGTCCAGGACCTCCCTCACCACACGGAGAAGCTCTTTGGGCTTCCAGGGCTTCTTCAATACCGGAACCGTGTAATCCAATTC
Source organism: Gemmatimonadales bacterium (assembly GCA_041309685.1). Taxonomy (GTDB): domain Bacteria; phylum Gemmatimonadota; class Gemmatimonadetes; order Longimicrobiales; family Gaopeijiaceae; genus JBFYZD01. The sequence goes on along the minus strand of JBFYZD010000134.1, from coordinate 9,548 downwards.
CGCCAGACCGGCGGCGCTCTTCCCTGCGTACCCGCTGGCCATGATGAAGCGGACGGGGTTTCCTTCCGCTCTCAAGGCCCGGAAGAGTTCCAGGCCACCCATCCTGGGCATCACCAGATCGGAGATGATCAATCTCACAAGTCCCTGGTGCATCCTGGCAAGCTCCAGGCCTTCCACCCCGTCTTCCGCCATGAGGACCCCGTAACCCGCCCGTTCCAGGACCATCTTCAACGTTCGCCTGAGGGCGGGCTGATCCTCCACCAGGAGGATGGTCTCGCTCCCCCCCGCCACAGCCGTCCGTTCCTCCTCCTCCCCTTCCGCTTCGGGTGTCTTTTCCAGGAGGGGAAGGTGAAGACGTACCGAGGTCCCCTTTCCCGGCTCCGACTCCACCTGGATGAAACCCCCATGCTGCTGTGTCAGGCCATGGACCATGGCCAACCCCAACCCCGTCCCCTCCCCCACCGGTTTCGTGGTGAAGAAGGGCTCGAACACCCGCTTGAGCACCAGGTCGTCCATCCCTATTCCGTCGTCGGTCACGGAGACCCGGAGGAAGCGTCCCGGTCTCCCTCCCGGAATCCTGCGCGCCGCCGCCGCGGTCAGACCGACCTCCCCAACCTCCACGGAAAGGCACCCTCCCCCGGGCATGGCGTCCCGGGCATTCGTGGCAAGATTCAGGAGGATCTGCTCCACGGCTCCGGGATCGGCTCTGACGGTGCCGGGATTCTCCTGAATCCGGATGCGCAGGTCGATGTTCTCGGGGATCACCCGGCGGAGCATGGAGGCCATGCCCTGGACCACCTTCCCCAGGTCCGTGGGAGCCAGCGCGAGATCCGCCCGGCGACCGAAGCCGAGGAGCTTCTTCGTCATGGCGGCGGCCTGCCGGGCAGCATCCTCCACCTCCCGAATCTCGGATAGGAGGACCGGGCGACCTGACTCCAGGGAGTCCTTCAGGAGTTCCGTGTTCAGCAGGATGACGGAGAGGAGGTTCTGGAAGTCGTGGGCGATCCCCCCGGTCAGTTGCCCGATCTCCTCCATCTTCTGCGCCTGGCGAAGCTGCTCCTCCAGGCGGCGGCGTTGAGCCTCGGAATGGACCCGCTCCATCTCCGCCGCCGCCCGGGCCGCGAAGATCTCCATCATGCTCACGGCCAGGGTTGGATCCAGGAGGGGTTCCCGGAAAAGAACCAGCATGACGCCAAGGGGTTGTCCCCGGGAGTCCCGAAGAGCCTTTCCCACGTAGGCCTGCGCCCCCAACCTCCGGAGGCTTTCGTTCAGGGGAAACCGGGCCTGGACGTCCCGTGCCTCGACGCAACCGTCCTGGGCCAAGGCCTTCTCGCAAGGGGTACCGGCCAGGGCATAGGTGAAGGTCTCCCCGGGCTCGCCGTCCGCCTCCACGGCCAGCGTCTGGATCCGGTCCAGGTCGTCCCCCACCAACCGCCCCACCATGGCCACCTCGGCGTTCACGGCCCTGGCCAGGTGGCGGGCAAGATCCCGGAAGAAGCCCTCCCCGGTCGAGCCTGAAACCCCCCGAGCGATGGTGAGAACCGTCTCCTCATGCCGTTTCCAGGCGGTGATGTCGGACTGGATGGCCAGAAAGGCCACCGGCCTGCCACCCTCGTCCAGGACTGCGTTGGCCGATGCCCTGACATCAACCAGCTCGCCGTTCCTCTTCCGGTTCTTGAACTCTCTCTCCACCGCCTTCCCGGCCAGGAGCCTTCGCCACAAGCCGTTATAGTAGTCCTCCCCATACAAGCCGGACTTCAGGATCCGGGGCGTCTTCTTCCCCACCACCTGCTCCGCCTCCCACCCGTAGAGACGGGTGAAGGCCGGGTTGACGTAGGTGAATACACCCTGGAGGTCGGTGAGGAAGATGACCTCGGTGGAGGTCTTCACGGCCTCCGTGAGGAGATTCAGCTCCCGGGTCACCCTTCGGTTTTCCGTCACGTCCCGGGTCACGCCGAAGACTCCGAGGGGATTGCCGTCGCTATCCCTGAAGACGCCTTTCGTCGCCACCACGTGCCGGGTGCCCACGGGATAGGCCCGCGTCTTCTCGAAGGTCCTGGTCTTGCCAGCCTTCAGAACACTGCGGTCCTCCCTCATCAACTCCAGCCCCAGATCCTCCCCGAACACCTCCAGGTCGTTCTTCCCCAGGAGATCGCGGACGGCCAGACCTGAGAGCTCAGCGATGGCCCGGTTTCCGAAGAGGTAACGGCCCTCCAGATCCTTGACGAAGACCGGCTGCTCCACGCCCTCCACCAGGGCCTCGAGCAGCCGCAGGCGTCCCTCCTTCTCCTGAAACCCCGGCAGGAGGGTCTCCAGGCTCTTGCGAAGCGTTTGGATTTCCCGGAGGAGCTCCTCCTCGGATCGTTCGTCGTGGGTCATGTGCGGGTTCCAGAACCCCTGGGCGCCCTGGGCTGGGGGGGTTTCGATGCGAAGGACCGGGAAGTGTACCTGCCAAGGGAGGGGAGGGCAATCAGGCTCGATTCCCCTCTCGCCTTTCTTGCCTGGCGGGCGCGGCCGGTGTATGAATCAGCGTTTCTTTCCGGGTTTTCTCGAATTGGAGTGGGCCATGGAGCGGTCCTTGACCCTGAGCGGGTTTTCCTGGCCCCGGGCCCTGAGCTTCCTTTCGGGCCTGGGCATGATCGTGGCCTCGGCCATGACCATCGATCACTATTTCAGCGCCAACTTCCCCGAGACCATCTGGGAAGGCTCCTTCTGTGACATCAACGCCTTCTTCAACTGCGACAGCTCCGCGTTCTCCATGATCTCCCAGTTGGGGGGGGTGCCCCTGGGCTACTTCGGCCTGGTGGTGGGGGTCCTGGTCTCCCTCGGGACCCTGTTCCCCTCGGCCCCCTTCGAGCGAAGCAACAAGAGCATCTCCCTCTTGAACTTCGTGGGAGTGGTAGGGCTCCTCCTCTTCTCCATCTTCGTCATCGGCAGCCTCTGCCTCCTCTGTACCGGCTTCTACCTCTTCTCCATCCTCAGCTTCCTCCTCTTCTGGAGGTATGGAATCGACAGCGATGCCCCGGGCCTCCTGGAGAAGTGGGTCCGCCCCTCTCCGAAGTACCTGGCCACCTTCGCGGTCTTCACGGCCGCCGGCGGGTACGGCTTCATGGAATTCCATCAGGCCAAGGAGAAGGCGCAGGCCGGTGGGGTCCAGGCTGAGATCGTGGAACAGTACTTCAGCCTCCCTACCGTGGCCCTCCCCAGCTTCCTCTCCCCCTTCTGGTCCGTTCGTTCCACCGAGCGTTTCGAGGAAGCGCCCGTCCAGATCGTGGAGTACGGCGACCTGCTCTGCCCCGACTGCAAGCTCCTGGCGGATCAGATCCACCGGTTGGAGGAGGAGTTCCCGGGGAAGATCAATCTGGCATACCAGCTCTTCCCCCTGGAAGGCGCCTGCAACGATGTGGTGGAGAAGGACCTTCACCCGGGAGCGTGTGAGATCTCCTTCATGGCGGCTCATGATCCCGAACGGTTCAAGGCCATCCACGACGAGATCTGGGCCGCATGGCCGGAGCCCCGGAAGCCGGAGTGGCGCCAGGATCTGGCTCGCCGTCACGGGGTGGAAGGATCCGTGAACGACCCCCAGACCCGGGCCCTCGTTCAACGAATCATCCAAACCGGCAAGGAGTACCCCCCCACGTCGGATCGCTACTCCTTCGGCATCCGCTCCACCCCAACGATGATCCTGAACGGCCGGATGGTGATCGGGACCCTCCCCTACGACCAGCTCCGGGCCATCGTGGAGGCGATCCTCCAGAGGTCCGAGGGGGGTAGGTTCATGGAGAACTGGGTCCAGCGCTGAGCCCCCGGACGGGGCACTGCCGGGCCGTTCCAGCCCCGGTGTCGAGAGGGCCCCAGGCCGCCGCGGCGGCCGGGGCCTTTCCTCAATCCAGCAGCTGGCGGACCCTTCCAAGGAGCTCCGACACGTCCCAGGGCTTGGAGAGGATCGGCACCCCGGGATCCAGGACCCGGCGCTCCGTCGCCTCATGCCCCGTGTAGCCGCTCACCATGAGGAAGGGCACGGCCTCGCCGGCGTCCCGGAGGGCGCGGTACAGCTCCGCCCCACCCAGCCTCGGCATCACCATGTCCGAGATCACCAATCCGATCTCCTCTTTCCTCTGGGAATAGACCTCCAACCCCTCCCGGCCGTCAGCCGCCAGGAGAACCGTGTACCCGAACCTCTCCAGGACCCGCTTTCCGGACCGGCGCAGAGCCTCTTCGTCCTCCACCAGGAGGATCACCTCACTGCCTCCCAGGGGCTGGGCCTCCCGCACATGGAAGGCCGGAAGAGGTGAGGCACCCCGGGAGACGGGGAACAGAAGGCTCACCTGGGTTCCCTCCCCCCGGGTGCTTTCCACGAGGACGTACCCTCCGTGCTGCTTCGTCAGGCCGTAGACCATGGCCATCCCCAACCCGGTCCCCTCCCCCACGGGTTTGGTGGTGAAGAACGGCTCGAACACCCTCTCCAGCGTCGCCTCCTCCATTCCCGTCCCGGTGTCCTTCACGCAGATCTCCACATAGCGCCCGGGCCGCATCCAGGGCCAGCGGTGGAGGTCCGCAGCCACGACCTCCCGTTCCCGCACCATCAGCGCCAGCGCTCCGCCTCCCGGCATGGCGTCCCTGGAGTTGGTGCTCAGGTTCAGGATCATCTGCTCCACGGCCCCTCCATCGGCCTCCACCGCCGGCAACCCCGCCTGTGTTTCCACCCCCAGGTGGATGTTCTCGGGGAGGAGCCGGCGCAGAAGAGAAGACAGGTTCCGGACCACCTCCCCCAGGTCGGTGGGAACCCTGGTCAGGGAGGCCCGCCGGCTGAACCCCAGGAGCTGCTTCGTCATGGCCGCGGCCTTCCGGGCCGCTTCCTCCACCTCCGCCAGATCCTCCAGCGGCACCGGGATGCCCCTCTCCACCGCGCCGCGCACCAGGTCGGTGTTCAGGAGGATCACCGAGAGGAGGTTGTTGAAGTCATGGGCGATGCCTCCAGTGAGCTGGCCCACGGCCTCCATCTTCTGGGCCTGTCGAAGCTGCTCTTCGAGCCGGACCTGTTCGGAGATGTCCTCCACCATGTCCTCGAAGAACTCCGCCTCTCCGACCTCGTTCTGCATCACGCGGGCGCTGATTCGAACGGTGATGACCTCTCCATCCCGCCTTTTCCATTGGACCTGGACCCTCTCGACCTCACCCTTTCCCGCCGCCGCCTTCAGGAGTTCCTCCCGCTCCCCGGGATCCAGCCAGATGTCCTGAGCCATGTGCAGGGAGACGAGGTCCTCAGGGGAGGGATAACCCAGCATGGTGGCGAGAGCCTGGTTCGCCATGAGGATCTGACCGGACGGCGTCGTGCGGAGGATCCCATGGGGAGCTTCCTCGAATATTCCCCGGAAGTTCGCCTCGGACCGGGCCAGGGCTCGCTCCGACTCAAGCTGCTCCCGGATGTCCCGGGCGAACGCCACCAGGCACTCCTCTCCCTCGAACTCCATGAAGCTGATGGCGACCTCCACGGGGAGCAGACACCCGTCCTTCCTTCTCTGCTCCCCTCGAAGCGTTTGGGTCCTGGCCTTTCGGGCATCCCGGAAGATCTCCGGCCAACGCCCATTCCCCGCCTTGGGATCGATGTCCCAGACCCGCATGCCCAGAAGCTCCCCCCGCGAATAACCCAGGGAACGGGCCGCCGCATCGTTTACGTTGAAGAAACGGCCATCCGGACGGATCCAGAAGACCGCGTCCGCCGCCCGGTCCAGGCTGAACTGGGTCAGCCTGAGCTCCCTCTCCGCCCGCTTGCGGTACGTGATGTCCCGGGCGATCCCCAGGATCAGGACCTCACCCTGGATGCGGAGGGGATAGGTCCGTATCTCCGCCCAGACCGGGGTCCCGTCCTTTCGCACCACCGTCAGCTCCCCGGGCCCCATGGGCCGGCCCATGGCGTTCAGGGATAGGGCACGGGCTGCCAGGGGAAGCTGTTCCGGAGGAATCAGGCCGAGGGAGAGGAAGGACCGCCCGATGAGCTCATGCCGGGGAAACCCCGTGAGGTCCTCAGCGGCCCGGTTGGCATCCACGAACCTCCCACCCAGATCCGAGAGGTAGTAGGCGTCGGGGGCATATTCGAAGAGGATCTTCAGCCGCTCCTGGCTCTCCCGGAGCGCCCGCTCGGAATCCCGCCGCTCCGAGATGTCCCTGGCCGAGGCCACCGCGAACTCCTGCCCGTCGTGCTCGAAATGGCTGGCCACGATCTCCACCGGGAAGATCCTCCCCTCCTTGGAGCGGTAGACGGAGGTGAACTCCAGAGCCGGGTTCTCCCGAAGGGTAGACCAGAACCCCGGCCACCGTTTGGGAGGGAAGTCCAGGTCGAGATCGGAGATGGTGGAGGACTCCATCTCTTCCCTGGAGTAGCCGAGCATTCGGCTCGCGGCATCGTTCGCGAACCCGCAGCGGCCCTCGGGAGTCACCCAGAAGATGGGGATGGCCGCCCGCTCCACTGCTGCGCGGGTGAGGGAAGGGTCTCCTGCCCCGGCAGGTTCCCATCCCTTGAGGGGGGATACTGAGTCGATACCCCCACCGATCCCGGTTTCTGGATCAGCCCCGTTCCCGAGGGCTCGTAGACCCATACCCAGTCCTTGCAGAAGATGTCCGGGTCTTCCACCAGCCCACGACGGCCGGTGGCCAGGCCAGATGGCCTCCGGTCCTAGTCTCGACCGGTGGATCCCAGGGATTAGCCCGGTCATGGCCCACCAGGGGCCACCGGGGGTAGACCCGTGGGAGAAAAGTGGGAAGATTGTGGGTCGCATCCACCTCTCAGGGAGGAGTTCCCGATGAAAGGGACCATTCTGCTTCTTCTGTTCTCTTCCCTGGCGTCCGCCCAGGGACCATCCCTGGTCACCCAGGAGCCCTTCCCGGAAGACGTCCTCCCCACCTCCTCCGGAGACCTGACCCTCACCTTCCTTGGCCACGGCACCCTTATGTTTCGCCACGCCGGAAAGGTGATCCATGTGGATCCCGTGGGGCAGGAGGCGGACTACTCGAAGCTGCCCGACGCCGATCTGGTTCTCATCACGCACGACCACGGCGATCACCTGGACATTGTTGCCGTGGAGGAGATCCGGAAGGAAGGGACCCGGATCGTGGCGTCACCTTCATGTCAAGGCCGGCTGGCTGGAGCCCTGATCCTGGGCAACGGGGAGTCGGCCACGGTGGCGGGCTTCCACCTGGAAGCGGTTCCAGCCTACAACATCGTCCAGATGAGGGCCCCGGGAGCACCCTACCACCCGAAGGGGGCCGGGAACGGCTATGTGATCACCTTCGGCGACTTGCGTGTCTATATTGCGGGAGACACGGAGAACACCCCCGAGATGAAGGCGCTGCGGAACATCGACGTGGCCTTCCTCCCCATGAACCTCCCCTATACCATGACACCGGAGATGGTGGGAGACGCCGCCAAGGCCTTCCGTCCTCGAATCCTCTATCCCTACCACTATGGGACCACAGATCCCCAGGAATTGGTGCGGATCCTGGAAGGCGAGAAGGGGATTGAGGTGAGGGTGCGGGAGCTGCGCCAGGACAGCCACCCCTCGGGGTCTCAGCAGCTTCCTGGGCAACTGCCGGGATAGCTGGTCCGGCCACCCGCCGCCCTGCGGATACCGCGGAAGGGACCACCCCCCCGGCCCCTGGAGGGGCGGAATCGGCGATCAGCGACGGAGGGGAGCCGAGCTGTCCGGTCGGGCCATGCGCCGGGTGAACAACTCCTCTTCCTGTTCCATCAACCGGTCGAACTGTTCCTGCTGGGAGGGCGTGAGGATGCCCCTGATCTCCGCCCGGATGGAATCCAACTGGGCCCGGAGTCGGGGCTCGATTCCCTCCAGCACCTCAGCCGCCCTGGCGTGACGTCCCTCCAGGATCTGGCGAACCCGCGTCTGTTGCTCCTCCGTCAACTCCAGGGTCCCGGCCAACCGATCACTCAACATCATGGGCGAGAACCCCCGGGGCCAACCATCCGGACCCCGGGGCCCGGGCCTCCCGGGCATTCCGGATGGCCGGGACATATGGGGGGAAGGTCCCTCCCAGCGATCCCAGGGCCTGCGTTCCAGCATCTTTGCCCCCACCACCCCCCCAAAGGCCCCTGCCACAAAGACCGACAGCAGGAGCGCCGCGGCCGCCATTCGTCTTTCACCGCTCACGGTCCCTCCTCCTCAAAGGCATTGACCACCTCAACCAGCGTGGGCTCGCTCCCCTGCTCCAGCCAGAGGCTGAGGGGGTTCGGGAAGACCGCTTCCATGAGAAGCGGGCCATCCGCCGTGGATGCCACTTCCCTGGAATCGGTCAGGATGAGGGCCGCACCGAAGACCAGGATCAGCAGGGCCGCAACCGAATACACCTGCCGGCTCCAAGCGTCGAACTGTCGCATCACGGTCCATTCCTGCCTGCGCCGGGCTAATTCCGGACCGGCGGCGGCGGTAATGGCACCGATCAGCCGCTCCCAGCGGTCCGGTCTCCCGCTACCAGGGGAGGACACGAGCGGGCGGTGTTCGGATTGCATCATCAGGCCTCCTCAAGGACGGGGCGGGCCACCCTGGCGCGAAGGGTTCGTCGGGCCAGGTACAGGTGAACCCGGGACGATCCCTTGGAAATGCCCAACTCATCGGCGATCTCCCCATGGTCCCACCCCTCGAGCTCGTGCAGGATGAAGACACGCTTGGGCAATCCCGAGAGGTGGGCCACGGCGTCACGAAGCTGGTCCTGCACTCCCTTCTCCCTCATCATCTCATCCGGGTCGTCCTCACCCGGGTAGTTTTCCAAGGACTCCAGGGGTAGAAGGACGGACCGGCCCTCCCTCTTCAACTGGTTCAGGGCGATGTTCCGGGTGATCCTCAGCAACCACCCCAGAAACCGCTCAGGGTCGCGGAGCTGCTCCAGTCGTCTCAAAACCGCGAGGAAGGCCTCCTGACAGACATCGTCGGCCTGGTCCTCATCCCTGAGGACAGACGTGGCCACGGCGTGGGCCCTCGGCAGGTGCCGCCGTACCAGTGTCTCGAAGGCATCCGGGTCCCCCTCCCGAACCCTCATCACCAGATCGAGGTCGGTGGAAAGGGGGGTCCCCTGTGGCTCTTTCACAGGCGCTCGTTCGTCCGCCATGGCAAACGGGACCCCAGGTCCCCAGCACCCTTCCGCGGGACCTGGTCTCATAGAGAAGGACAGCGGAACGGCCGGGACTGTTAAAGCCTGGAATCCGGAACGAGAACGCCCCCCGGCCAGCCGGCCTTTGGGCTCTGACCCACTCAAGAGAGCGCGAGGGATTGAGCTCCCTTCGGTCGCTCGTCTTCGTTCCCTCGCTACGCTCGCTCACTCCGGCTCGAACCGGGGTTCGAACCCCTCGCGCCCATCCCCTGGAATGCAGAAGCCCCCGAGATCTCTCGATCTCAGGGGCTTTGGTGGACTCAACGGAGCGCGAGGGATTGAGCTCCCTTCGGTCGCTCGTCTTCGTTCCCTCGCTACGCTCGCTCACTCCGGCTCGAACCGGGGTTCGAACCCCTCGCGCCCATCCCCTGGAATGCAGAAGCCCC
>JBFYZD010000133.1:0-6942 GCA_041309685.1 Gemmatimonadales bacterium | reverse complement strand
GTGGGCTATCGGGTGGCTGTCCGGACCCTCCATCTGCCCGGCTCCAGGACCGAGAAGGCACCCGGGACGCGCTCACCGTGTTGGGCAATGAAGTCAACCAGGATCTGGGCCTTGGTCTCGGGGGAGGCGCCGGACATGCGCATGAGAAACATCCCGTGGTGGGCCTCTCCCCGGCGGGAGACCATCTCCCCGAAGTCCTTGTCTCCCGTGATCAGGGCCGCTTCATGCTGGCGGCAGAGAGACAGAACTTGCGCGTCAGCGATGCCCGGTTCCATCTCGGCGACATACCAGACCGTGTGCCCCACGGCCCGGCGCCGGGCGGGGATTTGCCGCTCGACTCCCTCGTCGCAGAGGAGTCTCAAGCGGCCTCGGTGGGTGCCGGATAGACGACATCGGCTTTGAGCGCCTCAGCTGCGAACGAGATTGCAGCAAGAACGGCTTCCCGAGAGAGGCGAGGGTGGGAGTCCACGATAGCCTCGACGCTTTCCCCGGCCCCCAGGCGTTCCAGAATGCTCTCTACCGTGATGCGGGTGCCGGCGATCACCGGCTTTCCCATCATGATCTCGGGGTCCGAAGCGACCAACTGGGACATGAATGCAACTCCGGTCAGGCCTTGAAAGTGTCCTGAACTCTTCATCCATGTCCTCCTACCCCGCAAGGGGTTCTGTGTCGCTAAAAACCGGCCACCTGGCGATCGAGAGGTGCCGGACCCACCCCGGCCTTCCGAACTTCGGTCGAGGGCCAGCGCAGGTCCATGTGGGATTGGGATGAATTCAGCCCCTCCTCACCCCCCACCCTCACCTCCCCACCCTCCGCGGGGGTCTTTCCGATGATGGAAGCAAGCCAGGACCACGATGTCTTCGTCCTCGACCAGAAACAGGAGCGAGTAGGGGAAGCGCCGGAGGACAGCCTTCCGGACCGGACCGTGAACCTTTGGGAAGGCTCGGGGGAAGCGCAGGATCCCGGCGATTGCCGCGTCGACGGCTCTCGAGAACTCATGCCCCAAGCCGGGTGCTCGCTCCTCGTACCACGCTCGGGCCTCGATGATGTCCAGGCGGGCTTCCGGACGGAGGCGCAGACTCACCGGAGTCAGCCTTGCATGAGCTCCTGGCGGAGAGACTCCCAGGGGATGGTAGCGTTGGGATGGGTGCGGTGGGCCTCCATGCGACGATCGAGCTCTGCCCGTTGGGCATCGGTCAACGCCAGAACCTCCGGTGCCTCGGCGAGGCTGTCCCAGAGGTCTTCCGCGAGCTGAATGCGCTCCGCGACCGTCAGTCGGCTGAAATCCATGATCGGCTTGGCCATCCTTTCAACATTGAATCGAGGCGGGCGCCTGGCAAGAGCGGTGGAAGCGGTGCCTACGCTGGAAGGTGGTCACGGCGAGGGGGCACTTCCATGTCTCATTGCGCCAGCCTGGTTTGGGGGGAGCTCCTGGGTGCCGAGCTCGATGCGCTCCAGGGCGAACGCCACCTCCCGGTCCGCGTTGCCGAGGTCGAAGAGCGCCCGGGTCTTGTTCAGGAAGACGCGGTGGTTGCCGATGGTTTCGATCACCCGGAGCGTCTTGCCCGGGAGCCAGCGGAGCCCGCGCCCGAACGGCTGGAGCCAGAGGATGCGGGACTCCGTGGGCCGGAGCATGAGGATGGTGAAGACCAGAACTCCGCCAAGAAGTCGGCGTGACGCTGGGACACGCAGAAGGCGATGGTGCGGGCGGGGGCGGGGGCGCCGTCGGGTGTGGGTTCTCCGAACCTTGGTCAGCCTGATCCAGCCTGCCTGGGCCTGCCTCCCTTGCGGCCGTTAAGGCGAGCGGCACGGGTCTTGGCCTCGCTCCGTGCGCTCCCGCCGCTCCGCCCCATCTCCCGGGCCATCTGGCCCATCCATCCTTCGGAGCCGAGCATTCCTTTGATGAGCCCAGACACGAGGAAGTCCGCATCGAGGCTGTCCCAACGCAAGGCCAGCCCTTCCAGGACCACCTCCACCTGAGCGAGGTCTTCCGGGGACGCACCCCGAAGGCCCTGAGCGAGCTCTGAGGGGAATCCGATCTGGAAGCCGTTGGACAGCTCCACCAGCACCCGGCCGGTGGCAGGATGGTAGCGGGCTTCCGTTGCCCTTGGGCCGACGTGCGATGACGCCCGAGCCCGGGCACCGGGGATCTGGGCCAGAATGGCCTCATCGGTGAGCATCTTCTTCGCCATGGATCGCTACCCAAGCCCTGAGCAACCCGTCCTGCTGACCTTCGACGATGCGGAAAGCCCGCACAACGTCGCGGTTCACCCCGGCACACCGTTGGCATCGAGACAATAACCCAAGCGTTTAGGTTATGCAACTCGTTGCGCCGGGAATCCTGGAGTGCCGGCGTCCGCTCATGCCGAATCCTTCGGCGCGGGCACGTTCCCAGACTGCCTGATCGGTTCCGGAGGCGAGGCCCAGATCACGGACGTGGACTGATCCTGGGTAGACCCCTGATAGGGCTTGGATTAGACTCGGGAACAGGTTCTGGTCGAGGAGGAGCTTCACGAGGCGGAAGCGCTGGAGAGCTTCCGCTCACGATCTGCCGCGAAGGCCAGAACGGCAGAGATGTCTGCCGGCTCCAGATCCGGGAAGTCAGCAAGGATCTGGTCGGGCGTCATGCCTGCGGCGAGATACTCCAGAACCTCATAGACCGTGATCCTCAGACCTCGGATACAAGGCTTGCCTCCCCGCTTACCGGGCTCGAGCGTGATGCGCTCCCTGTAGTCCATGCCGAAGGTTACCCCCCGGAGTGGGAACGGGTCAATCGGATCGTTGCGCTCCTGGTCGGGGCGGGAATGGAAGTGGGTCAGGGAGCCTTTTGTGACTCACGGGCCATTCGGGCGAGGAGCCTCAATGCCTCGTTCACGGCCTTGGCGGCGGAGAACACCTCAGCGACGTCGGGGTCCAGCACGATCACGTTGCTCCCCTCGGCGAACCGGCCGGCGTATTTCCCGCGGACGCCTTGGCTGAAGTCGTATTCGGCGGGCATGTCGGGTGCTAGGACCCGGTCTTCCTCATTGCTCATTGTACGTTCGCTTACTGTCCTCAGCCTCGGGTCAGGCTCGGGAAGCCAGGCTTTCCTCCCGCTCCCCCAGAAACTGGGTGATCTCCACGGTGCCCTCAGGGAAGACGGCTGTGACTTTCAGCTCCCCGCCCAGCGCCCGAACGACTTCGCGAAGGGTGCTGAGGAGCATGTCGTCCCGGCGCTCCAGGCGCGACACGTTGGACTGGGCGATGGAGAGACGGTCGGCCAACTCCTCCTGGGTCACGGCGAGAGCGCTGCGGAGCTCCGCTAGATCCATCGCCGTAAGGAGCGCCGCAGCCTGCTCGGCGTTCTTTGCCTGACGCTCGGCTCCCATGCGCTGGCGAAGGGTGGAGAATCTTCGGGCCATCTGCTCATTCCACGTCCCACGCCACAACCATGCCCCCCCCCAAGGATATGCTGTCAAGCGCATATTCACCGAGTCGCGGAGAAGCTGAGGAGGGGAGAAGGGCGATCAGATGGCTGGATTGGCGGCGAGGGGGACCGGGAGGGAGGGGCTCGGGGGCCAAAGCCGGTCGTGGCCGATGCTCTAGGTCCGGCCCTTCCAGTAACCAGGGCGACGGCGGTGATGCATCAACGCGAGGACACGGATGTCCTCACCAGTTGGGCGAAAGAGAATGCTGAAAGGAAAACGACGAAAGAGGGTTCTCCGCACTCGCGTTCCCAAGCGAGTACCGATTCCGGGATTCTCCGAGATCCTGGCGAGAGTCTCTCGAAGTCAAGGATGAAGTCTTGGCCCAGGCCGGACGCGCGATCCTCGTAGAAGCTCGCGGCTTCCAGAAGCTCTGTTTCGGCCAGAGGGTGAAGGATGATGCGCATTCAGCGCAGTCGAGCCCGGGCAGAATCCAAGGCCGAGTCGAGGGGCACGCCAGCGGCCTGTCCGCTGGTGAGCTCGTCGTCCCTCCGCTCCGCTTCGGTCTGCCACTCCACCTCCAACTCTGCGTCCTCATCGAGGCTTGCGATCAGGCGCTCTGCCAGACGCGCCCGCTCGGAAGCGGGGAGCTGCAGAACCGCTGCTTCGAGTTGATCTTGGGTCATTCTCCAACCTCCGATAATCCGAGATGAACTCCCCGTACTACCATCGACGGAGGCCGACGTGCCCATCTTGGGGTCCGAAGTCACCGTCCGCGCCATGAATCCAGCCCCGGCCGAGCCTGGAACCTGTCCTGGACTCTTCATCCGTGTCCTCCTACCCCGCAAGGGATTCTGTGGCGCCGACGACCGGCCGCCTGGCCATCAGGAGATCCCGGACCTCCCACGGTCTACGGAACTTCCGTGGAGGGCCCGCGCGGGTCCATGTGTGATTGGGACGGAATCAGCCCCCCACCCCCCCACCCTCAGCTCCCCCCAAACCCCCTCCGGCACCGCCTCCTCCATCCTCCCCCAGACCGTGATGGGCTTCTCCCCCTCCCAGCGCTGGAACTCCAGGGTGCCGGCGTAGAGGAAGGGCTGGGTGGTGGCCGAGAGGAAGCGGTCCTCGTAGCCCTGGGCCTCGGGGCGGCCGCGCTTGTCCAGGGTGACGAAGAGGACGACCTGGTCGGGGCGGCCGAGGATCTCCACCTGACGGTCCCAGCCCTGCGTCGGCTCAAGCGGGAGCGATGTCCCCTTTCAGCCGTGCCAGCGCCCTTTCAACCAGCGGCCGCAGACCGGAAGCCTCCTCGGTGGCGGTTCTCCACACGATCTCCAGGTCAACGGCGAAGTAGTCGTGGATGAGCTTGTGGCGGAGACCCGTGATCTCCTTCCAGGGGATCTCGGGGTGGCACCGCGCGAGATCCGACGTGATCCGTCCGGCGGCCTCGCCGACGATTTCGAGCTCGCGAATCAGCGCATCCTGCACCACCCAGTCCCGTTCGAACTCCTCCCGGCTGGTTCGAGTCAAGAGCTCTTCGATCCGATCGAGGGATTGGAGGATGTGCTCCAGGAAGAGGGAGTCAGGCTGCGGCATCGAAGATCACCGAGGCCGATGCCAGGACCGCATCGCGGATGAAGGGACTGAGGCCAGGTTCCGTGACCAGGTCGACGGCGCGCCCGAAGAAATCGGACAGGGCATTCTCAAAACGAATCAACTCGAGATACCCGATGGGTCGATCGAAGTCCACGATGATATCGATGTCCGAGTCCGGACGCTCCTCACCCCTGGCGGCTGAGCCGAAGAGCCGGAGCCGGGATACGCCATGTCGCTGGCAGAGGTCCGCAAGGCGGTTGTGATCGAAATCAACCATTCCAAAAAATCTGTGGGCGGTACAGGAGAGTCAACCGATGCCTCGGCCTCCCCGGGGAATCCCCCTCTTGCCGCGGGGCCTCGCCCTCGGACCTGGAGAGGAGCGGTGGAGGGCCTCACCCCCCCACCCTCAACTCCCCCGAGAGCCCCTCCGGCACCCGCTCCTCCATTTTCCACCAGACCGTGATGGGGCGCTCGCCCTCCCAGCGGGGGGAACTCCAGGGTGCCGGCGTGGAGGAAGGGCTGGGTGGTGCCGCCCAGCTTGGCCTGGCGGCGGACGAAGAGGTGGACGGGGACGCCCCGCTCCTGGTGATGGCGGATCTTCTGGCCCAGCTCGCTCTGCTGGGTGTTGCGGTTCTGGCTCTGCCACTGGAACTCGGTGGCCGAGAGGAACCGGTCCTCGTAGCGCTGGGCCTCAGGCCTGCCGCGCTTGTCCAGGGTGACGAAGAGGACCACCTGATCGGGGCGGTCGACGATCCCGACCTGCCGGTCCCAGCCCTGGGCCACCACGTTCACGGCGTCCAGCGCCTCGTCGCGGGTGTAGCGGTGCCAGAGGATCGGGCCGCCGGGCACAGTGCCGCCGCCGTCGGGAACCGCACCCGCCACCGGGCGCATCACGTACGCCGATCCCTTCCTCTCGAACTCTACCGCGTCCGTGCGCCCGGGCTTGCCGGCGTCCTCCCCGAACCAGCCGTGGAGCACCGTGGGAAGGACGTTGTCCCCGCCCTCCTTTGGTTGCATGACGTTCAGGGCCACCTTCACGAAGTTCGCCTGATAGGAGACCCCGTCCGCCACGACTTCCTGCCACCCTTCGGGGAGTCCGGGCGTCCGCGCCCGATCGGGGAGGAAGAGGATGGGTGAATGGGAGGAGTGGCTCACCCGACACACAAACCGATCCGGCCCGGATGTGACGGATGGCCGGTGCAGATACTCCGCCAACCGCCACTCCACGATCTCCTCCACCAGGTCCTGGGCGGCTTCCCGCAGCTCGTCGGGAACGGAGAAAGCCGTGGAGAACGTGTCCCCCTCCAGGCGGAACCAGGGCGTGCCGCCGGTGCCGGCGCCGCCGGTCCAGGCCTCCACGGGGTTGCGGCGCACCAGGTCGCGCAGTGCCCTCGCGTTCTCCAGCGTAGCGCCGACGTCGCGCCTCAACGCAGCGTTCCGCCGGGCCAGCTCGCCGAACCGCTCGGCCAGGCGGTCCAGGGGGATGCTCCCGGGCAGCGCGTCCTCCCCCAGCATGGCCTGGAGCACGAGCATCTTGTAGCTCCGGGTCATGGGGGTGACCTCGAGCTGGTCCAGGAACGAGCCCAGGTGCTCCCGCACCCGCCGCTGCTGGGCGTCGAGATCCCCCATGGCGTCCACGAAGTCCAGCCAGCTCCCCTGGCCGGCCCGGCGGGTGGCCCGGGGGTTGAGCCCGTCCAGGAACACCTGGGGCGCCAGGGGGCGCTCGCCCCGCATCTCCTTGAAGTCCCGGTAGTACTCCTCGAGCTGCTCCCCGGCCGTCGTGCTGCGGAGCAGGGAGCGGAGGATGTCCCGGGCCTCCAGCTCGTAGGTCTCGGAGCACCCGGGGGGGAGCTCCTGGGTGCCGGCCTCGAGGCGCTCCAGGGCGAACGCCACCTCCCGGTCCGCGTTGCCCAGGTCGAAGAGCGCCCGGGTCTTGTTCAGGAAG
>JBFYZD010000132.1:0-17316 GCA_041309685.1 Gemmatimonadales bacterium | reverse complement strand
ACCACCGACGGCGTGGTCCGGCCCCCCTCGGAGTTGGGGATCACGACGGGCTCCCCACCCTCCATGACTGCCACCACCGAGTTGGTGGTTCCCAGGTCGATCCCGATCACCTTTCCCATGGCTTCTCCTTAGCCTTCCGGCTTCCTGACGCGTGACGGCCCCTTGCTGCCAGGCCCGTTTCTTGAATCCATGACCAGGAAAGCAACCTCCATGCCGGGGAATCGGTCTGGATCCCCGGGGATTCCCCGCCATTCTGGCGGACTTCGTCGGCTTTCCCGCCTCCCTGGCAGGATTCGCCGCTGGGGTCTATTCTTCGGCCCCTGACCCGTGGCCCGAGGCCAACCCATGTTCCCCCTCTACGACGACAACCCCACCGAGATCCTCCCGGTCGTGACCCTCCTCCTCATGGGGGCCTGCCTTGCGGTCTGGGTATACGTTCAGGGGGCGGGTCTTTCCGAAGGGGTCCTGACGGGCTCGGTGTGCGCCCTGGGGGCGATCCCGGTGGAAATCACGGGCCGGGCGGCGGAGCTCGGTCCGTTCTCCCCCCAGGGGCCCTGCCGGCTCGGAGGCCTCACCTGGCCCGCCCTCTTCACCTCGATGTTCCTCCATGGGAACTGGATGCACCTGATCGGAAACCTCTGGTTCCTCTGGATCTTCGGAAACAACGTGGAGGACTCCATGGGGCATGGCCGCTTCCTGGTCTTCTACCTCCTGGCGGGGGTGGTGGCCGCCGGGAGCCACGTCGCCGCGGATCCGTCCTCCTCCCTCCCCATGGTGGGAGCTTCAGGGGCCATCAGCGCCATCATGGGGGCCTACCTGGTTCTCTACCCCCGAGCCCGGGTCCACACCTTGTTCTTCCTGATCGTCCTCATCCGGGTGGTCCCTCTCCCCGCCTGGTTCTTTCTGGGGTACTGGTTCCTCCTTCAGGTCGCCTTCTCCTCCCTTCAGGGCCCCGGGGAAGGGGGAGTGGCGGTCTTCGCCCACATCGGCGGTTTCGTGGCGGGATTGACCCTGGTGAAGCTCTTCTCCAATCCGGTGCTGGTGGGGGCCAAACGCTCCGGGACCCGGGTTGCCCGAAGCCAGCTCCGGGGGGGAGGGTGGTGGTGAGGGGGTAGAGGCGCGGCCATATTGAGGGCGTTTGTCCACCACCGGGGCGGTTGCCCCGGGGGGCGACCCGACCACGGAGCTCCTGTCGAATGAAACGCCCTCCCCTCGTCATCGTGGCCCTCTGGGCCGTGGCCATCCTCCTGGTGGGGACGGGTGCCCTCTCCGCAGCCCTGAAGGGGAAGTCTACCGAGGTGGTGGGAGATGCCTCCCTGGTCCAGGCCCGGGATGACGGCGGCGCCCCGCCTCCCGTCCAGGTCCAGACCCGCCTCCGGGAGCAGGTGGGGTCGGGGCTCGACACCCCCCTCCTCCCCCGCCTCCGCTCCTTCCTGGGCATGGTCCTGCTCTGCGCCCTGGCCTGGGCCCTCAGTGTGGACCGGAAGACCCTGGCCTGGAGGGTCATCCTCTGGGGGATCGGGCTCCAGCTCCTTTTTGCGGTGTTCATACTCAAGACCCCTCTCGGTGCGGGGATCTTCGATTCCATGAACACCGTGGTGGTGGCCCTCCTCGGGTTCACCGTGGAGGGAGCCAGGTTCATCTTCGGGGACCTGGTCTACAACAATGTCCCGGTGGGGTTGGGTGAGGCCGGGAGCAATGCTCCCCTCCAGGAGGTCCCGGGCCAGGTGGCCCGCACCGGCGCGTCGTTTGCCTTCAACGTGCTCCCCACCATCATCTTCTTCTCCTCCCTCATGACGGTCCTCTACCATCTCGGTGTGATGCAGGGGGTTGTGAAGGGGGTAGCGTGGGTAATGCAGAAGACCCTTCGAACCTCGGGCGCGGAGACCCTCTCGGCGGCGGGGAACATCTTCGTGGGGCAGACGGAAGCGCCCCTCATGATCAAGCCCTTCATCAAGACCATGACGCTGTCGGAGCTCCACGCCGTCATGACGGCGGGATTCGCCACCGTGGCGGGGGGGGTCATGGCGGCCTACGTGGGGATGCTCCTGGCCTACTTCCCCGACATCGCCGGGCACCTCATGGCTGCCTCCGTCATGTCCGCCCCGGCGGCGCTGGTCATGGCCAAGCTCATGTACCCTGAGAGAGAGGAGCCCGTGACCCGGGGAACGCTCAGGATGGATCTTGAGCGTCCCGACGTGAACGTGATCGATGCGGCGGCCCGGGGAGCCGGGGAGGGGTTGGGGTTGGCTCTGAACGTGGGGGCGATGCTCCTGGCCTTCATCGCCCTCATCGCCATGGCGAACGCCCTCCTGGGTTGGGGTGGCGGCCTGGCAGGGGTGGAAGGGCTCTCCCTGGAGAGGATCCTGGGATGGGTTCTGGCCCCCCTGGCCTGGTTCATGGGAGTCCCCTGGGCCGACGCGGCCACGGTGGGCTCGCTCCTCGGGGTAAAGACCGTGGTGAACGAGTTCGTGGCCTATCTCCAGCTCTCCGCCCTTCTCCAGGGAGGACAGGGTCTGGAGCCCCGGTCGGTGATCATTGCCATCTACGGGCTCTCCGGATTCGCCAACTTCTCCTCCATCGCCATCCAGATCGGGGGCATCGGTGGGCTGGCCCCTGAACGGCGACACGACCTTTCCCGGGTCGGGCTCCGGGCCATGGTGGCGGGTTCCCTGGCGGCCTTCATGACGGCCACCATCGCGGGGATGCTCCTTTGACGGGGGAAGGGGACGGGGAGCTGGGGCGGGGTAATGGACCCCGGTGCGTCTTCCCGCTGGAGGAGGCCCTCTCCGTTCTCAGGGGGCGCATCCGGGAGCGCCCCGAGGTCTTCCTGGTCCTGGGGTCGGGGCTGGGGGCGTTGGCCGACGAGATGGCGGAGGGCGTGGAGATCCCATACGGGGAGATCCCCGGATTCCCGGAGCCCGGAGTGGCGGGGCATTCCGGTCGCCTGGTGGCGGGGCGTCTGGAGGGGCGCCCGGTCCTTCTCCAGGCCGGCCGGTTCCACCTCTACCAGGGCCATTCCTCCGAGACCGTCCAGGCGCCCGTGCGGCTGGCGGCGGCCCTGGGGGCCGGAACCGTGGTCCTCACCAACGCCGCGGGAGGGATCGGCCCCCACCTGCCCCCGGGGTCCCTCCTCCTGGTGGAGGACCACCTGAACCTCATGTTCCGCAGTCCCCTGGCGGGACCGCCCCGGGAGGGGGAGGAGCGCTTCCCCGACATGAGCGCCCCCTACCACCCCGGCCTCCAGGATCTGGCCCGGGAGGTGGCGTTGAGCCTGGGTATCCCCCTGGCGCGGGGCACCTACGCCGCGGTGCTGGGGCCCAGTTATGAGACCCCGGCGGAGGTCCGCTTCCTGGCGCGAGTCGGTGCTCAGGCCGTGGGGATGTCCACCGTTCCGGAAGCCACCGTGGCCCGTGCCCTGGGGCTCCGGGTCCTGGCCATCTCCCTGATCACCAACCTGGCCGCGGGGTTGGGAGGTACCCTGAGCCATGAAGAGGTCCTGGAGGTGGGGAGGGTGGCGGGAGCACGAATGGCGAGGCTGGTTCGGGGGATCGTGGGGCGGCTACCCCGGGGTTCCTGAACCCGGGTCCCTTTCCCGCTTTCCGGCGTTCGGCCGAAGGGGAAGCCCCAACCCGGGGAGCCAGGCCGTTCCTGCGAAGTGGTTCACCGGGCCGTGGCCCTGCCCCAGGCCCGGGGCGGAAGCGATGGCCCTGGCCACGAAATCGACGGCCTGCGCCACGGCCTCAGCCAGGGGAAGCCCACGGGCCAGCCCTGCGGTGGCGGCGGCGGAGAGGGTACATCCGGTACCGTGGGTGTGGGGAGTCTCGATCCTCTCCCTCGTCCATTCCCTTTCGGCCTTGCCGTCCCAGAGGAGATCCACGGCGGATCCATTGGAAAGGTGACCCCCCTTGACCAGGGCAGCGGCGGCGCCCATCTCCACCAGGCGGCGGGCGGCGGTCCGCATCTCGGCGAGGGTGGTGACGGGCCGGCCCGTGAGGATTCCGGCCTCGTGGAGGTTGGGGGTCACCAGGGTCGCCAGGGGAAGGAGTTCCCGAGCGAGGGCGCCCTCGGCGTCCGCGTCCAGGAGCCGGTGGCCGCTGGTGGACACCATGACGGGGTCCAGGACCAGGTTGGGTAGCCCCAGCTCCCGGATCGCCCCGGCCACGGTGGCCACCAGCTCCGCCGTGGCCAGCATCCCGGTCTTGAGGCTCCTGGGCGGGAGGTCCGAGGCCACGGCCTCGATCTGGGCCCGCACCACCTCCAGGGGGATGGGGTGGATGGCCGTGACCCCGAGGGTGTTCTGGGCGGTGATGGCGGTCACGGCCGAGGTGCCGAAGACCCCGAAGGCGTGAAAGGTCTTCAGGTCGGCCTGGATCCCCGCGCCGCCGCCGCTGTCGGATCCGGCGATGGTGAGGGCGATGGGAGGTCGGTTCTCGTGCATTCCGGGCCCTGGGTTTCGGTGTCGAAGGGGGGTGGCGGCTTCCGAAACGCCGCTCAAGGTGGAAGTATAGAGGACCACAAGGGACGGGGAAGGCCTCATGGCGCTCAGCAAAGAGAAGACGAGGTTGGTGGAACGCCTCAGGAACCCGAGGCTCCGCCCCAGGGAAGGCTTCTTCCTGGTGGAGGGGATCCGGGGCATCCGGGAGGTGCTCCGGGCGCCGGGGCCCCCGGAGGTCCGATTCGCCCTGGCGGCGCCGCGGCTGCTGGAGACCGAGGCCGGAGGGGAGCTCAGGAGTCGCTTGTCCCAGGGCCGGTTTCCTGTCGTGGAGGTGTCCGACGAGGAGATGGAGGCCCTCTCCGACACGGGACGCTCCCAGGGGGCTCTCCTGGTGGTGGCGGAACCCCGGGGGTCCCTCGATGCCCTTCCAGCCGTACCCCGTCCCCGCCTCCTCCTTCTGGATGGCCTTCAGGACCCCGGGAACGTGGGGACGCTGGTCCGGGCCGCCTGGGCCTTCGGAGTGGACGGGGTCCTCGCCCTGGATGGAACCGTGGATCCCTGGAACGCGAAGGTCGTCCGGGCGTCCGCGGGGGCTCTGCTCCATCTCCCCGTCGTCCGAGCCCCCTGGGCCGAGGCCGCGGCCTGGCTGGCCGTGAGGAAGGTGCCCCTTCTGGTGGCCGATGCCCGGGGTGAGGATATCCGGGGATTTCGCCCCGAGTGCCCCTGGGCTCTGGTGGTGGGCAATGAAGGAGCCGGCCCCCGCCGGGCGCTCCTTTCCGCCGGAGCCCGAACCCTGGCCATCCCCATGGTGCCGGGAGCGGACTCTTTGAACGCCGGCGTCGCCGGGGCCATTCTTCTTTTTTCCCTCACGCTTCGGACCGAAGGGAAGGTGGAGGATTGATGGGACTTCCCCTGGTGGAGAGTTGGATGGTGGCGGTGGCGGCCGGGGTCCTGGGCCTGGTTCTGGGGTCTTTCCTCAACGTCTGTACCTTCCGGTGGCCACTGGAGGAGTCCGTGGTCCGCCCCCCCTCCCACTGCCCGGCCTGTGATTCCCCGATCCGCTGGTATGACAACATCCCGCTCCTGAGCTATCTCCTCCTTCTCAGGGGGCACTGCCGGTCGTGCGGGGTCTTCATCTCCCCCCAATACCCCCTGGTGGAGCTGGCCACGGGCCTCATCTGGGCCGGGAGCTTCCTGCACCACGGGCTTTCCATGGAGGCCGCCCGGGGGGCGGCGTTCCTCTCGATCCTTCTGGGAATCGCCATCACCGATGCCCGCTTCTACATCATCCCGGATCAGTTCTCCCTGGGAGGGGGGGTGTTGGGGTTGGCCCTGGCGGCCCTTCCGGGGGGGCTCACCACGGTGCAGGCCTTCCTGGGAGCAGCCCTCGGGTTCGGGCTTCTGTGGGCGGTGGCCCGGGGCGGCACGTGGCTCTTCAAGAAGGAGGCGATGGGAGGGGGGGATCTGAAGATGATGGCGATGATGGGAGCCTTCCTGGGGATCCCGGGGGTTCTCCTCACCCTCTTCCTGGGGGCCCTCATCGGCTCGGTGGTGTTCGGTCCGATCTCCTGGAAGACGGGGAAGCTGGTCCCCTTCGGGATCTTCCTGGCGGCGGGGGGAGCCATCGCCTACGGGTGGGGAGATCTTCTGATCCGGTGGTACTCGGCGAACTTCCTGGGAGTGGCGAGCTAAGGGTCGGAGCAGTCCCGCTGGTAGCCGCACTTCAGGCAGACGACCTTGCAGTGCCGTTCCAGGACGGGGCCCCCGCAGAGGTCGCACGCGGCGTTTCCACCGATCCCCCCGGAAAGATAGAGCCTGGACAGCTCCACGTAGTGGTGGCTGCTCCGGCCCACCCACCGGGCCGCGGACCCCTCCAGCGTTCCCCGCACCTTCGCGGGTACCCCCGCCACCAGGCTGCCCGGCGGCACCGAGGTCTTCTCCAGAACCACGGCATTGGCCGCCACCAGGGAACCGGCCCCGATGACCGCCTCCTGGAGGATCACCGCGTTCATCCCGATGACGCACCCATCCTCAATCGTACAGCTCTCGAACTTCGCCCCGTGCCCCACGGTCACGTCGGCTCCGATGAGGGTGGGTTGCCAGTCCCCCACGTGGACGACGCAGTTGTCCTGGACGTTGGAGCGGGCCCCCACCACGATCCCGTGGGCCGGATGGTCTCCCCTCAGGACGGTTCCGAACCATATGGAAGCCTGGTCCCCCACGATCACGTCCCCGATCAGGACCGCCGTGGGGGCGAGGAAGGCATCGGGCGCCACCCGGGGGCTCTTCCCGCCAAAGGGAAGGAGGAGGGCCAGGAGTCAGGCCCTCATGGTGGGGTTGGGGGCGGATAGCTTCCTGACGCGGGCCTTGAGAACCTGTGTGTCGGAAGCCTCCATGACCTCGATCCGGACCCCGTGGCGCTCCAGGATCTCCCCCTTTTCCGGGACGTATCCCAACTCCTCGATGATGAACCCGTTCAGGGAGCGGTTCTCCGTCTGGGGAAGGGACACGTTGAAGGCGTGGTTGATGTCCCTCAGGTCGAGCCCTCCTTCGGCCACGACCTCGGTCTTGGAGATCCTGATGAGGGGTTCCTCGGGCAGATCGGTCTCGTCCACGATCTCACCCACCAACTCCTCCAGGACGTCCTCCAGCGTCACCAGGCCGTCGGTGCCGCCAAACTCGTCCGCCACGATCCCCATGTGGATTCGGCGGGCCTGGAAGTCCTTCAGGAGACGGGTGAGGGAGAGTGATCCGGGTACGAAGAAGGGTTCCCTGGCCATCGCCTTCAGGGTCATTCCACCTCGGCCCGCCGTGTACCCCTGGTAGATCTCCCGAACGTGGAGGATCCCGGTGATGTCGTCCACGCTCTCCCCGAAGACGGGAACCCGGGAGTAGGGGACCTTCTCCAGCTCCCCCACGATCTGTTCCAGGATCAGGGAATCCCTCCAGGCGAAGATGTCCACCCGTGGGGTCATGATATCCCAGACGGTGAGCTCGTCCAGGCGGAAAGCCCGCTCCACCAGTTCGTGCTCCTCCCACCCCACCACCCCCTCCTGCTGGCCGAGGGAGGTCATCTCCCTGACCTCCCGCTCCTCGGGACTGGCCCCCTCATCCCCGGCGGCACGGGCCAGGAGGCTCTCCAGTCGGAAGACCGGACCCAGGAGCGGACCCACCGTCCGTTCCAGGGCGAGGACGGCCGGCGCCACCGCCAGAGCGATGCGGATGGGTCGACGGGCGCCGATGGATCGGGGAAGGAGCTCCCCGAACATCAGGGCCAGGACGGCCGAGCCGAGGAGGCCCGATAGGAATCCCCCGAATCCCCATTGCAGGGCACTCCACCCGGTGAGGCTGCCCACCGCACCCAGGTTGGAGAGGGTACCGAAGAGGAGCAGGGTCCCCTGGACGCTTCCTCTTCGGGCCCGCAGCTCCGCCAACTCTTCGGCTCCCTGGAAGCCCTCCTCCCGGAGGGTCCTTAGGCGGGAGCCTCCCACGGAGAACAGGGCGGTGGAGGAGGAGGAGAAGAAGGCGGAGAGGGCGAGGAGGACCAACGCCACCGGGATCACGACCATCATGGCCGGTTCCCCGTACTCGGCGGGCGATCCGAACTGCTGCTGCAGGCGTCCAGGTCCATGCCTCGGGCCTCTGAGGGCCGAAACAACGAGGTATTTACGGGGATCGGGCCGGCTCATGCCACCGCACCCAGGAGCACTTACGGGAAAAATGGCGAAAAAGGGGCCTCCTGGCCAACCCCCGGGGGTGGCCATGCTCCAGAACACCCGGTTCGGGTGGGATCTGGCCAGCCCTCCCGCCCAGGTGTTTGCCCAGCGAGGAGCCTCTTCCCGTCGGGGACGCTGGGGTCCGGAAAGGGTCCCGGCCCGGAGGGGAGGAGGAGCTCTCCAAGGAGGCCCCTTCGGGTATTGCGAAAAAAATCACAAAGGTCTAACTTCTGGCCGCTTTTTCATAAGTCGGCCTTGAGGATCGAATGCGATGGCCGAGCACGATCGGAAGGATTCCCTGCAGTCCCAGCTCATCGGGGCCGCTGGACAGTATATGGGGTACGGGCTCACCTGGGCCCTCTCGACCCTTCTCTTCCTTCTGGGTGGTTGGTGGCTCGACGGAAAGACGGGCACGGCGCCTCTCTTCACGATTCTCGGAGCCTTTGTCGGGGCAGGAGCGGGCTTTTTCAGCCTCTACCGCCACATC
The DNA here is from genome assembly GCA_041309685.1 of Gemmatimonadales bacterium. Lineage (GTDB taxonomy): Bacteria > Gemmatimonadota > Gemmatimonadetes > Longimicrobiales > Gaopeijiaceae > JBFYZD01. Next base: position 8,675 of record JBFYZD010000132.1, on the reverse strand, counting down.
GTGGTGGAGCCCCAGGATCGAGACGAAGACGTGGAGCCTTGACCCAGCTTCTCCGGTACGGAGGGGTGGCCCTCCTGGCCCTCCTCCTGGTGACCGCCGGTCTCTGGCCCTGGCTCTCCCCTTCGGCCAGGACCGGCGTTCTGGTTGCCGCCCTGGTGGCGTACCCGGTCCAGATGGCCGCCTTCGGTCTTCTGCTCCGGTACTGGAACGAGACCAGGCGCTTTGCCCTGGTCTGGGTGGGGGGCACCGTCGCCCGCATGGGTGTGGTTCTTCTGGCGGCGTTGGTGCTGACCAGGGTTGAAGGACTGCCCCCGGCCCCTACATTGCTGGCGTTGGCAGGGTTCTTTTTCGGACTCCTCCTGCTGGAGCCTCTCTTCCTGAGGTCCCGGGGGGGAGAGAGCACCGGGAGATTATGAAGACCTTCTTGAGGGTCATACAGGAAGCCGCCGAACACGCCCAGGAGGCTGTGGCCCACGGGGCGGAGCACGCCGTGGAGGGGGGTGCGCCCGACATCGGGGGGATGCTCATGCATCACCTGGTGGACTCCCGCACCATCGAGCTTCCCTTTCTGGGAGCAGTGGAGCTCCCCCACTGGGCGCCGCTTCATCTGGGCGGCCTCACCCTCGACCTCTCCCCCACGAAGCATGTGGTGTTCCTCTGCCTCGCGGCCGTCATCGTGGCCCTGCTCTTCATCACCATGGCCCGGGCCGTCCAGGGGAAATACCGGGACCGGGCGCCCAGCGGGCTGGCCAACGCCCTGGAAGCCGTCATCCTCTATTTCCGCGATGAGATCGTGAGGAGGAACATCGGCCACGGCGCCGACGCCTTCACCCCCTTCATCCTCACGGTGTTCTTCTTCATCCTCACCATGAACCTCCTGGGGCTGCTGCCCTGGGGCGCCACCCCCACCGGGAACCTCTCGGTGACGGCGGCCATGGCCATCGTGAGTCTTCTCGTGATCGAGGTCAGCGGGTTCTCCGCCCTGGGCCCCAGGGGGTACGCCAAGACCATCTTCTACGCCCCCAAAGGCCTCCCCCCGATCGGGCAGGCCCTGATGCTGGTCATCATGACCCCGGTGGAGTTCCTGGGGAAGCTGGCCAAGCCTTTCGCGCTGGCGATCCGGCTCTTTGCCAACATGACCGCGGGGCACACGGTCATCCTCTCCCTCGTCGGCCTGATCTTCGTCTTCGGACACCTGACGCTGGGTCGTTGGGGGATCGCCGCCGGCTCGGTGGGAATGTCGGTGGCCATGATGATTCTGGAGCTCTTCGTGGCCTTTCTTCAGGCCTATATCTTCGCCATGCTCACGTCGGTTTTCATCGGACTCATCCGGCACGCCCATTAGGGACGGGATCGTCGCCGGTGCAGGTGCAGGTGCAGGCAGCCAAGGCAAACCTTTCATAGACGAGACGGAGACACCATGCTGCACGCTTTCCTTACGGCCGTTCAGGGTATGGGCGCCACCATGGATGCCGAGACGGCGAAGAACTACCTGAGCCTCCTGGGCGCCGGTCTGGGCGTCGGCCTCACGGTCATCGGGGCCGGTCTTGGAATCGGCCGCATCGGCGAGAACGTCACCCAGGGCATCGCCCGCCAGCCCGAGGCCGCCGGCGCAATCCAGACGGCCGGGATCATTCTTGCGGCCCTCATCGAAGGGGTGGCGCTCTTCGGCCTGGTCATCGGCCTGCTCTTCAAGCTTCTGTAGGGTTTGGGAGCTCCGGTCCCGGAGGCGACTCTGGGGACCCCGCGGGGGTCCGTCCCCTTCCCGAGGGAAGGGGCGGGCATCCCGGGTGTCCTGCCAAGAGCGACCTCGCCTCCGGGGCGACCCTCACGGTCCCGGGAACGAGAACCATGAGACTTCGACCGAGTGTACTCGCGGCCTCCCTCGCCCTTTTCGCGGCCCCTGCGGCTCTTCTGGCCCAGGAGCACGGTGCGGAGGGCGGAGGCGGCAGCCTGTTCAGCATCAATCCGGGGCTGATGCTCTGGACGCTGGTGATCTTCACCTCTCTCCTCATCGTCCTCTGGCGCTTTGCCTGGGGACCCATCCTCTCTGCGGTGGAAGCCCGGGAAAAGGGGATTCGAGACGCCCTGGAGGAGGCCCGGAGGCGGCAGGCCGAGGCTGCGGAGCTCCTGCAGGAGCACAAGCGGCAGCTGGCCGATGCCAGGAGGCAGGCTCAGGAGATCGTGACCGAGGGCCGGGACGCCGCCGACCGGGTTCGCCGGGAGCTCGAGGCGAAGGCCAGGGAGGAGAGCGAGGCGATCCTGACCCGTGCCCGGGGGGAGATCCAGCGGGAGAAGGATGCCGCCCTGGACGCCCTCCGCAGGGATTCGGTGGACATCGCCCTCGCGGCGGCATCCAAGCTCCTTCACAGGAAGCTGGACTCCGAGCAGGACCGGAAGCTGGTCATGGACTTCGTGGACGGTCTTTCTGCCCAGAGCCCCGGAGCTGAGGCGTGACCAACGAGACCATTGCCAGGAACTACGCCGCCACCCTTTTCGACCTCGCCCAGCGGCATGAGGGGCTGAGCGCCTTCGCCCACGGGTTGGAGACCGTGGTGAAGCTTCTGGACGAAAACCCCGGATTCCGGATCTTCCTCCAGACCCCCCGGATCGCCGACAGGGAGAAGAAGGAGGTCCTGAAGAAGGTGTTCCACGAGACCCTTCCAGGGACTCTCCTGAACTTCCTCCAGGTTACGGTGGACAAGCGGCGGCAGCGGCTCCTGGGACGAATCGCCGAGGAGTTCCGTGCCCTCCTGGACGAGCATCTGGGACGGGTGCATGTCTCCGTCACCCTGGCGAGGGTGCCCGAACCCGACGCGATCAAGGAGCTGTCCTCCAAGCTCTCGGTGCTTCTCGGGAAGGAAGCCATTCCCCATGTGCGGGTGAACCCGGCCATTCTCGGCGGAGTGTACCTGAAAGCCGGGGATACCGTCTACGACGGCACCCTCCGGCGGCGTATCAAGCAACTCAGACGGCAGTTGGTGAACGCCGAGCTCCCCGACATCGCCTTCGGCGGTGGCCAGGGGTGAGCGGCGCGCCCGAAATCACTTCATGAGGACCGAATAGGATATGGCCAACGAGTCCCAGCTTCGACCCAGCGAGATCAAGGACGTCCTCCTTTCGGAGATCGAGGCCTATGAGGAGGAGCTCCACGCCGAGGAGGTGGGGGAGGTCCTTGAGGTCAAGGACGGGATTGCCCGGATCTATGGCCTCACCAAGGCCATGGCCAGCGAGATGCTGGAGATCCTCTCCACCCGGACAGGGGAGCCCGAGACCGCCCTGGCCCTGAACCTCGAGGAGGACAATATCGGGGCGGTGATCCTGGGGGAGTGGACCCACCTCCAGGAGGGCGATCAGGTCCGGCGAACCGGAAAGGTGCTGGAGGTCCCGGTAGGGTCCGGCTACCTGGGCCGCATCGTGGACCCCCTGGGGCAACCTCTGGACGGGATGGGCCCCATCGACCCCATCGAGGGCTTCCGCCAGATCGACGTGGTGGCCCCCGGGATCGTGAAGAGGCAGCCGGTGAAGGAGCCCCTGCAGACCGGCCTCAAGCCCATCGACTCCATGATCCCCATCGGCCGGGGACAGAGGGAGCTCATCATCGGCGACCGCGGCACCGGGAAGACGGCCATCGCCGTCGACACCATCATCAACCAGAAGGCGACGGACGTCATCTGTATCTACTGCGCCATCGGGCAGCGGGCCGGCAAGGTGGCCTCCGTGGTGGAGCTCCTGAAGGAGCATGGGGCCATGGACTACAGCATCGTGGTGGCAGCCAACGCCTCGGACCCGGCCCCCATGCAGTACATCGCTCCCTATTCGGCCTGCGCCATGGCGGAGCACTTCATGTGGCAGGGGAAGCACACGCTGGTGATCTACGACGACCTCACCAAGCAGGCCCAAGCCTACCGCCAGATCTCCTTGGTGCTGCGCCGCCCCCCGGGGCGTGAGGCCTTCCCGGGGGACGTGTTCTACCTCCACTCCCGGCTCCTGGAGCGGGCCTCCAAGCTCTCGGACGAGCACGGCGGCGGGTCTCTTACCGCCCTGCCCATCATCGAGACCCAGGGGGGGGACGTCTCCGCCTACATCCCCACCAACGTGATCTCCATCACCGACGGCCAGATCTTCCTGGAGCCCGACCTCTTCTACTCCGGGGTACGGCCGGCGGTGAACGTGGGAATCAGCGTGTCCCGGGTGGGCGGCAATGCCCAGATCAAGGCCATGAAGCAGGTGGCCGGGCGGCTCCGCCTGGACCTGGCCCAGTACCGGGAGATGGAGGCCTTCGCCCAGTTCGCCTCGGACCTGGACGCCACCACCCAGCGGATGTTGGCCCGGGGGGAGCGGACGGTGGAGATCCTGAACCAGGGGCAGTATCAGCCCATGCCGGTGGAGCACCAGATCGCGGTCATCTTTGCCGTGACCAACGGGTACCTTGACCACCTCCCAGTCAATCGCATCAAGCCCTGGGAGCTGGGTTTCCACCGATTCATGGACGAGCACCAGCCGGAGGTATTGAAGGACCTTCGGGAGAAGAAGGTCCTCACCGACGAGCTCAAGGACCGGGTGATCAAGGGCATCGAAGCCTACAACCAGGACTTCGCCGCTCAAGAGGGTGCCGGAGTCCCCGCCGGGGTCAAGGCCTGAGGCGGGAAGGATCCCCCGGGAACGACGAGACGAGGCTAGGAGCCAGTGCCAAGCGCAAAAGAGGTCAAACGGCGGATCAAGTCCGTCGAGAACACGCGGCAGATCACCAAGACCATGGAGATGGTGGCCACTTCCAAGCTGAAGCGGGCCACCGACCGGGTCCGGGCTGCCCAGCCCTATAGCGATGCCCTGGGAACCATCGTCCGCAGCCTCTACGCTCCGGAGTACGCCGAGGAGTTCCCTATCCTCCGCCAGCCGACGGAAGTGAGGAGGGTCGCCATCCTCCTTCTCACGGCGAACCGGGGGCTGTGCGGGGGCTTCAACTCCAACCTCATCCGGGAAGCCAGGCTCCTCAGGCAGGACCTCCTGAAGAAGGGGTTCGAGACCGAGCTTCACGCGGTGGGGAAGAAGGGGATCGTCTTCTTCCGCTTCCGGAAGGTTCCCCTGGCTCTGGCCATGACGGAGGTGGGAGACGTGCCCACCGTGGAGCATGCCGAGACCATCGTGGAGCCGTTCAGGGCCCGGTTCGAGACGGGGGAGCTCGACCGGGTTCTCCTGGTGAGCGCGGAGTTCCGCTCGGCTCTTTCAACCCCCCCAAGGGTCACGGAGCTCCTCCCCATACGGCCCCCCTCGGGAGCGCCGCCGGCGGATTCCTACCTCCTTTCCCCCGGGTCCCGGATCATTCTGAGCCGGCTGTTGCCGGTGTACCTGCGGAACACGGTCTACAAGGCTCTGGTGGAGAACGCGGCTTCGGAGCAGGGGGCTCGCCGGACCGCCATGAAGAACGCGACGGACAACGCCGGGGAGATGCTGGAAACCCTCACCCGAAACTACAACCGGGCCCGTCAGGCCCAGATCACCCAGGAGATCGCCGAGATCGTCGGAGGCGCCGAGGGGCTGTCCTAGGCCAGCCGCCTGGGGCGCTCTCTCGGATCCTCGCCGACCGGAGAAGGAAGAACATGGCTGAGCAGAACATCGGTAGGGTGGTGCAGGTGATCGGTCCCGTCCTGGACGTGGAGTTCGTTCCGGAGCACCTGCCGGACATCTACAACGCCCTTCACCTGAAGGCCACCACGGACTCGGGGCTGGAGATCGACCTGACCGCGGAGGTGCAGCAGCACATCGGCCGAGGCCAGGTCCGGGCGGTCGCCATGTCCTCCACCGACGGCGTCGTCCGGGGAATGGAGGTCCTGGACACGGGCACCTACATCACCATCCCCGTGGGAGAGGCCGCCCTGGGGCGGATCCTGAACGTCCTGGGCAAGCCCGTGGACGAGGCGGGGCCCCTCACGGGGGAGGCGGAGGGGAAGATCGAGCGGTGGCCCATCCATCGCGAGCCCCCGGCCTTCAAGGACCTGGAGCCCAAGACCGAGATCTTCGAGACGGGGATCAAGGTGGTGGACCTCCTGGCGCCCTACGTGAAGGGTGGGAAGACGGGGCTCTTCGGTGGAGCTGGGGTGGGGAAGACCGTCATCATCATGGAGCTCATCAACAACATCGCCATGGAGCACGGAGGCCGTTCCGTGTTCAGCGGGGTGGGGGAGCGGACGCGTGAGGGGAACGACCTCTGGCTGGAGATGAAGGAGTCGGGAGTACTCAAATCCACGGCCCTGATCTACGGGCAGATGAACGAGCCCCCCGGCGCCCGCCTCCGGGTCGGCCTCTCGGGACTCACCGTGGCGGAGTACTTCCGCGATGTGGAGAAGCAGGACGTGCTCTACTTCATCGACAACATCTTCCGCTTCAGCCAGGCGGGGTCCGAGGTGTCGGCCCTCCTGGGGCGGATGCCCTCGGCGGTGGGGTACCAGCCCACGCTGGCCTCGGAGATGGGCGAGCTTCAGGAGCGGATCACCTCCACCCGGCACGGCTCCATCACCTCGGTGCAGGCCATCTACGTCCCCGCCGACGACCTCACCGATCCGGCCCCGGCGGCCGCCTTCACCCACCTGGACGCCACCACGGTGCTTTCCCGGGCCATCGTGGAGCTGGGGATCTACCCGGCGGTGGACCCCCTGGACTCCACCTCCCGGATCATGGATGCCCAGTTCGTCGGGGAGCGGCACTACCGGGTTGCGACCAGGGTCCAGGAGATCCTCCAGCGCTACAAGGACCTCCAGGACATCATCGCCATCCTGGGGATGGACGAGCTCTCGGAGGAGGACAAGGTCATCGTGGGGCGGGCCCGGAGGATCCAGCGCTTCCTCTCCCAGCCCTTCCACGTGGCCGAGGCTTTCACCGGCACGCCGGGGCGTTACGTGAAGCTGGTGGACACGATCGAGTCCTTTGAGCGGGTGGCCGACGGGGAGTTCGATCACCTCCCGGAGCAGGCGTTCTACATGCGGGGTGGAATCGAAGAGGTGGTGGAGGCGGCCAAGAAGATGGAGGCCTGAGCCACCATGGCGGCGATTCTCTCGGTAAGGCTGGTGTCCCCGGAGAAGGAGGTCTTCAAGGGGGACGCGGCCAGCGTGATGGCGCCGGCCTGGGACGGGATGGTGGGCATCCTTCCCGGCCATGCCCCCTACATCACCCTTCTGGGCCACGGGGAGATGGCGATCGACCTTCCCGGTGGGGGAAGCCGGCGGTACTATGTGGCGGGTGGGGTGATGAAGGTGGAGTCCAACACCATCACGGTGTTGGTGGAGTATGCCGGGGACGGTCCCCCGGCCATCTTCCCACCGGAGGCCGACTTCCACCCGGACGACCTGGTGGCGGAGGAGACGGGGGCCCGCAGGAGGAACTCGGTATTCTGAAGGCGAGAGGCTGGGGGCCGGCCCGCCCATCCCGGGACCCGGGGGCTGGCTTACTTCCCCCATCGCAGTAGATCGGACGAGGCGGAGGGGTTAACTTCCTCCGCCTCGTTTCCTTGACCGACCTTCGACAGCATGCGACTGGACCTTCACATCCATTCCACCGCCTCCGACGGAGCCCTCTCTCCGTTGGCCGTGTTGGAGTCCGCCGAGGCGGGGCGCCTGGACGTCATCGCCCTGGCGGATCACGACACCATGGCGGGGGTCCGGCGGCTTCAGGAACGGGGGATACGGGGGGCCATCCAGGTCATCCCGGCTCTGGAGGTCTCCAGCACCCTGGACCGGAGGGAGCTCCACTTCCTCGGCTACTTCGTGGACTCGCACGCCGAGGTGATCCTGAGGCATGAGGGACGGGCCGTCCTCCTCAGGGAGAAGCGGATGCTGGGGATGATCGAGCGCCTGGGGGAGCAGGGGGTCCTCGTGGCCTTCGACGCGGTCGTGGATGCCGCCGGGCCGGACCGCACGGCGCTGAGCCGCCCCCACCTGGCAAAGGCCCTGGTCGGGGCGGGCTACGTGACCACCGTCCCGGAGGCGTTCGACCGGTTCATCGGCGACGAGCATCCTGCCTTCCTCCCCACCTCCCTCCTCTCCCCGGAGGAAGCGATCCAGCTCATCCTCGAGGCGGGGGGGATTCCCCTCTGGGCACACCCCCCGGAGGATCGGGTGGAGACTCTCCTTCCCCGTCTGGCGCAGGCGGGTCTTCAGGGGCTCGAGGTCTATCGCCCCCGCCATGACCCCCGCTACACGCTCCGGCTGGAAGGCCTTTGCCGGGCCTGGAAGCTCCTGCTCTCAGGGGGCTCGGATTGGCATGGGCCGGAGAGAGGGGTGGAGCTCGGGGGCTTTTTCGTCACCGGGGAAGAGGTGGCGGGCCTTCTTGAAGCCGGGGGCATGTGAGCGGAAAGGGGAGTCCCCTGCCCCGGTTTCCCGGTAGCGGTTTCCTCCCCTCCCTGCAACTCTTCCGTTCCCTTCCGGGGTCCACGGTGTCGCGGAGTTGTTTCGTGTTCCCACGCGTTGACGTCGCTGGAACGGACACTTACCTTTAAATGCTTCACCAGATCGGTCCTTGTGCCCGATCACCCCTCCTCCGGGAGGGAGGGTGAAGACGAGCTTTTTGACAACACGGGTGAAGAGGGAGAGCGCCTTAGGTAGAGGGGAGGTGGTGGGTGGGAGCTTTTGGTGGACGAACGAGCGAACGAGGGTTCAGTGGCGGAAGCCAGTGGGCCT
>JBFYZD010000131.1:0-23014 GCA_041309685.1 Gemmatimonadales bacterium | reverse complement strand
CCCAACGAGCCCAATGGGGTGCTGCTGGACGTGTACCAGCGAGGGACCGGAGCCGCCAGCTTCACCCTGGTGATCACGGACGGCGCTGGCGCCGAGGTCCGTGGCCTGGAGGAACCCGGCGGCCCGGGCCTCCACCGGGTGGTCTGGGATCTCCGCAACGGGGGGCGCCGACCGGTAGAGCCCGGGGAGTACACGGTCACCCTGGTGGCCGGCGGGATTCGGCAATCCCGGACCATGACGGTAAGGCGACCTTCGGTGGTTCCGCGCCGTTAGAGCCCGGTCCCCGGAGGTCTCCGACGCACCGGGAACCCGCCCCGCGAGGGCCTCTTGCCCGAGGCCGTCCGCATCCCTAGCCTCACCTCCATGATCGACCACACTCATCTGCAAGCCTGGTTCCTCACCGGTAGCCAGCACCTCTACGGCCCCCAGGCCCTGCAACAGGTGGCACGCGATGCCCAGGTGATCGTGGATGGGCTGAACGCCTCGGGCGCCCTCCCCGTCAGGGTGGTCTTCAAGCCGGTGCTCACCACCCCTGAGGAGATCGGCGCGACCCTGCGGGACGCGGACGCCAGCCCCGGCTGCGTCGGCGTCATCGCCTGGATGCATACCTTCAGCCCGGCCAAGATGTGGTTGGGCGGGCTGAGGGGCCTGCGGCGGCCCCTCCTGCACCTGCACACCCAGATCAACCGGGACATCCCCTGGGCTGCCCTGGACATGGATTTCATGAACCTGAATCAGTCGGCCCACGGGGACCGGGAGTTCGGGTTCATCTGCTCCCGGCTCCGTCTCAACCGGAAGGTGGTGGTGGGGCACTGGCAGGAGGTGGCCGTGGGGGAGCGCATCGCCGCCTGGATGCGGGCCGCCGCCGCCTGGCACGACAGCCAGGGGATGAGGATCGCCCGCATCGGCGACAACATGCGCCAGGTGGCCGTGACCGAGGGGGACAAGGTGGAGGCGCAGCGGCGGCTGGGGTACGCCGTCAACGGCTACGGCCTGGGGGACCTGGTGAAGCATGTGCAGGCGGCGACGGAGGGCGAGGTGGACGCGCTCTGTGAGGAGTACGCGGGGCAGTACGTCCTGATGCCCGGGTTGGAGGGGGGGGGCGAACGCCACGCATCGCTGCGGGACGCCGCTCGCATCGAGTTGGGCCTGCGCGCCTTCCTGAAGGAGGGCGGGTTCCACGCGTTCACCGACACCTTCGAGGACCTCCACGGGCTCAGGCAGCTCCCGGGGATCGCCGCCCAGCGCCTCATGGCGGACGGGTACGGATTCGGCGCCGAGGGGGATTGGAAGCACGCCGCTCTGGTGCGCTCCCTGAAGGTCATGGCCCACGGACTCCCTGGGGGAACCACCTTCATGGAGGACTACACCTATCACTTCGATCCCGACGGCAGGGCCGTCCTCGGCTCCCACATGCTGGAGATCTGTCCCTCCATCGCCGCCGGGAGGCCGTCCTGTGAGGTCCACCCTCTGGGGATCGGTGGGAAGGAGGATCCCGTCCGCCTGGTCTTCGACGCCGCCTGCGGCCCTGCGGTGAACGCCACGGTGGTGGACATGGGGAACCGGTTCCGCATGGTGGTGAACGTGGTGGACGTGGTGGAGGCTCCCGCTCCCATGCCCAGGCTCCCGACGGCGCGGGCGGTCTGGATGCCCAGGCCCGACCTCGCCACCGCCGCCGGGGCGTGGATCCACGCGGGAGGAGCCCATCACACCGGCTTTTCGCAGGCGCTCACGGTGGAGCCCCTGGAGGACTTCGCGGCGATGGCCGGGATCGAGTTCCTGGTTATCGACGGGAGGACCGACCTGCGAGCCTTCCGCAACGAGCTGCGCTGGAACGAAGCCGCCTGGGCATTGGAGGGGTCGCTGCGGTAGCCGGGCCCGCGGGGTCGTGGGGACGGCCACCCCCGCAGGGGCTCGCCCGCGTCCCCTGCCCCGCTCCTATCGCACCTCGAACCGGAGGATCGTAAGGGAGTGGGCCGGAAACGTGTAGACGAACCCGCCGTTTGCCACCTCCACCCGAACCGTCCGGGTCACCGGCCGGACCTTCCGGTCGTCCCCGAAGGTGTGGGTGGCCTTGAGGTCCGGGTGGTTCAGCTCCCACACCTCCACCGCACCGGACGGCGCTCCGCTCTGGCTCTCCACGCGGGTGGCGATGTCCCGGGTCCCGCTCCGGTTCAGGACGTTGACACAGACCTGGCGGGTATCGGGATCGTAGCTGGCCGAGACGTCCAGGTAGCCCAGGGGAGCCCCCCGGTTGCCGGCGGTGTAGGTGGGGGAGTCCACGAACACGTCCAGGGAGCTGTTCCCCCTCTGCTTGCCGTACTCCACCAGGGGGAAGTAGGTGGGCTGGAGGAAGTACCCCTCCGGGTTCGTCATGATGGGGGCGATGACGTTCACCATCTGGGCGAGGTTGGCCATCTTCACCACGTCGGCGTGGCGGAAGAAGGAGTTGAAGAACATCCCCACCGCCAGCGCGTCCTCGAAGTTGTAGACCTCCTCCAGGTCCCGGTCCTCGAAGGCCCGGTACCAGACGTTCCACTCGTCGTAGGCGATATGGATGGGCCGGGCGTTGGGGCGCCCGGAGCGGACCGCCTCGATGAGCCCGGCGGTGATCTCGATGTAGTGGTCGATGCGCTGCGACCAGGCCATGAACTGCTCGAAGTCATCGGCCCGGTTGTTGATGTAGGTGTGGATCCCGATGTAGTCGATCTGGTCCCTGAGGTTCTCCAGCACGGTGCGGTTCCAGTCGATCCAGTCCGCCCCGTAGTCGCTGGACCCGCTGGCCACCAGCTTGATGCTCGGGTCCACCCTTCGCATCGATTTGGCCGCCTCCCGGGCCACCCAGGCGTAGTCCTCGGCAGACTTCTGGCCCAGCTGCCACCCCCCGTCGATCTCGTTGCCCAGCCCCCAGTACTTCACCCCCCAGGGCTCGTCCCTGCCGTTGCTGCGACGCAGCTCGGCCCAGTAGGTGGGGCGGCTCTCGTTGGTGTACTCCACCCAGTAGCGGGCGTCGTCGAGGGTCCCGAGCCCGAGGTTGATGGCGATGTAGGGCTCGGCACCGATCTCCTCGGCGTAGGCCAGGAACTCGTCGGTGCCGAAACGGTTCGACTCCAGGTCGTGCCAGGCCAGCTCGGCCCGCACCGGCCGCTGGTCCTTGGGCCCGATCCCGTCCTGCCAGTTGTAGCTGGAGACGAAGTTGCCCCCCGGCCAGCGCAGGATGGACACGTCCAGCCCCTTCACCGCCTCGAGGACGTCCTGGCGGAACCCGCGCGGGTCGGAAAGCGGGCTCCCCTCCTCGTAGATCCCCCCGTAGATCATCCGTCCCAGGTGCTCGGCGAAGTTGCCGAAGAGGAGAGGATCCACCTCCCCGACGGTCCGCTCCACGTCCACCTTGATGCGAGCGGAAGGGGACGCGGCCTGGGCCAGGCTCTGTCCCTGGGGAAGGGCGAGGAGGGCCGGGACCACCAGGGCGACGACACTCGAGTACCTGAGCATGTCTGGCTCCAGGGGGGGCGGGGGGGGAACAGGGCGGAGGCATCCATTCTGGCCCACCGCGGAGACATCGGGCAAGGACCCTGCTCCGGGTCGGTTCCTCCCCGTCCGGGACCGATCCCGGGGGGTTCGCCGCCACAGAGGAAAGGCCTTAGCTTCCCGCGATTCCGGGGCGGCGCGGGTAGCCGCGCCGGCGACCCCTTCTCCTGGAGATGGAATTCCATGGCGGCACACACACTCGGAGGCAATCGCACCCTGGCAGCGGCCCTGGCGCTGGCGGCGTCGGTGGCCTGCGGAACCGTACAGGAGCGGCCCATGGTACAACGCATGGCGAGGGCTCCCTTCGGCACCACGCCCGACGGGGCGGCGGTCGAGCTCTTCACCCTCACGAACAGCTCCGGCGTCGAGATCCAGGCCATCTCCTACGGCGGGATCGTCATCTCCCTCAAGACGCCGGACCGGACCGGACAGGCTGGGGACATCGTCCTGGGCTACGGCGATCTCCAGGGCTACCTGGACGGCTCCCCCTATTTCGGAGCCATCATCGGCCGCTACGGGAACCGGATCGGCGGCGCCCGCTTCGAGCTGGACGGCGTGGCCTATCCCCTGGCCGCCAACGACGGCCCCAACCACCTCCATGGAGGTGTGAAGGGATTCGACAAGGTGGTGTGGCACGGAGAGCCCTTCCAGAACGACACGGCCTCCGGCGTGGTCTTCCACTACACCAGCCCCGATGGGGAGGAGGGGTATCCGGGAAACCTCCAGGTACAGGTCACGTACACCCTCACCGACGCCAACGAGTGGGTGGTGGACTACCTGGCCACCACCGACAAGGCCACCCCGGTCAACCTCACCCAGCACGCCTACTTCAACCTGGCGGGCCACGCCTCCGGGGACATCCTGGGCCACCAGCTCACGCTGGCCGCCGCCGGGTTCACCCCCGTGGACGGCACGCTGATTCCCACCGGAGAGATCGCCCCGGTGGAGGGAACCCCCTTCGACTTCCTCACCCCCCACGCCATCGGCGAGAGGATCGGTGCCGAGCACGAGCAGATCGTGTTCGGGAAAGGCTACGATCACAACTGGGTGCTGAACGGGACGCCGGGCCATGGGATGACGCTGGCGGCCAAGGTCATGGAGCCCACCACGGGCCGGACCCTAGAGATCTTCACCACCGAGCCGGCCATCCAGTTCTACTCGGGGAACTTCCTGGACGGTACCCTCACGGGAAAGGGCGGCGCGGTCTACAACCACCGCAACGGGTTCTGTCTGGAAACCCAACACTACCCCGACTCGCCCAACCAGCCCGGCTTCCCCTCCACGATCCTGCGTCCGGGGGAGCCCTACCGTACCACCACGGTCTTCCGGTTCGGTGTGCAGTAGGCCCAGACACGAGGGCGACGTTTCCCCGGGCTCTCCAGCGGCCCGGCTCACCTTCTTCCCCGGGACCCTGACCCATGGCCTTCATCGATTGGATCATCATCCTCGGTTACCTGGGCGTGGTGTTCGGCCTGGCGGGATGGGTGTTCCTGCGCAGGAAGGACACCCCCGATGACTACTTCCTGGCGGACCGGAACCTGGGCTGGTTCATCGTGGGCGCGTCCATCTTCGCGTCCAACATCGGCTCGGAGCACCTGGTAGGGCTGGCGGGGTCGGGCGCCACCGACGGGGTGGCCATGGCCCACTACGAGCTGCACGCCTGGTGCCTCCTGATCCTGGCCTGGGTCTTCGTGCCCTTCTTCATCCGCTCCCGGGTGTACACCATGCCCGAGTTCCTGGAGAAACGCTTCTCTCCGGGAGCGCGCTGGGTGCTCACCGTCATCTCCCTGGTGGGCTACGTCCTCACCAAGATCGCCGTGGGCATCTTCGCAGGCGGCATCGTGTTCGCGGCCCTTCTGCCCGACCTCCAGATCGAGATCGCCGGAACCGTCTGGAACAGCTTCTGGATCGGGTCGGTCACGGTCATCCTCCTCACCGGGATCTACACGGTGGCGGGGGGGATGGGGGCGGTGGCCTACACCGAGGCGCTCCAGACGGTGATCCTGGTGGTGGGCTCCGCCCTTCTGACCTTCTTCGGCCTGAGGGAGCTGGGCGGGTGGAGCGAGTTCCGAGCCGCCCTGGATCCGGACCTCTTCAACCTCTGGAAGCCCCTCATCCCACCTGGAGTCGAGGGGACGTGGGCCCCGGTCATGGAGGAGGGACGGCTGGCCTGGTACTTCAACCAGAACTTCCCCTGGCTGGGCATGCTCTTCTGCGCGCCCATCATCGGGCTCTGGTACTGGTGCACGGACCAGTACATCGTTCAGCGCGCCCTGGGGGCCAGGAACGAGACCCACGCCCGCCGGGGGAGCATCTTCGCCGGCATCCTGAAGCTCCTGCCTGTGTTCATCTTCATCATTCCGGGGATGATCGCGCTGGCCCTGGCCCGCACCGGGAACTACGCGGGGCTCAACGCCATGGTGGACGCGGAGGGGAACGTGGTCAGGGAGGCCTCCCAGGCCGCCTACCCCCTCCTGGTGACCAGCATCCTCCCGGTGGGGGTGCGGGGGCTGGTGGTGGCCGGTCTCCTGGCCGCCCTCATGAGCTCCCTGGCGGGCGTGTTCAACGCCTCCTCGACCCTCTTCACCATGGACCTCTACCAGAAGTTCAACCCCGCGGCATCCCAGCACCGGCTGGTATGGGTGGGGCGCATCGCCACCACCGGCATGGTGCTCATCGGCCTCCTGTGGATCCCCGTCATCCAGGGAGCCCGGGGGCTCTACGAGTACCTCCAGGGCGTCCAGGGCTACCTGGCGCCGCCCATCTTCACGGTGTTCTTCCTGGGGGTGTTCTGGAAGCGGCTCAACGCCAAGGGGGCTCTGGCCGCCCTGGTGGTGGGCTTCGTCCTGGGGGCCTTCCGCCTGGCGGTGGACACCCCCGTGACCCTGGGGCTGGGCGGCTTCGAGGGCTATGCGGAAGGGTCGTTCCTCTGGATCGTGAACCACATCTACTTCCAGTACTACAGCCTCTTCATCTTCCTGACCTCGGTGCTGGTGATGGTGGCGGTGAGCTACGCCACCACCGAGCCCGATTACCAGAGGATCTCGGGCCTGACCTTCGCCACCGTCACCGACGAGCACCGGGCCGAGTCCAGGGCGAGCTGGGATCGCCGCGACGTGATCGGCTCCGTAGCCGTCCTCACCATGATCCTGTTGGCGTACCTCTATTTCCGAGGCTAGGCCCTCGATCCCCGGGCCCGGCCTGGTCCGGGGATCCCATTCCTCCCTGGAAACGCGATGCCATGAGCGCATTCACCCTGGGTCTCGACTTCGGGACCAACTCGGTTCGGGCCGTGGTGGCGAGCTGCGCCGACGGATCCATCGTGGGGACGGCCGTCTACGACTACCCGTCCGGAGACGGCGGAGTCCTTACCGATCTCCGGGACCCCCACCTGGCCCGCCAGAACCCCGGCGACTACCTGAAGGGCCTCGGGGAGTCGGTGCGGGGAGCGCTGGCCGACGCCCGGGGGAAGCCCGGGTTCTCCCCCGAGGCCGTCCTGGGCATCGGAGTGGACACCACCGGCTCCACCCCCCTCCCCGTGGACGCCCGGGCCCGGCCCCTGGCGCTGGACCCGGCCTGGGCAGCCAACCTGGCCGCCCATGCCTGGCTCTGGAAGGACCACACCGGGGCCGAGGAGGCCGCCGCCATCACGGCCACGGCCAGGGAGCACGCCCCCGAGTACCTGGCCGTCATCGGGGGCACCTATTCCTCCGAGTGGTTCTGGTCCAAGATCTGGCGGTGCCTCAAGGTGGCGCCGGAGGTCTTCGAGGCGGCGGCCAGCTGGGTGGAGCTGGCCGACTACGTGCCCGCGGTCCTGGTGGGCGCCCGCGCCCCGGGCGAGATCCCCCGCTGCGTCTGCGCCGCCGGCCACAAGGCCATGTACTCCCGCTCCTGGGGAGGCCTCCCCTCCGAGGAGTTCCTCTCCCGGCTGGACCCCCGCCTGGCTGGGTTGAGGGACCGCCTCTACGCAACAGCCCTTCCCCCCGACCGCCCGGCGGGCGGCCTCACCCCCGAGTGGGGCGAGGCGCTGGGCCTGCGCCCGGGCATCCCCGTGGCCATGGGCGGGTTCGACGCCCACTACGGGGCCGTGGGCGCCGGGATCACCCCGGGGACGCTGGTGAAGATCATCGGGACCTCCACCTGCGACATCGCCATCGCCCCGGCGGGGGAGACGATGCAGGACGTGCCCGGCATCTGCGGGATCGTGGACGGCTCGGTCATGCCCTCATGGTACGGCATCGAAGCCGGCCAGTCCGCGGTAGGGGACATCCTGCGCTGGTGGGTGGAGGTGGTCTGCGAGGGGAGCGAGGCCCTCCACCAGGAGCTTTCCGGGAAGGCATCCCGGCTCCGCCCCGGGGAGTCCGGCCTGCTGGCCCTGGACTGGAACAACGGCAACCGCACCATCCTGGTGGACCCCCGGCTCACGGGCCTCCTGCTGGGACAGACCCTCCACACCGACCGGGCCGAGGTATACCGGGCCCTCATCGAGGCCACGGCCTTCGGCGCCCGGGCCATCGTGGAGCGCCTCACCGGGTACGGCGTCCCCATCGAGCGGGTGGTCAACTGCGGGGGGATCGCGGAGAAGAACGACCTCTTCATGCAGATCTACGCCGACGTGCTGGGCCGGCCCATGCTCATTGCCGGCTCCCCCCAGACCCCGGCTCTGGGCGCCGCCATCTCGGCGGCCGTGGCGGTCGGTGCAGCCGCCGGGGGGTACGGCTCCTTCGAGGAGGCCCAGGCGGCCATGACCTCCCTGAAGGAGAAGCGGTTTCTGCCGGACCCCGAGGCCCACGCCGTCTACGACGAGCTCTACGCCATGTACAGGGAGCTCCACGACGCTTTCGGTGGAGTGGAGGGCGCCCGGGCTGGTCTCGCCACCCTCATGAAGCGGCTCCTGGCCCTGCGGGGCCGGGTTGCCGGGACCCGGGACCCCTGAGCCTGTCCTCGGCTCCGCCGGCCGCCTGCTCCCCGCCCTTCCTCCCCGGCTGGCCCGTGGTCACCGGCTGGGGAAGGGTGCCCTGGAGCTCCGTCACCAGAGTGGAGCCCTCCTCCGCCCGCGCCTGGAGGACGGTGGCGAAGTAGCTGGGCATGGTGGGGGGAATCTCCAGGGAATGCTCCAGGCCCTGCCTTCCCCCGACCAGCTCCATCCGGCAGTAATAGCTCTGCAGCGAGGGGAGCGGCGTGTTCCCTCCCTGAGCGTTCGAGGAAGCGAAGAAGAGGACCTGCCAGTCCGCCATCGTCGGCTCCAGGGGATCGGCGGAGAGGAGGAAGTCCTGCGTGGCGGGACCGTAGGGGCTCCCGTCCGTGCAGCTCCCCTCCTCGCAGACCCAGCACGACACCCGGGCCGTCCGGGAGAGCCCCCGGCTCGTCAGATCGAGACTCCCCGACAGGGTGATCCACGCCTCTCCACCGCCGGAGGAGGATCCGCCCGTGCCGCAGTCCTCCGGCACGGCGTACCCGATCGTAACGATGAGGAGACAGCTTCTGTTCTCCTGGGCCTGGGTGGGGAGGGGAGCCAACAGGGCCGCGAGCGCGGCCAGCGCCAGAATCCTGATTCGCATGACGATCTCCATCGCTTTCTGGGGAAGGAAGGGCCTGGTCAGATCCCGCCCCCGGGGGGGGCGATGACCACGACGAAGGTCCCGACGTCGAGGGTGACGGGCTCGGGCGGTTCCCTGGGTGCTGCAGGGTCCGCGATGACCGCGGCGAACGCTCCCGCGGCCACCGACACCGCTTCGGGGGGCGGGAGGGCGGCCCAGGGGTCGGCGATGGTGGCCACGAAGGCCCCCACCTGGGCCGAGACGGGCTCCAACCCGGGGGGCTGGGTCTCCCCGGGGGCCTCCGGGGCGGCCCCGGTGGGCTCGCCGACGGAAAGGGTATCCGCACCGGGGGTGGAGGCCGAGCCCTTGAGCGGACCGGCGACCGGAACCGCCGCGACCAGCTCGATCTCCGCCACCACCTCCACCCTCTGACGGGCCGTGACCAGCACCAGCCGGATCCCACGGGCCGGGGCGGCATCCGCCCCCGCCTCCACCCCCACCACCAGCTCCGTGGACCCCGCCCTCAGGATCCGGGCCCTGACGCCACCATGGACCCGCCCACTCAGGGTGGCCTCGATGCTTCCGACCTGATCCAGGCCGGATCCCTGAACCGTCACCTCCGCCCCCCTCCCTCCGGCCTCCAGGCGCAAGGCCGTGGGGGACGCCGACCGCACCGCGGTCTGGGCGCCGACGGCCGCGGGGAGGGCAAGCAGGAGGGCCAGTCCTGGCCAGCCGAGGATGCCCCCTGCCGGGGGCGGGCGAGAGGTACGGTCTTTCATCCGGGGCGCCTTTCGGTTGGGGTGCTCTGAAGGGATCCCTAGCCGAAACCGTCCGGCCTGGGATCATCCCGGCCCCGTGATCCCTCCCGGCCCCCGTTTCGCTAGGGAGAGATCAGACGCACCCACCCCGTGCCACCCCGAAGCCCCTTTGGACGGAGTCGAGATGATGGGCGTTCGCCCACGAAGAACCCCGTTCCGGACAGCATCCCCGGCGAGGGCGGTCCTCCTCCCGGGAGCCGCTCTGGTCGCCGCCGCCGCGAGCCTCTTCTGGGCACCCTCCCGGGCCCGGGCCCAGACGCCTTCCCCTACCTTCTCGGTCACCAACAACCTCCCTGCCGGGCAGGCCATCCCCCGGGACGGGGCGTTGGAGCTCACCTTCAGCCGCCCCCTCCTGAGGCCGGCGGAGCGGGTGGCGGTCTTCATCGACCGCACCGACGTCACCGGACTCTTCCGGAGCGGCCCCCGGGGAATGTCCTACGAGCGGGGCGTGATCCTCCTCCCCCGGGGGGAGCACGAGCTGGTGGTCTACCTGGTGGAGACCGGGTCGGGCCGATGGACCCGGGTGGCCAGGCAGACCTTCCAGACCCTGGGGCCCCTGGGTTTCCAGCCGGGGAAGGCGGACCCATCCCTCACGGCGGGGTACGCCCGCCGTGTCACGGATGGCTACGAACCCGACTCCAACGCTCCCCAGAAGACGGTGGAGAATGTGGACCTCCAGTTCCGCATCACCACCGAGCACGTCCGGGGAGATCTGAGGACCTCGTCCCAGGCGGCTCTGGTGGGGGCCTCCGAGCGGAAGAAGGCCCTCCGGTTCGGAGCGCTCGCGGACGAAGCCCCCAGGATCGATCTGTCGAGCTACCTGCTGCAGGCGTCGAAGGGACCCGTGGCGCTCTCGGTAGGCCACGTGTCGGCCGGGAACCAGCGCCACCTGGTGAACCGCTTCTCCAGCCGGGGAGCCTCCCTGGCGGTGAAGCCCACGGGCAGGGTGGAGCTCTCGGTGGCGGCTCTCAACGGGAGCAACGAGGTGGGTTGGGACAACCTGCTGGGGATGGACGACGGAGGACACCGCCTCCTCACCGGGTCGGTGGGCGTGGAGGCCCTCTCCACCCCGGGAGCCCTTCGGCTGGAGCTCACCGGCCTGCGGGGTTCGGTGCGCCCCCGGGCCGGGTTCAACCAGGGGGTGATCAACGATGCCGAGGAGAGCGAGGGTCTCGCCCTCCGGGTCACGGCCAACGCGCTGGGCCGCCGGCTGCGCATGGACGCCGGCCTCTCTTCCAGCACCTTCGACAACCCTCCCGACCCCACCCTTTCCCAGGGCCGGGAGGTGGTGGACGTCCGGGAGGAGAGCTCCGCGGCCCGCTACCTGGAGGCCTCCCTGGACGTCTTGAAGAACCTCAGGGTCGGGGGGAGCCGCTCGGCCCGGCTCACCGTGGGGCTCAAGCACGAACGGGTGGATCCCCTCTACCGGAGCCTGGGGGCCTTCGCCCAGTCCGACCGCCTCCAGAACGCCTTCGATGCCCAGGCCGACGTGGCGGGAGTGAGCCTCCAGGGGAGCTTCCTGGAGTCCCGGAACAACCTGGACGAGATCCCCTCCATCCTCACCAGCCGCACCGAGCGGGCCCAGGCCAGCGTCGGTCTTCCGGTGGCCCGGGTTCTGGGAAGGCAGTCGCCCTGGCTCCCCTCCCTCCAGTACCGTGCCGACCGCACCCACCAGTTCGGCGAAGCCCTCCCCCAGAGCGGCGGATTCAGCCCCTCCCACATCCCGGACCAGGTGAGCTTCAACCAGACGGCCCAGGCCGACTGGCGCTTCCAGAAGGTCACCCTGGGCTACTCCTGGAACCGATCCCACCAGGACAACCGCCAGGAGGGACGGGAAGACGCCGACCTGACCGTGACCCGCAGCGGGGGGAACGTGCGCCTCACCCCCACCCGGACCGTGAACCTGACCCTGGAGGTGGGACAGGAGGCCTCGGAGAACCTGGAGAGGGACGAGACCGACGAGACCACACGCTGGGGCGTGCAGCTCCAATGGCAGGCCTTCGACCGCAGCGCCTTCAGTCTGCGGGTGTCGGACACCTCCACGGAGGACCTGGAGGCCACCCGGCGCCGAGGGGGCCGCCAGGTGGACGCCCAGTGGTCGTCGGTGCTCCCCTACCTCGCCCGCTTCCAGGGCCAGTACTTCCTCCGCTTCACCCGGAGCGAGGCCGAATCCTTCAACGCCGCGTTCAACCAGGACGACCGCCGAAACGCATGGTGGCTCGACCTGGGGCTGAACTTCACGTTCTTCTAGGAGCCCCGTCCCATGCGCGCCATTCTGGCCCTCCTCCTGGGCGCCCTCACCGCCGTGCCCCTCTCCGGACAGATCCGGAGGAACCCCACGGGGGTGAACGTGAACCCCACGGGCCCCACCACGGTCTTCATCGCCTTCGGCAGCCTGGAGGGGTACGTCCCGGTGGAGGCCCTCTGGTGCGGGGAGCTGGTTCCGGCCTCCCCGGACCTGGGCGAGAAGTGCGACCCCGGCACGGTCTTCGGCGCCCTTCCGGCCCGCTTCGGCCAGAGCCGCCTGAGCGGCCAGGACGGCTTCAGCGACATCATGTCCATCCCCGCCTCCGTGGCACGGCGTGCCTACCAGGCCGCGGAGGCCGGAGCGGATTCCCGGTTCTTCTACGTCCGGCGGTTCTCCGACCCCCAGGGCCTCCGCCCCGACCAGTACGTCCCGGTGACCTGCCGCCTGGCCGGCGGCGGCGCCCGCACCCCCCTGGCCCTCCTGGACGTCCAGCTCCGCTTCACGGGGGACGATCCGGTGCTCTCGGTGGGGACCGGAGAGACCCCTCCGCCCCTGGAAGCGCGCATCGCCTACAACGGCACGGGCCGGCTGGTGGGGCGGTGGGAGGTGGTGAGTCCAGGGGAGGACCCACCCACGGCGGAGGACCTCCTCACCGAGGCCACCCTCCCTGCCGAGCTCCGGGGCACCCAGCGGCGCTTCACCGAGCTGGAGCGCTTCAACGTGTTCCTCCCTCCCACGGGGGAGGTCACCCTCCCGGGCCCCCGGCCCGACGCCCTCCCCACCGCGGTGAACGGGCTCTACCAGCTCCTCCTTCGCATCGAGGTTTCCGACGACAAGGAGGGGGACGTGGACCTGGGGGCCGCGGGGGCCGGTCAAGGGGTGGTGGCCACCGGGGCGGTGGCCGGGTTCCCCATGCCGGTGCTCCGCTATTTCGTGGGGGACGCCGGGACCCTCGGGCCCTCAGGGGCGGGGCTCCTCCTCCTGGAGCCCCTGGCCGGTGCCGCCGCGCAGGTGGGCCGTTCCCTCGTCTTCAGCTGGACCCAGATCGCCTCGGCGCTCCTCTACCGCCTCCAGCTCCGGGACGGCGGGGGGGAGGTGGTCCTCTCGGCGGTGGTGCAGGCCGGGGTCGGCTCCTACGGGGCCCCTCCCTTCCTGGCGGCGGACCACGCCGGAGAGGTGCTGGAGTGGAGGGTCCTGGCCCTGAATGCCGCGGGGGAGACGGTGGAGGAAACCCCCTGGCGGCGATTGGTGGTGGAGGGGGGATCACCCGAAAGGCTTCCTCTTCCCCGGCGCAGCTATCAAGACGACCAGCCCACGACTCCGTCCGGATGACGGGAAAGGCAGAAAGATGAGAAGCTCCCCGACCTCCCACCCGCCCAGGGCCGCCGTCCTGATCGCCCTGGCCCTCTGCGCCCTCCCCTTCCCGCTCCCCGCCCAGCGCACCTCCGACGCGGAGACGGCGGCCCGGGCCATGCTGGCCGGCCGCGCCCGCACCACAGACGCCGCCCGGGCCCTCATGGCGGATCATCGCCAATCGGCCGAGCAGACCGTCGCGGTTCTGTCCCGGGTGGGGTTCCCTCCATCCGAGGTGGCCGAAGCCGCCGTGACCTGGATGCGCCTCGACGTGGCCACCGCCGTCCGGGCACTCCAGAGCACCGGAGCCCGCGCGGGGGAGGTCGCCACCGGGCTGAGCCGGGGCAGGGTCGCCGCCGCCACCGTCGTGGATGCCCTCTCCGCCGCCACCTATCCGGCCCGGGAGGTGGCGGCCGCGGCCCTCTCGACGCTCACCCTGGAGCCCCTAGCCCTGGTGGAAACCCTGAAGAGGCGGGGCTACCCGCCAGCGGATGTGAGGGGAGCCCTTCAGGACGCCGGGGGCCTGGTGGATCTGGGGTGCATCGACCCCCAGGGCTTCCCGGCACCCTGCGGAAACCCCGGTGGGGACGCCGCCACCGCCATGGGGGTGGTGACCCTCATCCCCGAAAGCGAAGGCTGGACCGACTCCATACTCACCTTGGAGAGCACGAACATCCCCCCCGTGCAGGTGCTCCTGTCGGGGCAGGTGCTCCCGAAGCTGGAGCAGTCGCCCAACCGGGTCAGGGTTCGCCTCCCATCCTCTTCCATCACAGGCCCGCTGGTCCTCCGGCGCAACTCCGATGGCGTGGAGGGCTTGCTCCATTCGGCCTACGCCGTGAAGGAACCGCCGCCCCCACCCCCGAACTGGGGAGCCATGGGCGCCGTTGCGCTCTCGGAGGCGGTGGAGGAGGCCCAGCAGTGGATCCTGGGAGCGGAGATCCTGGGGGACCGCTGCATCGTCAACGGAGCCCTGGCCGTGGGGCTCGCCGGGGTGCTTGCCTCCAGCACCGGCTTCCAGGGGCGGATCCGCTCCGGGCTGGAGGCCGCCGGGGCGCCGCCCCAGTTGGCGGCGGCCTGGGACGAGGTCTTTCAGGCCGCCTGGGGGGTGTGGGCCTCCAACGTCACCATCCCCGCCCTCCCCTGGTATCCCGTCTTCGCCGCCTATCCGGCGGACCCGGCCCCGCCCATGCCCAACGTTCCGACCCCCGTGGGCACGCTCCTCTCCCAGGGTACCGGGGCCATGACCGCACCGCTGCTCGCGGCCCAGCTCAGGACGGCCCTGGGCCCGGAGGCCGAGACGACCGAGGCCCTGGCGGCGATCGACCTCTTCTCCACGGCCATGGGTGTGCGTTTCGCGGCCTGGTTGGCCAAGGCCCAGGTGATGATGGTCCTGGGCCAGGGGCCGGTGCCCGGGCACGCGGGAACGGTGCTGATCGGCGGGGCGTGGATGCCGGGTGGGCCCGTGGAGAACGGGAGCTGCTCCGGGACCGGTGTGCTGGCCGGGTCGGTGTTCTGAGGCCCTCGCCGGCGGGGGGAAGCGGTCAACCGCCTCCCCCCGCCCCTTCCCCTTCCCCGCCCCTCCCCCGCCACCTCGCCGCCTCCTCCCCATCCCCCATCCCTTCGTACAGGGTGGCCAGGCTCCGGGCCGCCTCCCGGGCGGCCATCCCTCCGTCCTCCAGGAGCCGCGCCGCCTCGTAGACCTCCAGGAGCATGGCCTCCCCCTCCCCGGTTCGTCCCTGGTCCGCCACGCTCAACCCCAACCCGCTCCGGACCGCCAGGACCCGGGGGTGGCCGGGGGGGAAGGTCTTCTCGAGGATGCCCAGCGCCTCCCGGAACATCCTCTCCGCCGCTCGGGCCTCGCCCTGGCGGCGCCGGACCTCCGCCGCCCCCCCCAAAGTGATGCCCGCTCCCGGGCTCTCCGGCCCCAGCACCGCCCGCTGCACCTGAACCGCTTCATCCAGCAGGGGCCGCGCCCGGTCCAGCTCCCCCCGGCGCATGAGGGCGCCTCCATGGTCGTAGAGGGCGATCCCCAGGTCCTGGCTCCCCTCCCCCAGGAAGCGGCGGGTGAAGGCTATCGCCTCCTGATACAGGGAGTCGGCCTCCTCCCAGCGATCCAGGGCGTCCAACACGTTGGCCAGGGTCTTGCGGACCACGCCCAGGGGGGGGTAGTCCGGACCCAGAGAGCTCTCGATCTCGGCGATGGCCCCCCGCAGGAGGGGTTCGGCCTCCTCGCTCCGGCCGCGGCGGTGAAGCGCCAGGGCCAGGTTCTGGGCCAGGACCGCCGTGCCGGGGTGATCCTCCCCCGCCGTCCTGCGGGTGGCCTCCAGGGCCAGGCCCATGGTGACGATGGATTGGTCCACCTTCCCCTGCCGGTACTGGAGCGCCCCCAGCATGTTCAGGTTGTCCGCCATCTCCGCCGATTCCTCGCCGTACTCCTCCCGGCGCACGTCGATGGAGGCCTGGAGGACCGCTTCCGCCTCCGGGAGGCGGTCCATGGTCAGAAGGACCCCGGCCAGCTCGGTGCGGATGCGGGCCACCTCCAGGGAACGCTCCCCGAAAAGGCCCCGGGCGACGGCGAGGGCTTCCCGGTAGTAGCGCTCCGCCCCGGCGGGATCCCCGCCGGAGAGGAGGAGCCGTCCCAGGTCGCCCAGGATCTCGGCCACCTCCGGGCTCTCCTCCCCCTTCAGCTCCCGCAGCCCGACCAGCGCGGCCTCCAGGAGGGGACGTGCCCCATCGTAGACTCCCAGTGCCCCCTGGACCGAGCCCAGAATCCCCTGCATCCGGGCCCGAACCTCGGGCTGCCCGGCCAGGTCGGAGTCCAGACGGTCCACGGCACGGTCCAGGAACGCCCGGATGGGGAGGGTGTCCAGGCGCTCGCCGGAAGTGGTGAAGGGGTTGGACGCGGTGAAGAGGTTTTCCAGGAAGGTGCTGACCGAAAGAGCCAGGTCCCGCTCCCGACGGGCCGTCTCGGCCTGGTGGAGGGCCAGGCCCAGCCCTCCCACCAGCCCCGCCAGCGCCGCGATTCCGGCCGCCACCGCCACCCGGTTCCGTCCCACGAACTTCCCCGCGCGATAGGCCACCGAGGGAGGACGGGCCGTGATGGGGCGCCCGCTCCGGAACCGTACCAGATCGTCCAGGAAGGCCGCCGCCGTGGTGTAGCGCCGGTCCGCCTCCGGGCGCAGGGCCTTGAGGACGAGGGTGTCCAGCTCGCCCCGGAGCTGACGCCGGAGGCGGAAGGGGGTGGTCCTCCGGGCCAGGGCCACCGCCTCCGTGTCGGCGGTGGCCGCCTCCCCGCCGGCTCGCGCCGCCGCGGAGGGGGCCGTGGTCTCGGCACCGTCGGGGCGCCGTCCCACCAGGATCTGGTGGAGAAGGACCCCCAGGGAGTAGACGTCGGACGCCGTCGTGAGGGGCTCCCCCCGCATCTGCTCCGGGGAGGCATACCCGGGAGTGAGCAGGCGATGGTCCAATCCGGTGAGGGGATCGTCCCCTTCCCCCACCTCCCCTTCGGTCTCCACGAGCTTGGCGATCCCGAAATCGAGGAGCTTCACCTCCCCCGCCTCGGTCACGAGGATGTTGGAGGGCTTCAGGTCCCGGTGGATCACGAGGTTCCGGTGGGCGTAGTCCACCGCCGCGACCACCTGCTCGAAAAGGACCAGCCGGTCCGGCACGGAGAGGCGGACCCGGTCGCAGTAGCGGTGGATGGGCTCCCCCCGGACCAGCTCCATGGCCAGGTAGGGCATCCCGTCCTCCGTGACCCCAGCGTCGTACAGGCGGGCGATGCCCGGGTGCTCGAGCCCGGCCAGGATCTGGCGCTCCCGGCGAAAGCGGCGGGCCGTATCCTCCCGGCTCCCCGCCAGTCGCACGATCTTGAGGGCCACCTCACGGTCGAAGTGGCCGTCATCCCGCCGGGCGCGATACACCGCACCCATTCCCCCCCGTCCGATCTCCTCCAGAAGGACGTAGGGTCCGGCCCGGGCGGGGGCTTCGAGGGGAGCCGGGCCAGGCTCGTCGTCCAGCAGGTCCAGGAGCTCCTCCAGCGTCACGTCCAGGAGCGAGCTCCCTCGGCTCTCGGCCGAGAGCAGGCTCTCCACCTCCTGCCGGAGCTCGTCGTCGGGGCCGCACGCCTCGTCGAGGAAGCGGCCGCGCTCCGCGGGGAGTCCCTCCAGGGCGCCCAGAAACACATCCTGGACCTGTCGCCAGCGAATGGGGTCCATCGTCACGCCCTGTCTCCAGGTGGAGGGTCCTGCGGGGGGGAATCCCCCTGAAAGCCCTAGCCGAAGCCCGGCCGCGGTGGATCAGGCCGAGGACAGCTCGCGAGCCAGCCACGCCCGGGCGGCGCTCCAGTCCCGCTTCACCGTGGGCTCGGAGATCTCCAGGGCTTGGGCCGTCTCCTCCACGGAGAGGCCCGCGAAGTACCGGCACTCCACGACCCGGGCCTGACGGGGGCTGAGGGCCTCGAGGCGGCCCAGGGCCGCATCCAGCAGGAGGACACCCTCCGGCTCCACCCCGCCCCCGGCCTCCCCAGGCGACCGGCCTGCGGCCTCGTCCAGGGGGAGATCGGCCTTCCCGCCCCCTCGCTTCGTGGCGGCCCGGCGCTCGGCGGCCCGGACCAGGACCTGGCGCATGGCGCGGGCCGCGACCGCCATGAAGTGGCCCCGGTTCTTCCAGGCCAGGTCGCTGGAGGGGAGAAGCCGCAGGTAGGCTTCGTGCACCAGAGCGGTGGTGTTGAGGGTCTCCGAGGCCCGGGCCCTGCGCACCTGCCTCGCCAGCCTTCTCAACTCCTCGTACACCACCTCGAAGACCCGATCGAACGCCTCGGCGTCGCCCGCCGAAGCCGACTCGAGGAGGCGCGTGATTCCTTCCGGGTTGGAATCGGGGACCATGGGTTCTCTGGGTTTGGGGTTCGCCTGAATCTACAACAGGAGGGGTATCGGGGAATGGGTCCGGAGGAAGGGGGTTGGCGGAACCGGTCGGGGATCGGCCAGGGCAAGGAAGGCGTTTCCGAAGAGGAGAGCGGCGTTCCCGGGCGCCACCCTCTCCCCTTCCCTCTCCTCGGTCCCTCGCTTGCCGGCTCCCCCCATGATCCCCCACCTTCCCCGGCGATGTCCTCGTTTCGGATGGACCCATGAGCCGACGCCCGGAGGGAGCGCCATGAGCAGACCCCTGGAAGCGGTCCGGGAGGCCGTCTACCGCGCCAATCTGGCCCTGGTGGAGTCCGGCCTGGTCCTGGACACCTTCGGAAACGTCTCCGGGGTGGACCGTGAAGCGGGGCTCTTCGTCATCAAGCCCAGCGGCGTCCGCTATGCCGACCTGAGCCCCTCGAACATGGTCCCGGTATCGCTGGACACCGGGGAGACCCTGGAGGGCGATCTTCGCCCCTCCTCCGACACCCCCACCCACCTGGCGCTCTACCGGGCCCTTCCCTGTGGAGGGATCGCCCACACCCATTCGGAGGCGGCCACCACCCTGGCCCAGGCCCGCCTTCCGGTCCGCTGCCTGGGAACGACCCACGCCGACTTCTTCCGGGGGGACGTCCCGGTCACCCGGGAGCTGACGGCCGAGGAGATCCAGAGCGCCTACGAAGCCAACACGGGGCTGGTCATCGTGGAGGGTTTCGGGGCGGCGGGGCCGGACCCCATGGAGGTCCCGGGGATCCTGGTGGCCAACCACGGCCCCTTCACCTGGGGGCGGGACCCGGCGGAGGCGGTGAAGCACTCGGTCATCCTGGAGTTCCTGGCTCGCATGGAGTGCACCCTCCGGTCTCTCCACGCCGGCCAGCCCCGCCCCGCCCCCGAGCTGGTGGAGAAGCACTTCCTGAGAAAGCACGGAAGAGACGCCTACTATGGGCAGGGGTGAGGGAGAAGCACCCCGGGCCGTCCTCTGGGACCTGGACGGGACGCTGGCGGACTCCAGGGAGTACCACTGGCGCTCCTGGCAGGAAGCGCTGGCGGCCGTGGGGGTGACCGTCACCGAAGCCCGGTTCGAGGCCAGCTTCGGGCAGCGCAACGACGCCATCCTCTCCGCCTGGCTGGGGGCCGAGGCCGACCCCGGGCTCATCGTTCGGGTGGGGGAGGACAAGGAAGCCCGCTACCGGGCGATGGTGGAGGCCGAGGGGATCGAGCCCCTTCCGGGGGCGGCCGAGTGGGTCCGGGCGCTCCATGAAGACGGCTGGCGCCAGGCCATCGCCTCCTCCGCCCCCCGGCTGAACGTGGAGGTGATGCGCCGGGCCCTGGGCTTCGGCAACGGGATCGAGGTCGTGGTGGGCGCCGAGGACGTGAGGCGGGGGAAGCCGGATCCCGAGGTCTTCCTCCGCGCCTCCGGGCTGCTGGGGGTCCCCCCCCAACGGTGCGTGGTGGTGGAGGACGCGGCCGCCGGAATCGAGGCGGCCCGACGGGCCGGGATGGCCAGCATCGGGGTGGGCTCCGGCGGGTTGGCGGCCGCCGACGTGTGGGTCCGGGCCCTCACCGACCTCCCCCCCCGCGCGTTCCGGGAGCTTGTGGAGGCGCCCGAGGGGCACCTTTCCTGAAAGGGTCGAACCGATGAAGATCCGGGCAACCACCGCCGGCGCGGGTGCCCTCCTGGCCGCGCTCTCCCTGGGGTGCTCGGGGGGAAGGGCTCCCGGCGCCCCGCCCGCCCCGGGGGCCCCTCTCTACCTGAACCCGGACGCGCCGCTGGCCGAGCGGGTGGAGGACCTCCTGGGACGGATGACCCTGGAGGAGAAGGCCTCCCAGACCCTCTACAACGCCCCCGCCCTCGAGCGCCTGGGCATCCCGGCCTACAACTGGTGGAACGAGGCGCTGCACGGGGTGGCCCGGGCGGGGATCGCCACGGTCTTCCCCCAGGCCATCGGGCTGGCGGCCACCTGGGACGTCCCCCACATGCACCGGGTCGCCACCGCGATCTCCGACGAGGCCCGGGCCAAGCACCACGAATCCCTCCGGAAGGGGCAGAGGGGGATCTACGAGGGGCTCACCTTCTGGTCCCCCAACATCAACATCTTCCGGGATCCCCGCTGGGGGCGGGGAATGGAGACCTACGGAGAGGACCCCTACCTCACGGGGGAGCTGGCGGTGGCGTTCATCCGGGGGATGCAGGGGGACGACCCCACCTACCTCAAGACCGTGGCCACGGCCAAGCACTACGCCGTCCACTCGGGACCCGAGCCGGACCGGCACGCCTTCGACGCGGTGGTGGGGGAGGCGGAGCTGCGGGAGATCTATCTCCCCGCTTTCCGGGCGTCGGTGGTGGAGGGGGGCGCCGAGTCGGTCATGTGCGCCTACAATCGCTTCCGGGGCGACCCGGCCTGCGCCAGCCCGGAGCTCCTCCAGGAGATCCTCCGCGAGGAGTGGGGGTTCGGCGGCTACGTGGTGTCGGACTGCTGGGCCATCATGGACTTCTACACCACCCACAAGGTGGTCGCGAGCCAGGCGGAAGCCGCGGCCATGGCCCTCGCCGCCGGCACGGACCTCAACTGCGGCGTGAGCTTCGCCAGTCTGGCGGAGGCCGTGGGGAGGGGGCTCGCCACGGAGGCGCAGGTGGACACCGCGCTCCGGCGCCTCCTGGCTGCCCGTTTCCGGCTGGGGATGTTCGACCCTCCCGAGCGGGTGCCCTGGGCGCAGATCCCCTACCGCGTCAACGACTCCCCCGAGCATCGCGCCCTGGCCCTGGAGACCGCCCGCAAGTCCATGGTCCTCCTCAAGAACGAGGGCGGGCTCCTCCCCCTCTCCCGGGAGGTGGGCACCCTCGCGGTCATCGGCCCCAACGCCGACGACGTGGAGGTCCTGCTGGGGAACTACAACGGGTTCCCCTCCGATCCCGTGACTCCCCTCCGGGGCATCCGGGAGAAGGTGTCGTCCCGGACCCGGGTCCTCTTCGCCCGGGGAGGGGGGTTGGCCGATGAGCTCCGGGCCCTGGAGCCGATCCCGGAGTCGGCGCTGGTGCCGGCGGGCGAGGGCGGGGCCGCCCGGGGGCTGGAGGCCGAGTACTTCGCCAACCCCGACCGGGAGGGGGAGCCCTTCGCGATCCGCACCGACGCGACCGTGGACTTCCAGTGGTGGGGGGACGTCCCCCTGGCCGGCCTCACCCCGGGGGCGTTCAGCGTGCGCTGGACCGGCACCCTCCTTCCGCCGGCTTCCGGCCGCTACGCCCTGGGGGGCCGGGGGTTGGGCCACTTCCGGGTGTTCCTGCGCGACTCCCTGGTGGCGGAGTTCTCCAGCGAGCACGAGATCAACACGCGCTGGGCGGAGTTCGACCTGGAGGCCGGCGTGGGCCAGCCGATCCGGGTGGAGTACCGTCCCCGGCGGGAGTTCGGGGCGGTCCAGCTGTCCTGGGCCCCACCCCGGGCCGGCCCGGACGCGGCGGCCCTCCGGGCCGCCGAGGCCGCCGACGCGGTGGTCCTGGTCCTGGGGCTCTCCCCTCGCCTGGAAGGGGAGGAGATGCGGGTGGAGGTACCCGGGTTCTCCGGAGGGGACCGGGTGGATCTCGGGCTCCCCGCCGCCCAGCAGAGGCTCCTGGAGGCGGTGGTGGCCACCGGCAAGCCCGTCGTCCTGGTGCTCCTGAACGGGAGCGCCCTGGGGCTGGCCTGGGCGGCGGAGCACGTGCCGGCCATCCTGGAGGCGTGGTATCCCGGGCAGGCCGGGGGCACGGCGCTGGCCGACGTCCTCTTCGGGGACTACAACCCGGCGGGGCGCCTCCCCGTCACCTTCTATGCCTCCGCGGACCAGCTCCCGCCCTTCGGCGACTACGCCATGGAAGGCCGGACCTACCGGTACTTCCGGGGTGATCCGGTCTTCCCCTTCGGCCACGGCCTCAGCTACACCACCTTCGCCTACGGCGCCCTGGAGGCCCCGGCCAGGGTGAGGGCCGGGGAGGAGGTGAGGATCGCCGTGGAGGTGGAGAACACGGGGTCCCGGGCGGGGGAGGAGGTCGTGCAGGTCTACCTCACCGACGCCGACGCTTCCGGGCCCACCCCCATCCGCTCCCTGCAGGGGTTCCAGAGGGTGTTCCTCCGGCCGGGGGAGGGGAGGAGGGTCACCTTCACCCTGACCCCCCGGCAGCTCTCCCTGGTGACGCCGGCGGGAGAGAGGATCGTGGAGCCGGGGTGGTTCGAGGTGAGCGTGGGGGGGAAGCAACCCTGGTTCACCGGTGCGGCCGACGCCGCGACCACGGGGGTGGCGTTGGGGCGGTTCCAGGTGGTGGGGGAGGTGGTAAGGCTGCCCCGGTAGCCCGAGGCCGCCGGACCCGCAACGGGCAAGGAAAGGAAGATCGCCTCATGGCCTACTCACTCGCCGACCTCCGGCATCAACGTACCGCCCGCACCCCGGAGCGGATCCTGGAGAACCTGGGCCGGGAGATGGAGCTCCGCTTCAGCGTGGGGATCTGGTACTTCACCCCCGGGGGCGGGCGCTTCCACGACCGCTTCGTCCCGGAAGCCTCCCTGGAGGAGCGCCTGGAGATGGCCGCCGGAATGGCCGCGCTGGGCGTAACCGGGATCGAGGCGCACTACCCCGCCGAGGTGAACGAGG
>JBFYZD010000130.1:0-17574 GCA_041309685.1 Gemmatimonadales bacterium | reverse complement strand
GGAGAATGGTGGAAGTGTCCTGGGAGGGTGAGATGGGAGTGGAAACGACCGACCCCCGGAGCGCCTGCGCGCCCCGGGGGTCGGGACCTGAGGTGACGGCGCCTCAGCGAGACGCCCGGTGGATCCCTACCCCAGCACGGTAAAGAACACCCCCGCCGCCACCGCGCTGCCGATGACCCCGGCCACGTTGGGCCCCATGGCGCGCCTGAGGGGGTTGACCTGGCCGTTCATCTCCCCTGGACACCAACGCTTGTACCTCCCGGGCGCTTTGGGCACCGGGCTCTTGGCCGGGGAGATGACAGGTCGTCCTTCACGTGCTCGCGAACCAGGGGCGCACCCGGTGGCCCCGGCGCTCGAGGGCCTCTCGGCCTCCGTACACCAGGATGCCCCAGGGATCCCCTGAGAGGTCCCGATAGGTGTCCAAGCCCTTGAGGAAATCCGACGCCACCGTCTCGGAAGACTTGATCTCCATGGGAATCCGACGGGGTCCGAGATCCACCAGGATATCGACTTCTCGCCCATTCGAATCGCGCCAGAAATAAAGAGGTGGACGCTGGCCGTGATGAAGGAAGAGCTTGCGCATCTCGCTCACCACGAAGGTCTCGAAGATCGCTCCCCGAAGCGGGTGGTTCAGCAGATCCCCGGCGTGGCGGAGGCCCAGGAGTCGGCAGAGCAGGCCGGTGTCGGTGAAGTAGAGCTTCGGCGTCTTGATGAGCCGTCGGGAGAAGTTTGCGAAGTGGGGCCGGAGGAGGTCCACCACGTAGCTCGCCTGGAGGATCGAGAGCCATCGGGACACCGTGGTCTGGTCCACACCGGCGTCGGCGCCCAGGGAGGAGCGGTTCAGAAGCTGACCGGAGCGACCGGCGCACAGCCCCAGGAACCGGAGGAAGGTGTCGAGGTTGCCGATATTGGAGATCATCCGGACGTCACGCTCCACGTAGGTGCGCAGGTATCCGTCGAGCCAGGTCGATGGCTCCAGCCCCCGGTCGTGGATGGGAGGGTAGCAGCCGCGGAAGAGGGTCTCGTCGAGATCCCGTCTCCCCTCTCCTGCACATCCTCCTTCCCCCTTTTCGAAACCGTCCGGAGTGAGAGCGGGCCTCCTCTCCAACTCCGCCATGGAGAAGGGAAGGAGCTCGAGCACCGCCGCCCGGCCCGCCAGGGACTGGCTGATCTTCTCCAGCAGGAGGAAGTGCTGGGATCCCGTCAGTACCAGGGGCCCGCCACGACGTTCGTCGGCGAAGCCCTGGATGGAGGAGAAGAGATCCGGGGCGCGCTGGACCTCGTCCAGGATGGCCCCGGGGGCATCCTCGAGGCGCCGCAAAAAGCCCCGGGGGTCCTCGACGGCCTCCTCCCGGGTCTGAGGATCCTCCAGGGACCGATACTCGAACTCCGGGAACGTGGCCCTTGCCAGGGTGGTCTTCCCCGACTGCCGGGGCCCCGTGAGGAAGACTACCGGGTAGGGCCCTGCGAGGCTGCGCAGGTGTGGAGCGAGGGTGCGGGGGATCATGCCGGAATCCGATCGCGAAGAGTTGGTTATGTTAATTCAGGATCTTATCCCGTATCATCATAATTCATGAACACCGATGGTGCCAGGGATGGAGGGGAGAGATCAGCCGGATGGCCAACGGAAAACGACGGCCCCCGGGAGGAGGATAGGGAAAACAAGGACCCTACTGAGCGTGCGCACGCTTTCTGATGGTGGGTTGGGCGCGGTTAATGGTGGTGGTGTCGGGGGGGATGGGGGAGGCTGCGGGGTTGCGCTGCCGTTCGGGGATCGGGTAGGCCTGGGACTCGTCGTGGCAGCGCCCCCCTTTCCGCCACCACGAACCCCGCGCCCCGGAACGTGAGCACGCCGGAGATGGGGAGCGTCCACCCCTTGGGTCGCTCAAAGCTGGCGCCTCCGGGACCTGAGGGTGGGTGGGAGAGGGATTCTCCCGGGCTGCCGTGGCGCACTCTAGGTCCGGCGCGGTGGGCGCGCAATCGTGACCCCTGCGGCTTCCCGCGCCCGGGTTCCCCGAGGCCCTCGGCCCGAGCCTTCCGCCTTCCCTGTTCCGGCGGGGATTTGGTGAGCGGCCGAAGGGCTGGCCGCACCCGGGCGAGCATCCGAGCATGCTCCGCCGCCACTCTCTGCTCGGCCAGCTCGCGCTCCTGCCGCATCCCCCACACCGTGAGTAGGATGAGGAGGGCGCTGGGCATGAGCACGGCTGCCGGACGGAGGGTCACCAGCCGTCGTCGGGAGCGGAAGACCACCATGCTGGACGGGTCGCCCAAGCCAGGGGTCTTCGCCGACCTCCTGGAAGACACGCCGCTCAGGGCGCCGATGTCATGAATACGTCAAGTGTGGGCCCTGGAGGCCGGAGAATGGCCGTCCCTTTCCCTCCACCGTTCACCTGAAACGCCTCGAGGATCGGATGAGGCGCCGGATCAGGTGCCGGAATAGGTGCCGGAATGGCGAACCGGGTCGGCCGGGCATAGACTCCCCGTCGACCTTGCTCCTCCTCCGCCTTCGGGAACCCAACGTGCCTCCCATGAATCCTCCTGCTACCCGCTTCCCCCGTTTCGCCCGCAGGGCGTTCCTGATGACCGCCCTGGCTCTGGCGACGACAACCCACGCCCTCGCCCCCCAGGGCACCCCTCAGCCTCGAGCCGTCCTCGTCACCGGTGCCAGCTCCGGGTTGGGCTTGCGCATGACCGAGGTCCTCAGCGCCAACGGGTTCTTCGTCTACGCGGGTGCCCGGAGCGCCGAGGACCTGGCACGGCTGGACGCCATGGAGAACGTGAAATCGGTGCGCCTGGACGTGACAGTGCAAGGCGAGATCGACGCCGCCGTGGAGCTGATCACGGCGGAAGGCAGAGGCCTCTGGGGATTGGCGAACAACGCCGGGGTGGTGGTGGTGGGGCCCCTCATCGAGATGCCCGAGGAGGACATGGCCTTCCAGCTGGACGTGAACCTCGTGGGCCCCTTCCGCGTCACCAAGGCCTTCGCCCCCCTCCTCATCGAGAGCAAGGGGCGGGTGATGAACACCAGCTCCCTGTCGGGCACCGTGTCCGGGGGGTTCCTGGGGGCCTACAGCATGAGCAAGCACGGCATCGAGGCCTTCACCGACGCCCTGGCAGCGGAGCTGGCGCCCTTCGGCGTGCAGGTGGCCGCCGTGGAGCCGGGCAACTACCGCTCCGAGATCGTGGCCTCCATGCGGGAGCGAATGCTCGCGGCAGGATACACCCCTGAGAGCTCCCGGTATGGCCGGTCCATGCTGGACGTGTTCGGAGGGCCGCCGGACCGATCGAACCTCCCCGAGCCCGACGAGGTCGCCAACGCGGTCCTGGACTTCATGTCCACGGACACGCCGCAGCGCCGCTACCTGGTTGTGCCCAACCAGCGGGAGGCCGAGGTCACCATCCGGAAGGCCATCGAGGAGGTCGTGCAGCTCAACGGCCACCAGCCCTTCTCGTACAGCCGCGACGACCTGGTCAGGATGCTGGACGAGGCGCTGGCCCGGGGGGGGATGTAGGGCGGATTCCGGCCGGGCGGGCCCCTCTGTCCCCTGTCGGACAGGCGGTTGGGTTACCTTCGCTTCGCCCTCAACCGAAGGGCCCCGGGGGAGACATCATCCGTGCCTTGGACGAACCGGGAGACGATGAGGCCTGGCGGTACATCCCCGGGGAGGAGCGGAACCACCGGTCCGCGCCCTCCCCGATGAGGGAAGCCTGCCCCGGCGGGAGGCGGCCGAGCAACCAGGCGCGACGACCGGCCGGCCGATGAAGGAGGGGCCCGCCCTCCTCCGTACTCCATCATGGAACGGGACCGGTGGTGGCGGTCGGATGTGCCCCGGAGGAGGGACGCATGGTCGACAAGTACTTCTTCGCCCTGGGAGTCGCAAACAGCACCCTTCTCATCCTCATCTTCCTTATCCGCAAGGACCACCTGCCCGTCGTCCAGTCCTATGGGTGGGTCTACCTGCTCCTGGCCCTGCCCGCCATCCATCTGATCTCCCTCGCCCAGCAGGATCCGAAGTCGCGAACGTACACCGCTTTCCTCCTGATCTTCCTCGCCTTCCTCGCCCTGGAAGGGCTCTTCGACTTCGTTCTCCGGATTCCCTTCCGCAGCGACTGGAGGCTTCTCACGCCCTACCTGGCGCTCTACTACGCCATGAACTACGGATTCGTGGTGATGCCCTGGAAGGCCTCGCCCGGGCGAGGGGTCTTCCTCCTGGTCCTGTTTCTCGTCCAACTGGCCGCCAACGTTCTGACCCATTGAACGGATGGCTGAAGGAGGGGGGAGACGAGAATGACCTCGGTGATCACTCGCCTGGCGACCATAGAGGACGTGCCGGACATCCAACGCCTGTTCACCCAGGGTGATGCCTATCATGCTGGGATCCTCCCCACCGTCTTCCTCGCCCTTCCCCACGCCCGCCCCGACCGGATCATCGAAGCATGCATCGAGAGCCCGGACTCGGATTTCCTTCTGGCCCTGCTCGACGATCGGGTGGTCGGGTTCGCCGAGGTCAAGACGGGTGGTCGCCCCGACGCTCCCATGTTCATCCCCGGGCGCCTCGCGGTGATCGAAAACATGGTGGTCGACGAGGGACATCGCGGCCGCGGAATCGGGACGAAGCTCATCGAGGAGGCGAAGTTCTGGGCCGAGGCACGGGGCCTCGAAGCCATGCAGCTCACCGTCTGGTCCAGCAATGGGGCGGCCATACGGCTCTATGAGCGCATGGGGTATCGGCCCGTCATCCAGCGGATGGAGCTGGATCTGTGATGGCGCCGGGGCGGGCGGTCCATCGCGGCGGCCGCCCGGGAGCCTGAGGAGGGGCGCCCGCGGTGGCGCTGCCAGGTGGCGGCCAGCCCCGTCATGGTCACATCTTCCCGCCAGGGACCGGGCGTTTCGGACCATCCCCAGCCGGGGGAAGACCCCTGACGGAGCCTTCCGCGCCCACCGGGCCTCCGCGCAGGCAGTCCCTCACAGGGGGGTTCGGGTCGGCGGCCTGGCCTGTGCCGCTGGAGTCCGCCGGCTCGCTTCTCCGAGGACTCCTCAGGGTGCGCTCGCCCCGCCGCGGCTCAGCCGATCGGCCGGTACCTCCGAGATGTGGGTCAGCAGCCCCCGTCATCGTCATCCGAGCCCTCGTAGGGCAGGGGAGCCACCGTTTCAGCCGCCCGCATCCCCTGGCGCCAACAGATCAGTTCCTGGGTTCCTCCCGTTACCAGCTCCAGCTCGAAGTCGGTGAGCTCATCCCGGACCGCGTTGGCCACTTCGACCAACTACGGATAGGCAAGAGAAGGCACCTTCTGGGCCAAACGCCCTTGGGAGAGTGGGGGGTTTGGTGGTCGGGTCGGGCGAGGGTCGGGGATCGGCCGGGGATCGGAGGGAAGAGAGCCCGGGAGGAAGGGTTTCTCGACGGTGGTGGACGCGCCTTCGGCGAGCCCCGTTGGGGAATGTGGGGACGACTCGCGCTAACCCTTCTCAGGTCTGATCGAAGTCGTCGTCGTCGGGGATGGGCTCAGGCTCGGCGGGGTCGAACTCAAGCGGGGCTCGAACCCGCACCTCCGACCGGAACCCGGCGTGATGGCATTCCGCGCCTCCGCAGGTCAAGGCAGCTTGCATCACGGCGTCACTACCCCATATAATGGGATCGGACTCCTACAAAATAGGGTAATTTTTAGGATCACGATACCAAGACAGGGGACAGTATGGCTACTCTGGACGAGCAGATCGTGACCTGGAATCCCTGGTGGTCTGACCCGGCGGCGGTGGGCAGGGACCCTCACATTCGCGAGTTCGAGGCCGCGCCCGTGCAATGGAAGCCTCCTCTACTCGAGGGCCTCCCGGTCACG
This sequence comes from Gemmatimonadales bacterium, assembly GCA_041309685.1. Classification (GTDB taxonomy): domain Bacteria; phylum Gemmatimonadota; class Gemmatimonadetes; order Longimicrobiales; family Gaopeijiaceae; genus JBFYZD01. Next base: position 11,736 of record JBFYZD010000130.1, on the reverse strand, counting down.
CTGGGGGACGCGCACACCCTCCGAGGACCCCGTCAGGCGGGCAAGACCACCCTGACGAAGCGACTGATCCAACGCCTCCTGGAGCGTGGGGAATCGCGTGTGTTCTACTTCAGCTTCGACCTTCACCAGCGGCCGGACATCCTCTACGACGCTGTTCGCCGTGCGAAGAGCCTTCATCCCGATCCCGACGGGCCGTGGTACATCTTCCTGGATGAAGTGACGTCGGTTCCGCAGTGGCAGCGCGGAGTCAAGGTGGCGTGGGACCAGGGCCTCACGCGGAGGGATTTCCTGCTGTTCACCGGCTCTTCAGCCCACGATCTGAAGGCGGGAGCCGAACAGCTCCCCGGGCGCCGCGGCAACGGTGCGGACTTCCTCCACCTGCCCATGTCCTTCCGGGATTTCTGCATCCAGGTGGAGGGGATTCCGCTCCCAGCTGAGGAGTCCGACCTCGAAGGCTATCTGGGAGCTGGAGGCCGAACGCTGGTGCGCCGGCTCAACCTGCTCTCGACCGATCTCGAGCGTGCGTTCCGGACGTATCTTCGTGTCGGCGGCTTCCCGGCCGCGATTCGTGATTACAGATCTTCCGGGGACGGCCACCCGCGGCCGGGGACGATCCGCATGTTGTGGGCCGCAATCGCCGGCGACATCGCCCAATCCGGTCGGAACCAGACTGCCGCCGCAAAGCTGCTCGAGGAGGTCGCCGTCGCCCTCGGGACCCCGCTCAAATGGGACGGCACGGCGAAGGCCATGGGGATGGCCAGCAATCACACCGCACGAGAGTACGTAGAGTTCCTTTCCGAGGCCTTTTCGCTTCTCACGGTCTACTTCTGGGACTTGTCCGGTGGCGCGCTGCAGCCGAGCAAGCAACGGAAGGTGTACTTCATCGATCCGCTTCTGGGTGAGATCGCGCCTCTGCTGATGCCCGGTGCCCGGCGCCCATCCGAGGACGGAGCCGTAGAGAACGCCGTGGCCGTCGCGCTCTTTCGGTCCGCGGCTCATGCCCTCACCCAGGCCGACCCGGTACCGGGAGCGGTGGGCTACTGGCGTTCAACCAACAACCGGGAGTTGGACTTCGTTGTCCCAGCCACGTCCCATGGGCGAGGAGGGCGCATCCCCATCGAGGTCAAGGGAGACAGCGACTCGAGGATTGGCCACGCACGCCTTGCTATCACGAAAGCCTTCGGGCAGGGCATCGTTGCAACTCGGGGCGTGTTCGATCCGGAAGGCGACGTCCCGGTCCTTCCCATCCCGGTTCTCCTGGCGGGACTGGCGGAATCACCCAAGCGAGACATGGTGATCGGGTGAGTGTCTCCGGGTACGCCGGAGGATAGGGCGTCCAAGGGCCCATTCTGCCCATTCTGCTCCTGATCGGTGATGGATTACCGGCACCCCGTCCTCACCCGGGGCCCGGCGAGAGTGAACGGCTGCGCCAGCATCATGGAGGTGGTGAGGAAGGCCGCCGTGGCCCGGTTCGCGTGCGCCCGCGGCGAGCTTCCTGCACCGGTTCGGTTCCTCTCTCAACCCGGGGCCACTTGACTCGCATCGCTGGAGTGATTATTATGTCAGGATGACACCACTTCGTGAGCGTATAGGAAGAGTTTCGAGCACGAGTGAAGATTATGCGCGCGTCGTGAAGGAGCTGCGCGGCCGGGTACTCCCGGAGGAGGGATGGCTCGCCGGCTATTCGGCGATCATTGATCGCTACGACCTGGCCCTGCCCCTTCCTCCGGTCCTGGCCTTCACCTCCACAGGCCACCACCCGAAGTCCACCCGCGAGTGGATCGGGGTGTCGGTTCGGCGCCGGCCTTCGGATGATCTAGGTGCCCAACTCGAATTCGCATTGAAGCGCGAGGGCGTGGACCTCTCCGTCCTGGCCGCGCTCTTCCGGTCCATTGACCCGGGTGAGGTGACGGAAATCGTCAGGACCACCCCCACGGGGAAGTACTCGCGCCGAATCTGGTTCCTCTACGAGTGGCTCACCGGACGGACGCTGGACTTACCGGATGCGCCGAAGGTGAAGGCCGAGCCGGTCGTGGATCCGGAGCTACAGGTCGCTTCCGGAGAGGGGCAGATCTCTTCGCGCCACCGGGTGGTGGACAACCTCCCCGGCCCGCCGGCGTTTTGCCCGATGGTCCGATGGACTCCGGAGTTGCGAGCCTATGTTCGCCACGGTTGGGACGAGAGAGCGCGAGAGGTGCTCGGCCGAACGCATCCGGATGTGGTATCACGGGCCGCAGCGTTCCTCCTCCTGAGCGACAGTCGATCCTCTTTCCAGATCGAAGGAGAGCGGCCCGGGCTGAATCGCATCGAACGGTGGGGACGTGCAATCGGTGAAGCTGGTGACGTGGATCTGTCCATTGCGGAGTTGGTGCGGTTTCAGCGAATCGTCCTCGGCGACACCCGTTTCGTGAAGCCGGGGCTACGCCATGAGGGCGGGTTCGTGGGGGAGCACGACCGAGTGACGCGCGCTCCTCTGCCCGAGCACATCAGTGCACGTCCGGAAGACCTCCATGATCTGGTGACGGGCTTGATCGAGTTGCAGAGGAGGTCGCTGGAGCGTGGGATGGACCCGGTCATCACTGCGAGCGTCGTCGCGTTTGGCTTCGTCTATATCCACCCGTTCGCGGACGGCAACGGGCGAATCCATCGTTGGCTGATCCACCACGTGCTGGCGCGGGCGGGCTACAGTCCCGATGGGCTCGTCTTCCCGGTGAGTGCCGCCATCCTGAGACACGTGTCCGAGTATGGGAAGGTCCTTCGATCGTACTCAGCCCCTATGCGCGAGTACGTCGAATGGGAGGCCACAGAACGCGGAAACGTGCGGGTGGTGAACGAAACGGACCGATTCTACCGGTACTTCGACGCGACCGCCCATGCTGAGTTCCTGTACGAGCGAGTGAAGGAAACCGTCGAACACGATCTTCCCCGGGAGGTCGCCTATCTCGAAGGTTTCGATCGCTTCGTCGAGCGGGTCCAGCGGCTTCTGGGGGATATGCCGCATTCGACGGTGGACCTTCTGCATTCATTCCTCGCCCAGGGGGGCGGGCGACTGTCGAAGCGAGCACGTGAGAAGGAGTTCGAGATGCTCACGCCGGAGGAGGCGGAAGCGGTGGAGGGCCTCTGGAGGGAGTGCCATCGGGAGATAGGAAAGTGAGTGTTTTCGCCCGACATGGTCGGATCGTGAGCGGAATGCGCGGCCGGTGAAGCGGGGTGGTGAGGAGGGTCCCTCGCGTCTCCTCGCGCCACCCGCCGCCGGCGAGGCTCCCGTTGCCTACCTCACCGTCGCCGAATAGCTCCTCCCGAAGCGGTCGGTGGCCTCCACCCGGATCTCCCGGGCGCTCTCCGACGCGGGGGCATGGAAGAGGTGCCCCACGGGGTAGGGGTCCACCCAGGGGCGGTGAGGGGGCATGTCCTCGCCCCGGTGCAGCTCCTCGCTCAGGGGATCGGTCCCCACCCGGCGCCGCACACGGTCCCGCTCACGTGCTCGTGCACCCCGCCCTCGAACACGTGCTCGTTCTCGTGGGTGTGTCCGGTGAGGACGTGGGCGCGGTAGGGCTCCAGGAGTCGGTAGAGCGCCTGGCGGTTGGCCACGCTGATCCCGGTGGAGGGGTTCCGCTCGCCCTGGCGGACGTGGCGGCTCCCCAGCACCGGAATGTGGGAGGCCACCATCACCGGCCGCCCCGCCTCCACGTGCTTGAGGTCGTTCTCCAGCCAGCGCAGCTGATCCGAGCCCAGGTAACCCAGATAGCCGGCGCCGTGCCAGAACACGTCGTCCAGGACCACGTAGTGCACCGCGCCCCGGTCGAAGGAGTAGTAGCGGGGACCGAAGCGGCCGGTGAAGGTGGCGGTGGAGTTGTCGTCGGTGACGCTCCGCTGATCCAGGTCGTGGTTGCCCACCACCTGGAAGAACGGGATCCCCATGCGGGAGACGCCGCGCTCGAACTCGGGGTAGAGCTCCAGGTGGTCGAACATGATGTCGCCGTCGGCGATCCCGATGGCCTCGGGGCCACCCAGCCCCCGCAGGGTAGCCACCGCGGGATCTTGTACCCTGCCGGCAGGCTCAGCCGCAGGAAGTCCCGGTCGGCGGTGGTGACAAGCTCGAAGCTCCCGTCCCGTCCGGTCCGCACCACCTCGAGCCCGTCGGAGAGGGGCACGCCCGCCACCCCCCGGCCCCCGCTCCGGACCCGTCCCCGGATGCGTACCGGCGCCCCGGGCACCCTCCTTGGAAGAGGCGCGTACGGGTCGGCGGCGATCCACTCCGGCACGAGGAGGGCGGCGGCGCCGGCGGCGCCGGCCTTCAGGAAGGCGCGTCGGTCGAGGTCGGGAAGCTCGGCTCTGGGCATGGGTCGCTCGGGTGGACTGGAGGATGGGCGCGCGAAGTGCACGGGGGAGAAGATGGTCCCGCCCCGGGGCGGTTTCTCGACCTCTTCCGCATCATTCCGTCACAAAGCGCGATCAAGATCGTCAATCCCGGCCCGTCCCGGGGGGATCGGTCTACGGGGACCGTGGGTCCAGGCCCCACGACGCCCCGACCTGCAGCGCCGTTCCCGACCAACGGCTGCCGTGCAGTTTCCACACCGCAGCGAGCAAAGGGAAAGGGGCAAAGGAGTATCCGCTCCACCCGAGCGTCACTTCGGCGGTCAGTCGACCTCCCAGATCTGCCTCCAGGGCTCCCGCGAGCCCGACCCCCCAGCCCCGCGACCGGAAGCGGGTCGGACGATCATTCCGTGTCGTCGGAGCCGAGAAGCTGCGGCTGGCCACCAGGAAGCGGGCCGAGAGCACGGGCCGAACGCGATGGGTCTGGCGCAGAGCCACCCTGGGGCCGATACCCGCCGAGAGGAGGGTGAGGGTTGTGGCCCCAACGTCGTGCGGGACTTCCTCGTCGAGTTGCGTGAGGTAGGAGACCACCCCCGCCGGGAGAGTGAACTGCCCGAGGCCGAGGAATGCGGAGGCTCCGACTCGCGATAGGGCCGCTACGGAGGCGGTGGCTTCGAAGGAGACGCCAGCCTCCGGGGGGAGGTACCCGGAGAGACGCTGCCGACCGATCGATGCCCCAACCCGTAGCCGGGCCGGCGGCGGGTCGTGGTTTGCGGCCCGCCACTCGAAGCGTCCCTCACGGGACCAGAGGGCCACCACCCCGCAATCGCTGCCGACGCCCCCGAACTCGGCGGGGACCTGGGCAGGGCCTCGGTAGATCTCGATGGCCTCGATCTCTTCGGGCCTCAACTGGAAGATGTCGAATGACCGTTCCAGCGCCATTTCTACCCGCAGCGAATCGTGCAACTGGTCGCCGGTGACGACCCGCGCACCGTTCAGGTAGATGCTGGAATAGCATTGGCGCAATCCGGCCTGGCGGGCGGACACCAGAGGAATGGGGATAAGGCCGGAGCTCGGGTCGGCCACCGTACCCCCGAGACCGCGGGCCTTGTTCTCGGGGGAGTGCAGGTAGTGCGAGACTGTCAGGCCCGATGCCACCAGGATTTCCTCCAGCCTTGATCCGCTCCGCGCCTCGAGGTCCTCCCGGAAGAGGAAAGTCCCGAATCCGAGCCGCTCCCGGCGCCTCACGTCGGTCATCGTCACGGACTCCGTCCGCTCGGCTACGACGGTGAGGGGGCTCAGGACGATCACTTCGCGGTCCATCCGCAGCTCCACGGAGCGGATCTGCCGCGACTCCACGTGAAAGGGAAGGCTGGTCACGCTGGCGTATCCCAGGAGCTCGGCCCTCAGGCGGTACGTGCCCGCGCCACGGAGGCGGAGCTCGAAACCGCCCTCCTCCGAGGCCACCACGCCCTGAAGCACGGAGTCTCCGTCCACGGGAAGCAGCATGACCTGGGCGAGGGCCAGGGTCCTTCCGTCCGTCGCGTCCAGCACCTGGCCCCGAATGATCTGGGAGGAGGCAGGCCTGGCAAAGGCCCCGGCGAGGACAGCCGTGGTGGAGAGGAGAAGCAGTCGAGCTCGGGACGGGACCATCGATGGTTCCCTCCACTCAGGAAAGCGGATTCATCCCAATCCTGCGGAGCCCTGGGCATCCCGGGGGCCGCGCATCCTTCGGGAAGAGGGCGGATAAACAAGATAGGGCACCTTCTGGGCCAAACGCCATTGGGAGAGTGGGGGGTCTGGTGGTCGGGTCGGGCGAGGGGCGGGGATCGGCCGGGGATCGGAGGGAGAAGAGCCTGGAAGGTCTGCAGGCACGGCCTGGCCGTGGCCACCGGCCAGCTGGAAGCCGCAACGGACCGCCTGCTTCCGTGGCACGTCCAGGTCGCGGCCAACCTCCGCTTCCTCCACCACCTCAAGGGGGTACCGTAGCCGGAACCTCGACCTGGTGATCGAGGCTGACACCACGCTCGTGATCGAGTTGGAGCCCTATCCCCTTCGCCTCGATTCCCTCCTGGTCCGGGCGGGAACGGTCAGGGTCAGGGGGGCCATCGTCGACGCCCTCGCGGGGCTGCGGGTGCTCTACACCGAGGTCACCTTCGACCCCAAGTACCCACCATTCGTCTTAATTGTGTATCCCCTTCGCGCCACCTCATCCCAAATATTGTGGTGAGTCGCGAGGAAGCTCGGGAGTGGGGAACCTCGATGGAAAATAACGCTGTCTAAGCATATGCTGACATTGCGTGCGCGGCTCCAGATGATCCTGGCGGTGGGGCTCGCGAAAGATCCGCTCGCTCATGCTGAGCAGGTTGCCGAGATCGCGGGCGTGCTTCACGAGGCGTTCGAGCCGGAGGGTTTCTCCGCCACGCTGGTAGGCGGCTCCGCCATCGAGATCCATGCCCCGGGTATCTACCTGTCCGGCGATCTGGACTACGTCATCGACCGGGTGCGCGAAGGTACGAAGCAGGTGAACGAGATCTTTGAGTCTCTGGGGTTCAACAAGCAGGGAGGGCGACATTGGGTATTCGGGGATCTTCTCATTGAACAAGTCTCAAGCCCAGTGGCGGGGCCTACCGAAGAGGTCCGGGTGGGCGAGTCGGTCTTTCGGATCGTGACCAAGGAAGTCGCCCTGTGCGACCGCGTGGTCGGTTTCAAGCAGTGGGACTACACTGCGTATGGCGAGCAGGCGGTGGACATGCTCGCCGCCTTCGGAGACGAACTCGATGAGGGCTGGCTGCTTGATGGGTTGCGACGCGAGGATTCTCTTGATGCCTTTGAAGCACTCCGTGAGCTGGCCAGGTCCGATGACCCGGTGACGGACGAAATCTTGCGCGATTTGCTGGAACGGATTCGAGGGCGTGGTCCGAGACGGTGTTTTTGCCGGACCTGCGGTCGTCAGGTATGGTCACCGGCCCGCCTCGCATCTGAACAGAGGGTGACATGAAGGAATCATTGCCGGACCTGCGCGAGAAGTGGGCCGAGCGCCTCGAACGTGTTCGACGTTCTCAGGCCCGGACGGACGTTCGGGAGATGACCCGACCCCCTCGCGATCCAGTCGAGAGAGCGTTCCTTCGCCGCATTGGCCGAGAGGGGCCATTCAAAGAGGGGGCACCACCGCAGAAGCCGAAGGGGCGGAGCTACTGACGGCCGCGTCCAGTCCCCAGGAACAGATCCTTGGTGGGCGTATGCGTCGTTCGGACCGCCTGCTCAATCAACCGATGGAACAGTAGCCCTCGCGAGCCGGACGTGTGCCGGTTGAAGCGGAACGTGTACTCGTCGAGGTAGTAGTCCAGGTGCTCTCGGCTGACCGCCCCTTGGAACGTCCCTATGAGCCAGCGCTTCAGGAGCGAGGCCACCCGGTGAACGCCGGGCATGAGGGTATGCGCGGGGTCGTCGGACTTCGACTGGTTCGTCACGACATGGTCGTATCCGAGTCGGTTGAGCCTCCGGTAGCCCGTCCAACCATCCGTGTGAACGGTGGCCCCCGGCGCGATCACGTCCGTCACGAACCGTTCCAACGTGTCGGTCTGCACGTTCGGGATGTGGCGGAGCCGCACTCGGCCGTAGCCCTCGTCCTTGACCTCGACCGCGACGGCAACGATCGCCTTCTTGTCGGTGAAACGGCCTCGAGCGCCTGACTCCTCCCCCCCGACGTAGGTCTCGTCGACCTCGACCACGCCGCCGAGCGCGTCGCGGCCAGGTCGGACCATGGCGGGGCGGAACTTGTGCAACCAGGACCAGGCGGTCTTGTAGCTCCCGACGCCGAGCCTGCGCTTGACGTTGAGAGCGTTGGCCCCGTACTTGTGCCCCGTGATCTCCCATGCGGCGATGAACCACAGCTTGAGCGGCTTGCGTGTCCCCTCGAAGATCGTCCCAGCCGTCACCGACACCCGGCGCCGACACCCGGGGCAGAGCCAAGGGCCGCGCGTCGTGCGCCACGGCTTACGCGTGTCGCCGCACCACGGGCACACGAAGCCGTTCGGCCAGCGCAGGCGCTCCAAGTAGCGCTCGCAGGCCGCGTCATCCGGGAAGAACCTGTCGAACTCGGACAGGTCAGCTGGATAGTCCTCTCCCGCACGGAGGCGGGTCCGGTCAACTGAGGGCACACCATAAGAGATGGTGGGTGATGGCGCGAAGGGAATACCCCGTTCGTCTTGTTCGATGGAGGGATCGGAAAGCCGCTCTCCCGTTGGCTCTCCCCTCCACCACTCCGCCACCCCGGGCCCCCGGCGCTTGCGCCGAGTCCGAGATGGCGGGGCGCTCCTCTTCAACGAGGCAGCCCGACGCCTCCCTCAGGAAAGCCGGCGAACCTCCTCGATCATGAGCCGCTTGATTGCCGCCCACTCCGCCGGCCTGATCATCTGCGGCAGGGGCTCTTCCTCGGCGTCCTCGAAGTAGACCAAGCTCTTCAGGAGGTGGTAGGTATTGAAGTCCAGCCCCGGGTACCGCCGGTCCAGAAGGGAGAAGACCCCGGCCAGCGTTCCCCCGCTCTTGAGGTAGAAGAAGAGATCAACAAAGTCCTTCCTGCTGCCTCGGCCCCCGATGGCAACCACTTTCATGACCGCGATGTCGCGGGGATCGGCCACGGTCAGGCGGCGATAGACAGTCCCGGGGAAGAGAAACGGCGTCCGGGTGCGGAGGAAGCCGACCCGGAATCCGTTCAGCTCCACATGCAAGGTATCCGCTGCGCTCTGCTGCACCCGGACCCGGCCGACCCTGGACAGAGCTTCGGCCAGACCCGACGGATCGAAGGGCAGGTTCCCGAAGAGACCCAGATCCTCCGAGTACCGGTGTCCCAGATGGAGGGCGAGGCCCGTTCCCCCGGCCAGAATCCAGGAATCGAGCCATCCTGCACTGGCCAGAGACCGGACCGTCTTCCATGCGTTCGCGCTCAGGACCTTGGGGTGCATCGTTCCTCCAGGATCAGCTCCCAGTAATTCCGGGTCCGAGGGTCGATCTCCCTTCCCGAGATCGCCTTCAGGATCGCGCTGTCTCCATGGTACCGCCGGACAGCCCTCACCTGGGGTCGTGATCCGAACATCAGGACCCGCCCGAGGACCCATCCCGGGTGCGTGTCAAGGTCGGCAGCGAGGAGCTTCCGGTCCCAGAAAAGGGGAGCCGCGAGGGTCAGGATTTCTTCCGGGTCCCGTTCGACCAAGGGGGGATGCTGTGGGTTGGGGACCAGCCGTACCTCGAGGTCCGCGCCCAATGCAGCGGCGATCCTCCGGAGAGTGCTCAGCTCGAATCGGTCCCACCCGCCCTCATACCGGTGCATGGTCGGGGTGCTGGTGCCCGCCAACTCGGCGAGCTCCGACAGGGTCAGGCCCTGCCCCTTTCGCAGGTGGCGAATCTGGGTCCCGATGGGAGGAGGGGGCGGCGGAGTAAATTATCATACCTGATAAGAACTATGAGGTACTCGCGTCTGCCGAAAGGGGCCCTTGGCGTGACGGACACTGGGGGGGAAGGGGCATCTCTTATGTGTCTGCATAAGAAATGCAAGACTCAGGGCGAACGATTGGGGAGCGCGCGGGTGATGCAGCCGCGCAGGTGGGAGGGGGAGCCGGCGTGCCGGCTGTGGGTGGGCGGATAGGCCAGCACGGCTCGCTTGAGGCCCCGGGGGCTCGCACGGAGCCGGAGCGGATTGCGTTCCTCGAGCACCTCCGCGAGGGACACGGAGGACTCGGGAGGTCGAGAGGTGTGCCTGACGGCGTCTCGATCTCAGGGAGGAACCGGGGATGGGACGACGGAATGGTCGGAGGGGGCGGCGCCCAGGATGCCGCCGGCCCGTCGGGGAGAAGAACGCGTTTCACAGGAAACGCGTCCCGACCCCCCGGCACTGGCCTTTCGAAGCGGCGCGCCCACGGTTCGCCGTGCAGCACGCCGGCTCGCGCCGCCCACGCCTAACCTGCAACCCGCTGCGCCGGGCCCCGCGCCCCGCGCCCGGCCCTCCCTACTCGTACGCCTCCTGGTGCACCCCCCGCACCGCCCGTCCCGAAGGATCGGCCCGGGCGGCGAAGGCCGCGTGCCAGGCCAGCACCTCCGGCGTGCGGCTCGCCGCCGGGTCTCCCCCCCGGCTCGCACTCCACCGCCGAGGGGAGGGGGAAGTGCTCCTCGAAGACGGCCCGGTAGAGGTACCCTTCCATGGTCTTCGGGGGGGTTTTTTGGAAAGCGGAAGGGTGCGGAGCGGAGATCTCCGTCGCTCATTCGCGCCTCCGCCAGCGCCTCGAGCGAATCGGACCACCCGTCCTCCACCCCGTGGGGGAACCCCTCGTTCTGGCAACGGACCTCAGGATTCTCGATGCCCTGCAAGGCGGCACGGGAATCTCGAACCGGGAGATCGCCGCCTTGATCGATCGCAGCCCACGCGCCACCCTGGGCGGTCCGCTGTTGACAGCCTTCCCGCAGGGACTCTACCTTCCTTCCAGCCCCCAGCCCCCAGCCCCCAGCCCCCAGCCCCCAGCCCCCAGCCTGGGGTGCCCTGGTGGCCCAGCGGGGGCGGTCAGATCCCTGTTCGCGTCCACACCCGAGGAACCGTGGTGGATTCACCCTGTTCGCGCCTGGCGCCGCCGGCCTTCTGGGCCAGCCGTCCAGGTGAGCCCGGCAGGATCCTGGTGGTAGGGAGCGACCTCGACGCCCAGCGACTCCGGCGCCTCCTGCCGCCAGCCTGGGCGATGGTTTCAGGATCGGAGCCCGACTCGGTGCTCCGGCAACTCGGGGACGCTTCCCTACTTTGTGTCTGTTCCTGGGTGGGGAGCGCCGATCCGGCGATGTGGCAAGACACGGCCCGCCTGTGTTCCGAGGCCGGGGTTCCCATTCTCGGAGTGCCGAGGCCCGGGGAGTGGCACCGAAGGAACGCCGCGCAGGGGTGGAGTCTCCTGGGGCCGCAGAACCTCTTCCTGGCGGAGACCGACTCACCCCTCCTTCTCTCCCGATGGGTGTTGGAGAGGTCCACGGCCCGGTTCTTTCCCGGCCTTTCGGCCCTCGGACTGGAGGGAGCGCCACGGATCCCCCTCCTGCGTGCGGCCTTCCGGCTCCTCACCGACCGGGCGCAGGAGGGGGAGCCCATGGCCAGCCTCTCCGAGGTCGCATCGGCCCTCGGTTGTCACCGATCGACGCTCTGGCGAGCCGAGCGATCCGGCCGTGTGGCTCTCCCGGAGGTCATCCGGCGCGTCCGCGTCGGGTTCGCGGCCTGCAGGTACGGTGGGAGTTGGGGGGAGGTCTCGGGCTTGCTGGACATGACGCCGTCCGGAGTGGCGCACCGCTTCCGCCGCACCCTGCGTTGCACCAGATCCGACGCCGCCAGAAAGACGTTCGCGGAGCTCGTCCTGTGGGCGGCGGAGTCCATGGTGGGGCGGGGAGACG
>JBFYZD010000129.1:0-6513 GCA_041309685.1 Gemmatimonadales bacterium | reverse complement strand
CGGGCTCCAACCAACGATCCGGACATGCGGAAGCTACGGACGCTGGCGGTCACACCGTTTGCCGTCAGCGGGCGGGTGGGGTGTGTGTTGACAGCCTGCCCCATAGAAGGGATCTCAAGGGTCCTTCCGGCCCTTCCACCGAACAGATCCTGATGGTATCTGCGCGTCGGCGGTAGGATTGAGCAAGGAAGCGGTTGACTGGGAGGAGGAGGGGCTGAAGCGAGGGGGCTGGTGGGTCCGGGCGGGCGCGCCCGGGGCGGGAGCGGAGGCGAGGGGAGGTCAGGCGCCTCAGGTCTGATCGAAGTCGTCGTCCGGGATGGGGTCGGGCTGGGCGGGGTCAGGGTCCGGAGTCTGATCGAGGTCGTCCGGGGGGTACTCCTGGACGACCTCGTCGGCGTCGTGGGCGCCGAGCTCGAAGGTGAGTTCGGCCTGGGGCGGTCCCCGGGCGGGGAGGGCCTTGGTGGGGAGGTGGGCTCGCCGGTGTGGGTGAGGATCTGGGCGATGGGCTGGGGATCGGTAAGGAGCGCGATGAAGGTGAGGGGAGCGGCGCAGGTGGGGCAGGTCAGGGGAGAGGTCTCATAGATCCGGGCCCGAAGCGCGGCCCAGTGGGCGGGTGGGGGCGAGGGAGGTGGGGAGTCAGGATCCGGGGGGCTTTTCGGTCTCGGCGTATCTCCGGTGGGGAGGGAAGGCGGAGCCGGCCTGAGAGGTTCTGGGCGGCGAGGGCATTGTCCTGGTGGGCCCGTTCGGTGACCTCGATGCGGACGCTGGCATCGAGGCTGGACGACCCGCCGCCGTGATCCCACGTGAGCATGTCCTCGGCCTCGTGGGGCTCCAGGATGCCGTAGTGGGCACAGTGGCGGAGAACCCTCCTTCGGATCGTGTGCTGATAATGGGGGTTGAGGGAGGAGCCGAAGCGGTGGAGGAAGCTCACGGCGCCGAAGGAGGCCGAAGCTGGAGCGGTGGGGCAGACTTCCCTCAACGTGGCCTGGAGGGCCCGCAGGAGGAAGTGGAGGACGGCGCCGGCTGTGTGGGGCGGGTAATGGAGGAAGGGCCTCAGGCGCTTGGGGACGGAGAGCACCACCTGGCGCACGGGGAGGTAGGGGAAGACGTGTTCCACCAGGTGGGCCGCCGTCTGGGCCATGCGCTTGGCGTTACACGAGGGGCAGGCGCCCCGGCCCTTGCAGGAAAACGCGACGAGGAAGTCGTACCCACAGGAGGCGCAGCCGGTTCGTGCGAACCCGTGGGCCAGGATGCCACACTTCAGGTAGCTCCGGAACTCGTCCTCCACGAAACCCGGAACGCCGTCGCCCATGGGGTCGGCCTCGTGGGCCAGGGCCAGGTAGGTCTCCAGGTGCTCCTGGACGACCTGACACCGGAGGTCGCGGTGGAGAGCACGCGGCTGCCTGGTGACCCCCATGGTGATTCGGCGGATAGGATGATCATCGCGACGACGCGTGTCCTCGGTGGAACCCTAATCACATGTGGCGAACAGATTCTCGCCTACGGTGCGGGGGGACGCTTGAGCGTTCGGGACGCAAGGGCCCAATCTTGAGCACTCGTGGCGGGCATGCCGCGTTCCTGCACCACAGATCCACGTGCACGGCGGATTTCAGTTGACGGATATTGAGAGCCCGCCCCTTGTGGGTACCATGGAGGTGCGAACCAACCAAGGATCCCCACAAAGAGCGGCTCTCATGAGGCCCCGGTTCCTTCCCAGGGACTTGCGGGTTTGCGGGGCTTCACACTGTGGAGTACTCTTGCCCGTCCTCGCCTACCGGTCGCCGTTCGGGTCTCGGAAGAATCGCCATGCTCACGTCCGCCGCAAGACTCGTCACCGCCATCGTCGTCGCGGCCGTCGGCATCTACGCGGGCGCCCTGCTGGCCGCCTACGCGGAAGCAGACGACGCCCCGGGCGGTGTGGTGCTCGGCACGATCCTCATTTTCGGTTCCCTGGCGCTGGGCATCTGGATCGCGTTCCGGCGGCACGGGTCTCCCCCCTTGCGGATCATCCAGGAAGAACTTCAGGCTCCAGGGGCACGACGCAGCTGACAGCGGTCCCCCCCTGGGGTCCTCTTCTGACCAGGAGAACCGCATCGAGGAGTGCAGCTCTCTTTCGCATGGTCCGAAGGCCGAGTCCTTCGGCTGGTTCCTCTGGAATGCCGGACCCGTCATCCCGGACATCGAGTGCGATCGTACCTGCCCGGACCGTGAGACGCAGGTCGACATGCGACGGCCCTCCATGCCGGATGGCATTGGTGACGGCCTCCTGGGCGATGTGATAGAGGTGCAGCGTGACCTCCCTGTCCTCAGGCACCGCGTCGCCTTCGAAGAGGAAGGTGCATGGTGTGCCTGCCGACTCGGTCCGGTCGGCCAGACCCCGCAGGGCCTGCGGTAGTCCCGTCGCCAAAGGAGCCGGGTCCAGCCCTCGAGCCAGCCGACGGGTCTCGTCGGCCCCTTCCCCGGCCAGGGACGCCAGCTCCCGCAGCTCATCCGCTCCGGCCGCTTGTCCTCCCTCTACCCTCCTGGCAAGCCCCTCGGCGATAAGAGCCAAGCCGGAAAAGCGGCCTCCCAGCCCGTCGTGGAGATCCCGCCCCACCCGCTGGCGCTCCGTCTCCGCCGCCCTCATGACCTCCCTCTCCAGCTCTTTCCTGGCCGCCACGGCTCCGATGGCGTGGAAGGTCCGTCGTCGGGCCTGCTCCGCCACCAGGCCGGAGAGGATTCCGATGGTCAGGAGGGAACTCACGGGCCCCAGAGGCCCCGGGCGAGATCCGAGGGGGATGGGGCCCGGGTCCAGGAACACATGGGTAGTGGCGCTGGCAAGGGCCGAAAGCACCCCGGTGAAGACGGCGATACGCCAGTCCAGGCGGAGGGCCGAGAGCACCGTGAGGGCGGCGAATCCCACGGCTCCCGGGAAGAGGGCGTTCCCATCCGGGAGAACGCCGGCGAAGGCCATCCAGCCGGCGGTGATGATCCCCACCTCCGCCACGGTGGAGCCATACCAGAGAATGACCCGTCTTCGACGCTGCCGGATCCTGACGGCCTGACGGCGAAGGAGGAGCTCCAGGACCCCGAGGACCGTACCGCCGGCGGCGGCCAGGAGGAGGCGAGGCGGAACGGCAGGATCCGGGGAGCGGGCTTTGATGGCGGTGAGGATCCACAGGGTAGCGAAGACCGCGGCGAAGAAGAAGAAGACACCGGCCAGGAGGGACGCCCGGAGGCGATCGGCCTGTGCGTACTCTTCCAGGATCAGCCGGCGAATCCGTGGATCCCCTCCAAGCTTATGAGGCGCCGGCGGGAGCCTCGGCGTCACACCAACCCCCGGTCCTGGGCGTACCGGACGGCCCGGTGGAGAAGCTCCGCGCTATCCGACAAGCCGAGCTTCTCCTTGATCCGCCCTCTGTAGGTCTCCACGGTCTTGGGACTGATCCGCAGTGTGTCCGAGACCTCCCGAGTGGAGAAGCCTCGGCCCAGAAGCTCGTAGACCTCCAGCTCCCGGTCGGTGAGGGCCGCCTCAGGCGGAAGACCGGGCCCGGCAGCCCGGCCGGACATCTGCTGGATGGCCCGGGCCTGCATTCGGGGGGTCAGGTGGTGCCCGCCGGCCAGGAGCTTCCTCACCGTAGCCACCAGATCCGCATCCGCCTCCCCCTTGGTGAGGTACCCCCGGGCCCCCGCCCGAAGGGCCCGCTCTGCGTAGAGGACCTCTTCGTGCATGGACACCACGAGAATGGGCAGATCCGGTCGGCGGCCGTGAAGCCGACGAATGAGGTCCAGTCCGCTGCTCTCCCCGAGGGCGATGTCCACGATCACCAGATCCGGTTCCAGATCCTGGAGCCCCCCCAGGGCCTCCTTCACGGACCCCGCCTCGCCGCACACCCGGAGGTCCGGCTGGGACTCCAGAAGGGAGCGATAGCCGCGCCGCATCAGGGGGTGGTCATCCACGACGAAGATGTGGTGGGTCACGGCTGCACCTCCTCAAAGGTCCTGGGGGGGCGTCCAATGCAATCTAAAGCAACGGTGCCGGGAGCGCTGTCGGGGGATTGCTCACACGAAGTGCAGCGTCCTCCCGACTGCGGGGGACGCGGTGCCGGGTGAGTATTCCATGGCAAGGAAGGACGGTACTCACCCTACGCACTCGACGATCATGTACGCACTCGTCGCCTACACTCTGCTCGCCGTTTCACTCCATACGGTTCCGGACTCCCTTCCGGGGCGGTATACCCTGGACCCGGGCGCCGGGGATGACCCGGCTCAGGTGGCGCAAAGGGCCACACGGGACCTGGGTCGCCTCGCTCGGGGTCGGATGCGGTCCGCCCTGGAGGAGGCAATGACCCCGTCCCGGACGCTGGAGATCCGCCTGGAGGGTGGCGCCTACCTGGTGGTGCAAGAGGCGGGCCGATCCATCCGGGTCGTACCCGGAGGTCCGGAAGTGGAGCAGGAGACCCCTCGGGGGGAGAGGGCCTGGATCTCCGGAACTGTGGAAGCGGGGTCCCTGGTGCTCCGGATGCGCACCGACAAGGGAGAACGACTCCAGACCCTCTCGCCCAATCCGGATGGCCTTCGCGTCCGGACCCGGTATTCCCTTGATAGGCTCCGCGAGCCGGTGACGATGGAAGCCATCTACCGGAGGGACAAGGGATGAAGATGAGGACTGCGACCTTCTGGGGGGCTCTCGTCCTCCTGGCGGCGCCCCCGCCCCTGACGGCCCAGGCCCATCCAGCGCAGACGCTTCGTCTCTCCCTGGAGGAAGCCACGGAGCGGGCCCTGGCAGGGGCAACCGAGGTGCGAAGGGCCGAGGCCAGGATGGCCGAGGCCGAGGCGGAGGTGAGGTCCTCCCGGGCGGCCTGGCTCCCCTCTCTGGACGCCAGCCTTCAGTTCCGTTGGCAGCCCACGGCGGAGTCGGTGGGGGGAGCTCCCACCTACGCTCCCGACCCCTCGGCGCCTCTGGAACAGCGGGTCCGCTACCTGGAGGTGGCTGCCCCCATCGCCCCCTTCTCGGTCCTGGACCCTCAGCTCCTCTTCTCCGCACAGGAGTATGGCTGGGTTGCCGGGGTGTCCGGGGAGCAGGTCCTCTTCAGCGGGGGCCGCATCCCGGCCTCGGTGGCGGCGGCCAAGGCCCAGCGGGAGGCGGCGGAGGCCGCCTCGGAGGCCGCCAGGGCCAGAATGAGGATCGACGTGGCGGCGGTCTATCGCCAGGCCCTCCTGGCCAGGGAGCAACTCCTCGCGGCGCAGACGGCCCAGGAGACGGCGGAGTTCGCTCTGGAGCAGGCCCGCCGGCGCCTGGAGCAGGATGTGGGGAGCGAGCTGGAGCTCCTTCGGGCCGAATCCGACGCAGCCGCCATCGGGTCCCGGGTGGCCGAGGCCCTGGAGGCCCAGCGGGTGGCCCAGGAACGTCTCAGGATCCATGCCCAACTCTCCCCCGGACTCCCACTGGAGTTGACGACCTCTCTGGGGAATCCGGCGCTGGCCGCCCTCACCGACACCGAACCCACGGCGCTTCTGGAGGAGGCCCAGGCGGCGGCCATCCAGGGAGCCGAGGCGTCGGTGAGGGCCGCCGAGGCGGCGGTCCGCTCCGTCCGGTCCCAGGCCCGGCCCTCCCTGGTCGTTCAGGCCGGATTTCAATACTACCGGGCCCCCAAGGGTCCCTTCGAGTGGGACGGCAAGTGGGAGCACATGGGGACGCTCTCGGCCATGTTCAAATTCCCCCTTCTGGTACCGGGGAGGCGGGGTGAGGAGGCAGCCGCCCGGGCCCGGGTGGAGCAGGCCAGGATCGAGGCCCGGGAGGTAAGGGAAGGCCTTTCCCTGGAGAGCGCCTCCGTCCGGTCCGAGCGTGAGCGGGCACTGGCTGCCTGGCGCTCAGGCCAACGACGCCTGGAGGCGGCCCGCCGCTCGGCGGAGGTGACGGAGGAGGCCCTGGAGCGGGGTGTGGCGACCGAGGTCGAGTTGGCCCGGGCCCGTCTGGAGGTGGTGGAGGCAGAGGCCGACACCGCCCGAGCCCTGGTGGAGTACCTGTCCGCCGATGCCGTCGGCCAGGTCAACGAATCGTGAACGCAATGAACGGGGATCAGGGAAAGATGACCGATAGCACGGAGCGCCCCCAGGGGAACGAGTCCGGCCCGGAGGCCGGAGAAAAGGGCGGGTGGAGAAGCCTGCTCAGAGGCCGACGGTCCATCTTCGTGGTCGCCGCGTTGGCCCTCGCCGCATGGGCGGCCCTCTACGGGGCCTTCGACGGGAAGCGGGAGGCCGATGCCCTTGTGGCAGGCACCGCCCCCTTCGCCTCGGCCCTGGAGGGGCAGGGACGTCTGGAAGCTCTCCAGGTCATCGAGGTCGGGGCGGAAGCAACCGGTCGTATCGCCGAGGTGTGGGTCGAGGAAGGAGATGAGGTCGAAGCCGGGGAGCTTCTGGCCCGTTTCGATCAGGCCGAGGCCGAGGCCCAGCTCAGGAGCGCCGAAGCCTCCGCTGCGGCCGCCCGGAACGCGGTGAGCGTTGCCCGGGCCGAGCTCGAGGGGGCAGAGG
>JBFYZD010000128.1:0-6352 GCA_041309685.1 Gemmatimonadales bacterium | reverse complement strand
GCTCTTCATCATCCCCTTCATCCGCTGGAAGTCCGGATGGCGGTAGGGGAGCCACTCGGTGTGGATGAGGAGGGCGTCGGCCCCGTCCACGGCCGCGTAGTTGGACTCGGCGTAGCCGATGGAGTCTCCGAAGTGGCGCCGCGCCTCCTCCATGGCCACGGGATCGTGAGCCACCACCTTCGCCCCCCGCTCCAGGAGGGCCGGAATGGTCACCAGGCTCGGGGCCTCGCGCATGTCGTCGGTGTTGGGCTTGAAGGAAAGGCCCCACACGCCGAAGGTGCGCCCGGAGAGGTCCTCCCCGAAGCGCTGCACCACCCACCGCACCATGAGCCGCTTCTGCCCCTCGTTCACCGACTCCACGGCCTTGAGCAGGGACGAGTCCGCTCCGGTCTGATCCATGGTGCGGATGAGGGCCTTCACGTCCTTTGGGAAGCAGCTACCACCATATCCAACCCCCGGATACAGGAACGCCCGCCCGATCCGCTCGTCCGAGCCCACGCCCCGTCGCACCATGTCCACGTCGGCCCCGGTGGCCTCGCAGAGCTGGGCTATCGCGTTCATGAAGGAGATGCGGGTGGCCAGCATGGAATTGGCCGCGTACTTGGTGATTTCCGCCGCGGCGACGTCCATGAGGAGGATGGCGTTGCCGGAGCGGACGAAGGGCGAGTACAGCTCAGCCAGGACCTTCCCGGAGTACTCCGAATCCACCCCCAGCACCACCCGGTCGGGCTTCATGAAGTCCTCCACCGCCGCCCCCTCCTTCAGGAACTCGGGGTTGGAGCAGACGTGGACCGGATGGGTGGACTCGGCTTCGATCGCCGCCCTCACCTTGGCCGCCGTTCCCACGGGAACGGTGCTCTTGGTGGCGACGACCTTCCGCCCGTTGGCGGACTGGCCGATGGTCCGGGCCACGGCCAGGACGTGCTGGAGGTCCGCCGAGCCGTCCTCGTCCGGGGGGGTGCCCACGGCTATGAAGATCACGTCCGAGGCCCGCACGGACTCGGGCACGTCGGTGGTGAACCGAAGGCGGCCGGCCTTCACGTTTCTCTCCACCAGGGGCTCGAGCCCCGGCTCGTAGATGGGGATCTCGCCGGCCTTCAGGCGGGCGATCTTCCTCTCATCGATGTCGGCGCAGACGACGTCGTTGCCGGTCTCGGCGAAGCCGGCGCCGGCAACCAGACCCACGTAGCCGGTTCCGATGACGGTGATGTGCATGTGGGCTCTCGTTCAGGGGATGAGGAGGTCCGGAAACCGCGGGGAAAGTTGGGGCCGGGAGGCGCGAGAGGAAAGGGCACGAGGGCCGATCAGAGGGTTTCCAGGGGAAACTCCCGCCAGGGCACCGCCCTGGTGCCGCCGCGCCGGGTGCGTTCCCTCCCCCCGTACACCACCTGGCCCGGGCCCGCCGACGCCCCGGCCAGCGCTCTCCACTCCTCCATGCTCCGGAAGAAGCCCCTGTTCACGGTCTGGCCGACCCTCGCGTCGATGGGGAGAAGGCATGCGCCCCTGTTCACCAGGAGGTCCACCTGGCGGCCCCTCCGGTCCCGCCAGAAGAAGAGGTCCGGGATCATCCCCCGGTGGCATCGGTCCTTGAGGACCTCGTTCGCCACCCAACACTCGAAGAGGGATCCACGGAGAGGGTGGTGACGGAGATGGACCTCCTCACGGATCCCCAGGAGCCAGGCTGCCAGACCGGTATCATGGAAGTAGAGCTTGTCCGTCCTGACCTGTCTTCCCCCGAAATGGGTACGGCGAGGGGGTATCCGGTGCACGAGATGAACCTGCTCCAGAGCCATCATCCAGTAGACGGCTGTGTTGTGGGTCACCCCGCAGTCCCGCGCAAGGGCCGAGAAGTTCACAGGCCGGCCGATCCAACCCGCGCAAGCTTGCAGGAACTGCCTGAAGGCGCCGGGGTCCCGCACGTTCACCCTCCGGCGCGCCTCCCGCTCCGTCAGCAACCGGACGTAGCTCCCGTACCACTCGGCGGGGTCGAGGGTCCCGGCGTGGATCGACGGGAAGAACCCGCGGAAGAGCATCGCGTCGAGTGATTCCGGATCCCGCCGGGCCGCCTGGAGCTCTCCCAGGGAAAGGGGGAGAAGCTCGAAGCGGGCCTGGCAGGGACCGAGGTGCTCAGGCACTCCGGACCCCAGGCAGAGCTGGTGCGAGCTGGTGAGGACAAAGAGACCGGGTCGCGGGTCCTCTGCCACGCGCTCCCGAAGGTAGGGCAGGATGGACGGGCACCGCTGGATCTCGTGGAACCCGGCCCCATCGGGGAAGAGCTCGAGGAAGGCACGGGGGTCCCGGGCCGCCATCTCCAGGGGGTCAGGATCGTCCAGGGAGACCCATGGCTTCCGGGGGAAGAGCGCGCGGCACAGGGTGGTCTTGCCCGAGTACATGGGTCCGCTCACGGACAGCACCGGGCTGCGAAGGGCCGCATCCATCAGTGCGGAAGCGGCGGCGCGGCGAAGAAAGGAAGGGGGGGCGGGGTGCTCCGCGATCCCCGGCGGTGGCTGGGGCGGCAGCGGCGGCGGTGATTCCCCCGAGGAGGCTATGGCCGATTGGCAAGACAACTGACAATCGGCCACACCCTCCCCTGCGAGCAAGCCCGGTCCCTTCTGCGCTTCAAACGCTTCCATCGCCCCCCCTCCTGAATCTCACCCGACGGAAGCCAAGACTGCCCTTCCAGACCGGGCGTTTCCATGGGCGAAGGGGACTGCCAGGGAGGAGCGGGTGAGCGCAATCGGTCGCTCAGTCGGTCCGCCCCTCCCGGCCGTAGCGGTCCTCGAAGCGGACGATGTCGTCCTCGCCCAGGTAATCCCCGAGCTGGACTTCGATGATGTGGAGGAGCTCGGTGCCGGGGTTTTCGATGCGGTGCTTGGCCCCCAGCGGGATGTAGGTGTGCTGGCCACGCTCCAGGTGGAAGACCTCGTCGTCGCGCGTGATGCGGGCCGTGCCGGCCACCACCACCCAATGCTCGGCCCGGTGGTGGTGCAGTTGGAGCGAAAGGACGGCGCCGGGAAGCACGGTGAGCCGCTTCACCTGGAACCCAGTTCCGAGGCCCAGGCTATCGTAGCTCCCCCAGGGGCGGAACACCTCCCGCCCCAGGCGGGCCTCGGGCCGTCCCCTGGCCTCCATCTCCTCCACCAGCTGCTTCACGTCCTGCGCCCGGTTCCGGGGGGCCACCAGGACGGCATCGGCGGTCTCCACCACCACGCACTCCTCCAGCCCCGTCACCGCCAGGAGCCGGTGCTCGGCCCGCAGGTAGGAGTTCCGGCAACGTTGGGCGATGACGTCGCCCTTGACCGCGTTTCCAGCGGCGTCCTTCTCGCTCACGTCGTGAAGGGCGGCCCAGGAGCCGATGTCGCTCCATCCAGCCGAGAGAGGCACCACCGCAGCCCGGGAGGTCTTCTCCATCACCGCGTAGTCGATGGACTCCTTGCGGCAGGCACCGAAGACCTCGCCGTCCAGTGCCAGGAAGGCCCCATCCTGCCGTGCCGTCTCCGCTGCGCGGATCGCCGCCTCAGCGATGTCGGGAGCGTGAAGCCGAAGCTCCTCCAGAAAGGCACCGGCCCGGAAGAGGAACATCCCCGAGTTCCAGAGATACTCCCCGGACGCCAGGTACCGGGAGGCCGTCTCCAGGTCGGGCTTCTCCACGAAGCGGCGCACGGGAAGGACTCCGGGGGCCGGGCCGTTTCCGGGTGCACCGCCCTGGATGTAGCCATACCCGGTCTCGGGGCAGTCGGGCACGACGCCGAAGGTGACCAGGGCTCCGGCCTCCGCCGCCGGGAGAGCCACCGCCACCGCCCGGGCGAAGGCAGCCCCGTCCCGGATCACATGGTCGGCAGGGAGGACCAGGAGGACCGCGTCCTCCCCGTCCCGGCCCACGGCCAGGTGAGCCGCCACCGCTACCGCCGGGGCCGTGTTCCGCCCCACCGGCTCCAGGACCACCGTGGCCGATGCACCCGCTTCCCGAAGCTGCCCCTCCACGAGGAAGCGCTGGGCTTCGTTGGAAACGACAAGGAGCCCGGCCGGGGGAGGATCAAGGCGATCCAACCGCTCCACCGTATCCCCCAGGAGGGAGCGGGGACCGATGAGGTCGAGGAGCTGCTTGGGGTAGAGAGACCGCGAGAGAGGCCAGAGGCGGGTTCCGGACCCGCCGCAGAGGATGACGGGGACGAGCGGCACCGGAGCCTTCATGGTGTGACCTCGTTCACGGGATGTGGGGGACCGGCAACCGCGGGGACTCGAGTCTCATTCCGGCCGATCACGTGCCAACCTTGGGCGGAATCGGAGCCCGTGTCCACCAGCAGGTGGATGATCTTCAGGGTCGGGAACCGCTCCTGGAGGCCATTCAGGTCCACGGGTTCGAACAGTTCCTTGTTGTTCAGGTATGCCTGTCGCGAGAGGGCGTTGGAGTCCGAGCGGTCCCTGTTGCGCGCTCGGATGATCCCGAGGGAATGCGCCTCCGAGCAACGGTTCTCCTGGATCACCAGAGGTTTCTCGTGGCCGGCCGCCAGCTCAGCGGCCCTCCCCCTCAAGGCCTGCGTCACGAAGGTGGCATCCAGGATCACGCCTCGACCCGAATCCAGGACGGCGGTGGCTCTGCGGAACATCTCCTCGTATACCCGGGATCGCTGCTCGAAGCTCGATGCGACAGCTTCATCAAAGAAATCCTTCCCGTCCAGCAGCTCCCTGCGAATCACGTCGGTCTGGAGCATCGGATACCCCTTGAGCCTCGCCACGACTTCCATGGTGAAGGTCTTGTTGGTGGCCGGGAGCCCACAGGCGATCACCACCGCGTCGGCCGGATACTGCTTCTCCACGTAGGGGGAGAACGGTTCCCTCATGCTCACGACGCCACCTTCCCTTCCTGGGCATACTGATGGGAGAGCGCGAAATATTCTGCCGCCTTCTTCCGCTGCGCGATCCGGGCCTCCTCGTCCAGCCCGGGATCATCGGAAGTGAAGCAAGCGATCTTCCCCCTCACATAGGCCCGGTAACAGGCGAAGAACCCGATGAGAGCAGGGAGTTCCCTATCTCCCGACTGCGCCACGTACCGCTCCACCACCCCCCGGGCCAGATCCGGGCGCCCCGAATACTCCAGGTCCATCACCAGGAAGCCAAGATCCGTCGCCACGTCGCAGCAGCGGAAGCGCTCGTTGAACTCGATGCAATCGAAGATGATCGGGCTTTCCTCGAAGAAGATGTTCCCGAGGTGGAGGTCGCCGTGGCACTCCCGGATCCACCCCCCGGCGACCCGCCGCTGGAAGAGGGCCCGGTTCGCCGCGTAGAAGGCCTCGGTGTAGGAACGGATGGCCTGGTAGTGGGAAAGAGGGAAGACCACGTCGACGTAGGGGGCAGTCTGCTCAAAGTTCTCGTCGGTGTTCACCTTGAACCCCTCGAGGGTCCCGTACTCGTCCACGCCGGGGCCCGTGGCGGCCTCCCGGTAGAAGGGCACCAGGCGGTCCACGACCGCGTCCATCTTCGCCCGCGTCAGCTCACCCCGGGCCAGGACCTCGGGCCCATGCAGCTCCTGGGCCAGCTCCCTCATCACCACCACCCAATCCACAGCCTCCCCCCCACCCGCAAGGACCGGCCGCCCCTCCACCACCGTGACGGGCTCTACCCGGAGGTACACCGAGGGTGCAAGGCGGCGGTTGAGCTCCACCTCCTTCTCGCAGAAGCGCCGCCTGAGTTCCGGAGTGGTGAAGTCCAGGAACCCGAAGTCGACAGGCTTCTTGAGCTTGTAGGCCAGCGCCCCGGTGAGAAACACCGAGGACACGTGAGTCTGAAGGAAGCGGACCGCCTTCACGGGCGGGGGATAGAACGAAGGAGCCTTCATCGCCTCGACCAGCCAGGCATGGTTCATGTCAGGATCCCCTGAAGGGTCTTTGAGGCCGTCCCGAGGGCCAGGTGGGAGACCATCGGAGAAAGCGAAAAGTCGGCCTCGAACGACGCATCCGCCAGGTAGGCGGAAGCGGCGGCGGCGGTGATCCCCCCGAGGAGGCTATGGCCAATTGGCAAGACAACTGACAATCGGCCACACCCTCCCCTGCGAGCAAATCCGGGCCCTTCTGCGCTCCCCACGCCTCCATCGCCCCCCCCTCATGAATCTCATGGCGACTCGCGGACCCCTTCTTCGGACATCCAGGCGGCCTCGAGATCCGCGGCCGGGCCCGGCGAGTACCGGTTGCGCGGCACGACCCCTAAGCCGCAAGCTACCTACATGGGACGGCGATCACGAAGTGGACGGAAGAAGGACGCACGGCCGGAAGAGCCGGACCTCCTGAGGCGCCTGGCTGAAAGGTCCTGCGAGGAACTCACCCCCGAAGCCCGGGAGGCGGGGCGCAACGCC
>JBFYZD010000127.1:0-3515 GCA_041309685.1 Gemmatimonadales bacterium | reverse complement strand
TAGGCGCCGGAGGCGCCGGTCTTCACCGACTGGGAGGTGGCGCCGACCAGCGTCACGTCGACGTTGGCGAGCCCAGTGCCGGCGACGTTGACCGTACCCGTGATCGTCCCCACCGCGGGGGGAGTGATCACCGGGGTCGTGCCATCGTCGTCCTCGTCGCAGGCGGCCAGCGGCAACGCCACCAACGCAGCCATGAGGAGGTACCGAAGGTGCTTCATGATGTGTTCCGTCCATTGCTGGAGGTTGTGGAGTGCCCGCTGGCCGCTGATCTCTCTCGAGCCTCAGGTCTCGCCAACCCCGGCCACAACCGAGGGCCCCGGAGGGCGCGGGAATACCGAAGGAAGATGGTGCAAGGATGGTGCCATGGGAGGTCAGAATGTAAGTCTATGCCAAACAATGACTTACGGATCGTCGCCCACCCTCGTGGGCCACAGTTTTCTGACCAGGCCTCGGAAAACTGACGGTGCCCGCCCGTGGGAGGGCGGATCCCCTTCTCAGCAGGGCCTTTCCGAGTCGCCCCGGAGGAACTCCTCCGCCATGTCCACGAACTCCCTTGATCCCAGGTACAGGGGGGTCCGCTGGTGGAGGCCTGTGGGGACGAGATCCAGGATGTTCCGCTCCCCATCGGAGGCCCGTCCTCCGGCGTGCTCGCAGATGAACGCCAGGGGAGCCGCCTCATAGAGAAGCCGGAGCTTTCCACTGGGGCTGGCCGTGTCCCTGGGGTACATGAAGATCCCCCCCTTCAGCAGGGTTCGGTGGAAATCGGCCACCAGGGAGCCGATGTACCGGGAGCGGAAGGGCTCCATCTGCTTCTCGCCCAGACCCTTCAGGCAATCCACCATCTGCCTCTGCCCCGGGGACCAGCGCAGGTAGTAGGCCTCGTTCACCGAGTAGTAGGGCTCGGGGGGCTCCGGCAGGCGGATGTCGGGGTGGCTCAGGAGGAACTCCCCGATGGACGGGTCCAGGGTGAACCCGTGGACCCCGGTCCCGCTGGAGTAGACCAGCATGGTGGAGGAGCCGTAGACCACGTACCCCGAGGCCACCTGCTTCCGCCCGGGCTGGAGGCAGTCCTCCATCGTCCCCCGGGGGGAGTCGGAGATCTTCCGGTAGATGGAGAAGACGGTTCCGATGGAGACGTTCACGTCGATGTTGGAGGACCCGTCCAGGGGATCGAACACCAGCACGTAATCGCCCGTGGGAAAGCGTTGGGGGATGGGGATGACGCCTTCCACCTCCTCCGAGACCATGCAGCAGAGGTTTCCCCCGTGGTCCATGGCGTTGTAGATGACCTCCTGGGCGAACTCGTCCAGCTTCTGGACCTCCTCCCCCTGGACGTTCTCCTCCCCGGTCCGGCCCAGGATGTCCACGAGTCCCGCCTTCGCCACCTCCCGGTAGATCAGCTTGGCCGCGAGGGCCAGGTCGGTGAGGATGTTGCTGAGGCGCCCGGTGGCCTCCGGGTACTTGCGCTCCTCCTCGATGATGTGCCGGTTGATGGTGATGACAGCGCTCTCGGCCATGGTTCCTCCTCCTCCGGTCCGGAGGCGGGCGGGGGCGGGAAACAGCTTGTTTCCAATACTACACCGCGCCCCGAGACGCCAGCAACCGGCATGGGCGCGGGTCACCCGCCTCCCTTCGCCTGGTAGCTTCCGTCCCGCCGGGCCTTCACCACCAGCGTCCCCTCCCGGTCGGTCCTCAGGACCCGGGCGCCGGCGCCCTCCAGCCGGCTCACCACGCCGGGATGGGGATGGCCGAAGTGGTTCCTGCGACCCACGGAGATGAGGGCCGTCTCCGGGGCGGCCCGGGCCAGGAGCTCCGGGGTGGTGGAGGTGGCGCTCCCGTGGTGGCCCACCTTGAGAAGCTGCACCCGGGGGGAAAGGAGCCGAGGGAGGAAGCGGATCTCGGAGGAAGCCGGGGCGTCTCCGGTGAGGAGGGCCGCGAAGGCGCCGTAACGAAGCTCCAGGACGAGGGAGGCCCCGTTGGCCCCCTCGTCCTCCTCCCCCTCCCCCCGGCCCCCGACCCCGGGAGCGAGGACCCGGATGGCCACTCCATCCAGGCTCAGGGAGTCTCCCGCCGCGGCGGTCCGCCAGGGTACCTCCCGGAGCTGGGCGACCTCCAGGGCTTCCAGAAGGGCCTCCTTCCCGGCGACCTCACCGGGGTCCAGGACCCCCCGGACCGGGAAGCCCCGGAGGATGGCCGGCGCCCCCCCGATGTGGTCCAGGTCCGGGTGGGTCAGGACGAGGAGGTCCAGGGCGGACGCTCCCCGCCGCCGCAGGTACGGGAGGATGACCCGCTCGCCGGTGTCGTACTCCTGGCTTCGGGGCCCCGCGTCCACCAGGATCCAGCGCCCCCGGGGGCTCCTGAGGAGGAGGGCATCGCCCTGCCCCACGTCCAGGGCGACCAGCTCCAACACCCCCCGGCCCAGGATCTGGTCGCCCAGGGGCCAGAGGAGCACCCCGGCCAGGGTGGCGGTAGCCAGCCGGGAGGGGCCCATCCCCCCCCTTCCCGAGGGGAGGGCATGGCGGGCCAGGAGCGCCAGGGCCAGACCGGCCACCCCGGCCACGATGGCGGGGCGGGAGACCCAGAGGGAGGCCATGGGGAGCCGGGCCGCGCTCTGCACCAGGAGCTCCAGGAGCCACAGGACCACCTCCACTCCCCTGCCCAGGGCCTCCCCCAGGGAGGGGTGGATCAGGGAAAGGAGGAGACTCCCGAAGATCCCGGGGATCGCCAGCGTCACCAGGGGGGCGGCGACCAGGGTGGCCGGGATCCCCACCACCGAGACCCGGCCGAAGTGCCACGCCACCAGGGGAAGGGTGGCCAGGGTGGAGGCGATCCCGGCGGCGACAGCCCCCGCCAGCGTCCGGGGGATCCGCCCCTTCCCCAGGGCCTCGATCGTCCTCGATATCCCGCGGGACCAGAGGATCAACCCCAGAGTCCCGGCGAAGGAAAGCTGGAAGCCGGGGCGGAGCAGGGCGCCGGGATCCAGGAGGAGGAAGAGGAGGAAGGCCGCCGCCAGGGCCCCCAGGGGGACCACGAAGCGGGTCCGGAGCCGGCCCGCCGCCAGGGCCGACAGGATCAGAGCGGCCCGCACGGCGGCGTCCGGCAGGCCGATGGCCAGCACGTAGGCCCACACCCCCAGGCTGCCCAGGAGGAAGCGGGAGGAATGGGGAAGCCCCAGGAGCCCCCCCGCCAGGAGGAGGAGCCCCGCCACCACCCCGACATGAAAGCCGGAGATGGCCAGGAGGTGAGCCGTTCCGGCCCGGGCGAAGGCCTCCCGGACCTCGGGACCGAGCCCCTCCTTCCGGGCCAGGACGAGGGCCCAGGCCAGCGCTTTCTGCCGGGGGAGGAGCTCCCCCAGGCGCACCTGGACCCGCCCCCCCAGCAGGAGGAGGGCCTCGGAGGGGCGAACGGGTCTCGCCTCGGCCTCCCCCCGAGCCACCAGCAGGTATCCGGCCTGGAAGGGGTCGGCACGGCCCGCCGCTCCGCTCCGGCGCCAGACCCCCCGGAGGGAGACGAAG
>JBFYZD010000126.1:0-11966 GCA_041309685.1 Gemmatimonadales bacterium | reverse complement strand
GCTCTTCCGATCTCCGGTGCGGGGCCGGAGGTGTCGTATCCCGCGCATATGCACCTCCTGCGGCGAATGATCTCTGTCGGGGGAAAGTCATGAGTACGGGCTCGGACCGCCGTCGGCAAGTCCGCGTCGCCGGAGGGAAGCGGATGCCTGAGGTCCCCCTCGAACATTCTCCCGCCCCGGGCCCGACTCCAGCTTCCCATGACGCCTCCTTGAGGCTCTCCGAGCTTGACCTTACCTTTCTGTAAGGATTATCTAGAAAGGTAAGGATCATGCCGAGCTCCACCCTGACGTCGAAAGGCCAGACCACCATTCCCAAGGACATCCGGGAGTACCTGAACCTCCAGCCGGGCCACCGGATCGACTTCATCGTGGACGAGGAAGGCCGGGTCATCCTTCGGCCCGCGGCCCTCGACATCCGGGATCTGGCCGGTATCCTCCACCGGGAGGACCAGGGGCCGATCTCCGTGGAGGAGATGAACCGGGTCATCCGGGCCCGCCGCGGGGCGGGACCATGATCGGCTTCGACACCAACGTGCTGGTCCGGTTTCTGGTCCGGGACGATCCCCTCCAGGCCGCCCGGGTGGACGGCCTCGTAGGGGAATGCCTGGATTCGGGTGAGGCGATCCTCCTCAACGGGATCGTCCTCTGCGAGACGGTATGGGTACTGGAAAGCGCCTACCGCTTCCCCCGGAGCGTGGTCGGGGAGGTCCTGGAGAGGATCCTCCTCACCCGGCAGCTCGAGGTGGAGGACCGGGAGGGGGTCTGGCGAGCTCTGGGACGGTTCAGGAAGGGCCGGGCCGATTTCGCCGACTACCTCCTGGGCGAGAGGAACTCCGCCCTGGGGTGCCACCGGACCGCCACCTTCGACGGAGCCCTGGAAGGGGAGGAGGGTTTCCTCCTCCTCTGAGCAAGGGGGTGGAACCCGCAGCGCCGCGCCGAAGAGGGTCGCCCTCCCCGGCGAGACGCGAGGCTCCAGTCAATCGATGCGGAGCTCCAGCACGTCGTCCTCCCCGGCCCGGCAGGTGAGCCGGGTGTCCCGATCCTCCCCCAGGAGGACGACGATCACGATCCGCTCGTCCTCCCCGGCGCGGAACGCCCGCACTCCCAGCTCCCGGTCGTGGAGGTCGAAGGGACCCTTCGGCGCGACGACGCGCACCGCGTCCACGAGGGCCCGGGCGAACCGTTCCTCGTTCTGGCGGTTGACGATGGTCCAGAAGGGGGCATGGACCCGCCTGGTTCCGTCCAGCTCCGGCGCGCGCCTCACCCGGCCGGACCCCGGATCGAGCCAGCGCCAACGGACGGGCGCACCCCTCTCCGTCTCCATGTACCGGAAGAAGTAAGGGTAGTCCATGGCATCCATCTGGCGCATCTCGGACTCGAGGAGGGGAAGGCCGAGGGGCCATTCGGGCCCGCTGACGCCCGTGGCCGGCCCGTTCCTTCCGATCTTCTTCCCCTCCAGGAGAAGGTGGTAGCTCCTCGTAGGTTTGGCGATCAGACGGGCGGGGACTCCCGCCAGAGCCGAGCGTAGATGCTCCGCGACCCGCTTGCGATGCGTGCGGAGGGCCCACCACTGATCCGCCATCCCTCGCAGGAACGGGCCCATCTCCCTGGCATAGCCCCAGGATCCGTCGCCGTTCTGGACCAGATGGGGGTAGCTCCAGGCCACCGCCTGCCGGGGCAGGGGCAGGGGCTGGACACCCTCCCTCGTCAGGGCCAGGACCCAGTCCTCCGCTCCCATCCCGCAGTGGAGGTGGAGGGAGGGCTCGAGCCCGGCGTGGGAGTGGGCCTCCGGGTCGGCTCCTGGCCGCCGATCGGGGGCCAGCCCCGTGTCCCTCAGGTCTTCCACCAGGGCGAAGGCGATCTCCAGGTCCACGGCGTGAAGGGCCAGCTCGGGAGAGGACCGGCTGCGTCCGCAGACCAGGTTCTCCACGTGCAGGTCGGAGAGGCCCAGGGAGAGGGCGTGTCCGGCCAGGAGGCCTGCGGAGTACCAATACCTCCGCTCCTCCCCGGGCCGAAGCCGGGCAACCTGGGGTGCCGGCCGGGCCCAGGCGGTGGCGCCGAAGAGCTCCACCTCCAGGTCGGTGGGGAGACTCTCCCTGTCTTCCAGGATCCGCTCGGCGTAGCCGTGCCACCTCCCCGCGGGGATGATGCCGTGGGTGGGAAGCGCCCCACCGGCAACCGAGGGGCGCAACCACATCCGGGCCTGGTCGGCGAGAGTAGGGGTCTCGCCCGCCCCGGTCGCCCCCGCAATCTCCCGGTCGATGGCCAGGGACCTCGCCTTGTAGAGAAGGGTGGGACCCTCACGGAATCGCAGCTCCACCACCCGCTGCCCTCCCCGGTGCGGATCACCCCCCAGGATCCCAACGTGGGTTACCGGTCCGTCCACCTCCCCTCGCAACGTACCCCTCCCGTCCCTCTCCAGGCGGCTGAGCATCACCCCCATCGCGCCCAGCGCCTGGTTCGACCAGTGGGCTGCCAGCCGGCCCATGCGGCGGGGATCGGCCCCGGGGCGAAGGGCCAGGCCGGCGACCTCCCGGAGGAGCGGCCCGAAGGTCGCCGGCGACAGGGCCCCCGCCGCCAGCAGGCCGGCGTGCTTCCGGGCGAGCCGGGCGGATCCCTCTTCGAACCGGCGGAAGGCATCGAAGTAGGCGCCCCCGGCGGGCCTCCGGGCCAGGGCGCGCAGGATCGCCCCGGCGCTCTTCTGGTCCACCCATCCCACGACCACCCGCCTCCCCCTGAGGAGGGAAGGGTCCCGGAGGGGAGCCGCCACGGCCGGCAGGAGGGATCGGAAATCGCCCCGGGGAAGCTCGGGGGGCGTGATCTTCGCGCCCCGCCGCGGGGAGGGTGGCCGGAGTGTCTCGATCCGGCCCCGGTCGGGATCGAGGATCGGGGAGACGGCATCGCCGGCCAACCGCATCAGCTCCCTCACCACCCCGGCCGTCCCCATTCCCAACCCGGGGCCGAGTCCTCCCAGGGTGGAGGCTCCCTGCCGGAGACGGCCGGCGCCCGTTCGCAGCTCGGCGTGGGGAAGAAGGCCCAGGGCGAGCTTCTCGGCCCGGTGGCGCCAGGGCCCACCGATTCCGGCCGTGGACAGATCCAGGAAGAGCTCGATGGACCCGGAGCGGCCGTGGCAGTGACAGGTGGGCTCTCCCTTCCCCCTACCGGTACCTTGCCAGGCGGCCTCGGCCGCGGCCCTGGCCATCTCCAGGGGTCGGGTCTCCCCCGTCAGGCGGTGCAGGGCCAGGTAGGCCCGTGCCACGCCCACGGCGCCGTGGCACCAGTGGAAGCGCAGGATCTCCCCGGGGAGGAAGTGAGGCCAGGTCAATCCGTTCGCCCCCACCGGCACCGACCGGGCCTCCAGCCACCGGAACCCCTCCCGCTGAAGGCGCGCCACCGCCCTCCCACCCCCGGCCGCGGCCAGGTGGACCAGGAAGAGGCAGGGGCCGGCCACCCCGTGGGCCAGGCCGGGCTGGAGGTCCTCGTCCAATCCCGGGTTCCACGCGAGCCCCGGGGAGTCCTTCACGGCCGTGTCCGCCAGGTACTCCGCGGCCCGCCGCGCCCCCATGAGGAACGCCTCGTCCCCGGTGGAGTGGAAGAGCGCCAGCTGGAGGAGCCCCATTCCGGCCGCGCCGGAGAGGAGATCGGCGCAGGGCGGGTCGGCCCGTGCGAGGCGACCCCCCAGCGCCACCGCCTGTTCCAGGGAGCCGGGGTCCCGCCGCAGCCTCGCGTGGGAGAGGTGGAGGAGCGCCACGCCGCCGAACCCGGTGTAGAGGCCGGGAGGCAGGGGATCGGTGGAGGTGCTGTCGAGGAGGCCGAGGCGCACCTCCTCGGCCACGTCCCGGCAGCTCCGGTCGCCGGTCGCCGCCGCCAGGTCCTGCAGGACGAGCCCCACGCCGGCGGCGCCGTCGTAGAGCGAGAAGTCGTACTTCCCCCGAAGCCCCGTCTCCTCCCCCTCGGGGAAACGGATGCCGAGCGTGGTGGGGGTACGGCGTCGCAGGATGGACGCGGCGCCCCGGAGGGCGAGGGACCGAAAGAGTGTGCTCACGGAAATCGGAGTGTTGAAGGGGCGTCGGTGGCCTGCCGGGCCCCGGAAGTGTGGCCCCGGCCCCCGGAGCCGGCAACAGGGCCAGCACGGGGAGTGAAACATTCCAACAAAAATAGTTTTTCTTGTAGGTTTTTTCGATCCCCTGGTTATATCATTCACTCCCATGGTGGCGGAGGCGGGGGGGGGTGCGGCACCGGGGGGTCTTCCCACGGACTCCCATCATCTACCAGAAGGAGGGTTCATGGCCGGGGCGAAGAAGGAGACGAACAAGTCGGGGAAGTCGGCTGCGAAGAGCAAGAAGGGGAAGTCCACGGAGTCCGAGGGTCTCGCGCTGGACGATCTTTCCGGCGTGTCCGGAGGGATGGCGAGGAAGGTCACCAAGGCGACTGAGTGCACGACGGGCCTGCTCTCCACGTGCAAGGTCGAGGAGACCAAGATCGATTCCTGGTGCCCCTGCTGAGGACGGACGTACGGGGTCGGGGAGCCCTCCCGCCAGGGGGGCCTCCCCGCCCTCGTTGCTTGGGCGGTCGAACTGGACTCCAGGTTCCAGGGAAACACCCGGCACGGGACCCACGGAGACGTCGATGGCGGGGGACGGCTCCCGCGCCTGCCCTCAAGCTGCTTCCAGGCGCCCCGGCAGGCCCAGGAGCCCGTCATGGCGCAGGCTCCCATGGCTACCACCAGGCGAGGCGGCGGGACTGCCTGCCAGCTCCTCTCCGGCGCCAGGCCCAGGTTCCCGCTCAGGAGACCCGTGACCAGGACCCCATCGGCGCAACACGGCCACCCCCTGGATCCCGGAATGTCCCCGTTCGAACGCCACCCTGGTGCGGACGTCGCCGTGGCGACGGGGATCCGGCTCAGGCGGTGGAAGCCCCCGGGGTACTCGCGGCGAGCGTCCTTTTCGAGCCCCGATGCCCGCGCCGGCGGGGCCCACGACACAAAGCGCCAAAGGAAAGCAGGAAAGGCACCCTGGGGGCATCGCCCGCCTCTCCCCGAGGGACGCGATGACCCGTGTCGAGCCATCCGACGCCATCGCCCAGCGCCGGGATGGGCTCAAGCGCTTCCGGCTGCTGGCCGACCCCATGGTCGCATGACGCCTCCTTATGGCTCTCCGAGCTCGACCTTGCCTTTTGGTGAGGATTCTCCAGAGAGGTAGGGATCATGCCGAGCTCCACCCTGACGTCGAAAGGCCAGACCACCCTTCCCAAGGACATCCGGGAGTACCTGAACCTCCAGCCGGGTCACCGGATCGACTTCATCGTGGACGAGGAGGGAAGGGTCATCCGGGCCCGCCGCGGGGCGGGACCATGATCGGCTTCGACACCAACGTGCTGGTCCGGTTTCTGGTCCGGGACGATCCGGTCCTGGGGTGCCACCGGACCGCCACCTTCGACGGAGCCCTGGAAGGGGAGGAGGGTTTCCTCCTTCTCTGAGCAAGGGGTCGGTCATGACCTGGATCAGCCCGTCGCCCGCACGAAGGTGCCGGGGGGTGTCGCGGCCGAAAGGTGTGGACCCGCGCCCCTCTCCCCCCTATCCTTCAGCTTCTCGTTACCTTGGCTGTCTTGGCCCTTCCTTTCCCTCGATGGATCCTGGTCCTGGCCGCCCATGCCCACCTTCCCGAACCTCACCGTCCTGGATCACCCCCTGATCCAGCACAAGCTGTCCTTCCTCAGGAGCCGGGAGACCACCACCAAGGTGTTCAAGGAGCTGGTGAACGAGATCGCCACCCTCATGGCCTTCGAAGTGACCCGGGGGCTCCCCCTGGGTGAGGTCACCATCGAGACCCCCCTGGAACGGGCAGGGGCCCGGCGCATCGAGGGGAAGAAGCTGGTGGTGGTGCCGATCCTCCGGGCCGGGCTGGGGATGGTGGAGGGAGTCCTCCACCTCATCCCCGGGGCCAGGGTGAGCCATGTGGGGCTCTACCGGGACGAGAGCACCCTGCAGCCCGTGGAGTACTACTTCAAGGCCCCGCCGCCCGAAGGGCGGGAGTTCATCGTGGTGGACCCCATGCTGGCCACCGGGGGCTCGGCGGCGGCGGCGGTGACCCTCCTCAAGGGCCGGGGGGCCGCCTCCATCCGCTTCATGTGCATCGTGGCGGCCCCGGAGGGGGTGGGGAAGATGCTGGAGGAGCACCCCGACGTCCCCGTCTACGCCGCCGCCCTGGACCGGGCCCTGAACGAACACGGGTACATCGTCCCGGGGCTCGGGGACGCCGGTGACCGCCTCTTCGGAACGCGATAGGGAGCGCCCTGCCATGCCCAGATTCGCCTGGCTCCTCGCACCGGTCCTCCTCCTGGCGGTCCATCCGGGAGGCGGGTCCGCCCAGGAAGCCTACACCCTGGAGGAGCTCCTCCGCATCGGACGGGAAAGCAATCCCGGCGTCCAGGCCCTGCGGGCCGAGGCGGCGGCGCTGGCGGCGGATCGCCGGGACGCGGGGCGGCTCCCGAATCCGGAGCTGGGCTACGAGGCCGGGTCCGGGGACACCTTCGACGGGAGCGTGAGCCGCTCCGTGGAAGGGTTCTCCCTGCGGCAACCCCTGGAGAATCCCCTGGGCCGGCACTACCGCCTCGGCGCCATGTCCGCCCGGACCGGGGCGGCGGAGGAGGAGATCCGCTCCGGCGTCCTGGAGGTGGAGTACGAGGTGCGCCTGCACTACTTCCGGATCCTGTACCTGCAGGAGATGGTGGGGTTGGCCCGCCTGAACGAAGAGGCCCTGCGAGGAACCCGTGAGCTTATGGAGACCCGGGCGCGGGTGGGGGAGGTGAAGGAGCTGGAGGCCATCCGCCTGCGGGTGGAGCACCTCCGGGCCCGGAACGAGGCGGAAGCCGCCGTCATGGAGCTGGACCAGTACCGGAGGCACCTGAACACCTTCCTGGGCAACGTCCTCCCCGAGGACTTCCTCCTTTCCGGGGAGCTCCGGGCCGACGTCCCGGAGCCCGGGCTGGAGGCGCTGGTCCGGGGCGCCCTGCCCTCGCACCCCGAGCTGTTGGGGGCCGCCCGGGAGCGGGAAGCGGCGGAGCTGCGCAGGAAGGCCAGCCAGGTGGGTTGGCTCCCGGATCCGGTGATCTCGGGCTCCTCGGAGAAGGGGCTGGACGGAGAGGTGCGGAGGCTGGGCGTGGGGATCCGGCTCCCTCTCTGGAATCAATCCCGGGCCGCCGCCGAGGCGGACCGGCAGCGCATGGTGGCCGCCCAACGCCGGGAGGAGGGGCTCCGGCTGGAGCTGGAGGCCCAGCTCATGATCCACCTGAACCACCTGCGGTTGAACCGCCAGACGCTCCAGCTCTTCCAGGAAGGACTCCTGGAGGAGGCCGAAGCCAGCATGCAGATCGCCGAGACGAGCTACCGGGAGGGGGAGATATCCCTCCTGGAGTATCTGGACGCCCGTCGCACCTACCATTCCATCCAGATCGAGTACTTCCAGGCACTCCACGAGTGGAACGTGGAGTGGGCGGCCCTCGATCGGGCCGCGGGAGGAGAGACCTCATGAGCCGCCGGATCCTGCCCATCCTCGTCCCCATCCTCTTCCTCGCCTGCCGCCCTTCCGGCGGGACGGGCGGCGATCCCGGCCAGGCGGGTGAAGCCCCGGACCCCGATGCCGGCGCCGCGGAAACGGTGCACGTGGAGCCGGCGAACGTGGAGGCGTGGGGCCTCGAGATCGGGCCTCCGGAACGGACCCACATCTCGGCCGAGCTCACGCTCCCCGGGGTCCTGACCACGAACGACAACCGTACCGCCCGCATCGCCTCCCTGGTGCCGGGGCAGATCGCGTCGGTCCAGGTGGACCTGGGGAGCCGGGTCGCCCGGGGGGACGGCCTGGCCACCCTGAACGCCCCCGAGTTCGCCAGGGCCCAGACGGAATACCTCCAGGCCCTGACCCAGGCGGAGCTGAGCCGGAGCGACTATGAGCGGGCCCGGGCTCTGCGGGAGAGCCGGGCCCTGGAGGAGCGGGAGTTCCTCCGGCGCCAGGCCGTCTACGAGGAGCACCTGGCCGACCTGAGGGCCGCCGAGGGGATTCTCCGGGCCGTGGGCGTCGGAGAGGAAGGGCTCCGGGAGCTGGCGGCGGGAGTGGACGCCGGCTCCCCCCTCGCTGAGCGCGTCACGGTGGACCCCCTCCTCCCCATCCGCACCCCCCTGGGGGGGGTGGTCATCGGGAGGGAGGCCGTCCTGGGAGACCCGGTGGAGCCGGGGAGGGTCCTCTTCATCGTGTCGGACCTCGGCCTTCTCTGGGCCCAACTGGACGCCTACGAGCACCAGCTCCCTTCCCTGGACCGCAACGCCGAGGTCGTCATCCGGAGCGCCCTGGTCCCGGGCCGGGAGTTCCCCGGCCGCGTCACCTTCATCGCCGACCAGGTGGACCCCCAGCTGCGGACGGTCCGGGTGCGGGCCGAGGTGCCCAACCCGGACGGCACGCTCAAGCCCAACATGTACATCCAGGGGTTCCTCCGGTCCCACGCCGCAGGGGACGGGCGCCTGGTGGTCCCCGCCGACGCCCTCCAGCTCCACGAGGGCCACAGCGTGGTCTTCGTGGAGCTCCCCGGTGAGCCCGGGGAGGAGCACCGGGTCTTCCAGGCCCGGGAGGTGACCCCGGGGGAGGTCCTCACCGTGGGCCAGGTGATCCTGGCCGGCCTCGACGGCTCCGAGCCGGTGGTCCGCAAGGGGGCCTTCCTCCTCAAGGCCGAGCTCACCAAGGGGGCAGGGGGGCACGCCCATGTGCACTGAGCGCCCTCGCCGCGGCGGCGCCCCCACGGACGCCCCCCGGAGGCCGGCCCCGTGATCGGCGCCTCCATCCGCTTCCTGATCCGGCACCGGATCCTGGTCCTGGGCCTCACCCTGACGGTGGCCCTGGTGGGGCTGGCGGCCTACCGGAACCTCATCGTCGACGTCTTTCCCGACCCCTCCCCCGCCCTGGTCCAGGTCTACACCGAGGCGGAGGGCCTCGCCCCCCAGGAGGTGGAGCAGCTCGTCTCCATCCCCGTGGAGGCGGCCATGTCCGGCCTTCCCCGGGTGGAGCACATCCGCAGCACCTCCACCTACGGCCTCTCCCTGGTGAGCGTGTACTTCCAGGAGGGGACGGACATCTACTGGGCCCGGCAGGTCCTGGCCCCCCGCCTGCACGAGATCCAGGCCGACCTCCCCCCCCAGGCCGGGGAGCCCTTCCTGGGTCCCATCGCCACGGGGTTGGGGATGGTCTACCTGTACTACCTGGAGGGGCCGGAAGGGACCTCCGCCATGGAGCTCCGCACCCTCCAGGACTGGCTCGTGAAGTACGAGCTGAAGGCGGTGCCGGAAGTGTCGGAGGTCCTGACCATCGGAGGGGAGGTCAAGCAGTACCAGATCCTGGTGGAGCCCAACGCGCTGCTCTCCTACGACCTGACCCTCACCGATCTCATCGAGCGCATCCAGGCCAGCAACCGGAATGCCGCCGCGGGATTCATCACCCGGGGGCCGGAGGAGTTCATCGTCCGGAGCATCGGCCTGGTCCAGGACGTGGAGGACCTCCAGAGGATCGTGGTGGCCTACCGGGACGGAACCCCGGTCTACCTCTCCAGCGTGGCCCGGGTGGAGGTCCTTCCGGCCATCCGCCGGGGGGCCGCCCTGGCCAATGGAGAGGGAGAGAAGGTGGTGGGGGAGGTCCTGAAGCTCTTCGGCTCGAACACGGCCCGGGTCATCGAAGAGCTCGAGGAGCGGATGGAGGCGGTGAACGCGAGTCTCCCGGAAGGAGTGCGGATCGTCCCCTTCTACAACCAGGCCTCCTTCGTGAAGGCATGCTTCCGCACCGTGGCCTGGAACCTGGGCGTAGGGGTGGTCCTGGTGGTGGGCATCCTCTTCCTTCTCATGGGGCACCTGCCTTCGGCCTTCCTCACGGTGCTCTCCCTTCCCTTTTCCGTCCTTTTCGCGTTCATCCTCATGCAGCGGGCGGGGCTGGCGGCCGACCTCATGTCCTTCGGGGGGCTGGCCATCGGGATCGGTCTCATCGCCGATGCCTCCATCATCTACGTGGAAAACACCTACCGGCTCCTTCGGCAGGGGGTGGACCGGGGGGAGGCTCTGGTCCGGAGCGGGGAGGAGGTCACCCGCCCCCTCTTCTTCGCCGTCCTCATCATCATCCTGGTCTTCCTCCCCATCTTCACCCTCCAGGGGACGGAAGGGGTGATGTTCCGGCCCATGGGGTTTGCCATCTCGGCTGCCCTTGTCGGGTCTCTGGTATTCACCCTCGTGAGCGTCCCGGCCCTGGGGTGGTATTTCCTCAGGAAGCCGGCCCGGGAGGGGGCCGAAGACCCGGTGCTGATCCGGAGCCTGAGAAGCGGTTACCTGCGCGCCTTCGACTGGTGCCGGGAGCGCCGCAGGGGAGTGTTCTGGGTCACCGGGTCCCTGTTCGCCATGGGTTTCGCCCTCCTCCCCTTCATGGGGCGGGAGTACATGCCCACCCTGAAGGAGGGGACTCTCCAGCTCCAGGTCACCATGAACCCCAACGTGAGCCTGGACGAGTCCGTGGCCATGGGCCGGGAGATCGAGGGCCGCCTTCTGGGGATGCCGGGAGTGGGGGGGGTGTTGACGCGCATCGGACGGGGGGAGACGGGGAGCCACGGCCACTTCGTGAACGACCTCCAGATCCTCATCCAGCTCGACCGCCGGGGCTCCCGGGGTTTGGGGGGGAGCCTGGAGGAGATCCAGGAGGCCCTCGCCCATCGCCTGGAGGATCTGCCCGGGATCAACCTGAACCTCTCCCAGCCCATCGCCCACAACCTGGACGAGCTCCTCACCGGGACGCGGGCCCAGCTCGCGGTGCGGATCTTCGGGGAGTCCTTCGACACCCTGGAGCTCCTGTCGGAGCAGATCGAGGGGACGCTGGCGGGGCTGGAGGGGGCGGTGGACGTCCAGACGGAGCGGTTCACCGGCCAGAACAACCTGGTCATCCACCTGGACCGGGAGGCCCTGGCCCGGAACGGGATGGACGTGGACGGGGTCCAGAGCACGATTGAGGCCGCCATCGGCGGGGTGGTGGT
Organism: Gemmatimonadales bacterium; assembly: GCA_041309685.1. GTDB lineage: Bacteria > Gemmatimonadota > Gemmatimonadetes > Longimicrobiales > Gaopeijiaceae > JBFYZD01. The sequence continues at coordinate 914 of JBFYZD010000126.1, read as the reverse complement.
GGGCCAGGTGTACGAAGGCCGGCGGCGCTTCGACATCTTCCTGAGGTTTCCGCCGGAGTACCGGGGCGACACGCGGCAGATCCGGGATCTGCTGATCCCCCTGCCCGGCGGCGGCCGGGTCCCCCTGCACCAGCTTGGCCGGGTCGAGGAAGAGGAGGGAGCCCGCCTCATCAGCCGGGAGGACGGGCGGCGTTTCAGCACCGTCCAGGCCAACGTGCGGGGACGGGACATGGGGCGCTTCGTGGAGGAGGCCCAGGAGGCGCTGGCGCGCCAGGTGGAGATCCCGGCCGGCTACACCGTCCGCTGGGGCGGCCAGTTCGAGCTCCAGGAGCGGTCCCGGCGGACCTTCCTCCTGGTCACCCCCCTGACCCTCCTCCTGGTCTCCATCCTCCTCCTCGCTCACCTGGGCTCGGCCCGGGAGGCGGGGGTGATCCTCCTGAACATCCCGCTGGCCCTCTCCGGGGGCCTCGCGGCCCTCCTGGTCTCGGGTCAGTACATGAGCGTGCCGGCTTCCATCGGTTTCATCGCCATCTTCGGCATGTCTCTGGAGGACGGTCTGGTCCTCCTCTCCGCCATCCGGCGGAGGGTGGCCGAGGGCATGGGGCCAGCGGACGCCGTCCGCTACGGGGTGGCCACCAAGCTCCGCCCCGTTCTCATGACCACCCTCACCACCGTCTTCGGGATCCTCCCCCTCCTGTTGGCCACCGGGCCCGGTGCGGAGATCCAGAGACCCCTGGCCACGGTGGTGACCGGGGGTCTCCTGACCAGCACCCTGGTGACCCTCGTCGTCCTCCCCCTGGTCTACCAGGCTCTCCTGGAGCGGGGGGGCGGAGGGGCGGCGCGGCTCACCTCGTCCTGAAGGTGATGGGGAGCGAGATCCAGACCGGCACCCGCTTGTCCCGGTTCAGGGCCGG
>JBFYZD010000125.1:0-19358 GCA_041309685.1 Gemmatimonadales bacterium | reverse complement strand
GGCGTCCCAGCTCCGATCGAAATCCTCCTCCGGCCACCGGGGTCCGGAGGGGGTGCGGCTCACCGCCGCCGCACGTTGAAGAAGAGCCGGTTGACGCCCTCGGAGTTGGCGAAGCCGATATCCAGGTAGCCGTCGCCGTCCAGATCCGCCGTGGCCACCCCGTACGTCGCTTCGGTCTCCTCACCCACGTCCTGTTCCGACCAGACCCGGCCCGATCCGTCGTTGAAGTAGACGACGTTTCGCCCCTGGACGTTTCCGACCACGATGTCGGCATACCCGTCCCCGTCGAGATCGGCCACCGCCACCGCGTAGGTCTCTTCATCCGCCCCAAAGGGGATTCCATCGCCGAATCGACCGCCGCCGAGACCCAGGTGGACGGCGTTCGGCGCGCCGATATTGACGGCCACGATGTCGAGGATGCCGTCACGGTCGAAGTCGGCCAGGGCCACCGACCGGGTTTCGTCCGAGCCGGTCCCGAAATCCCTCACGTCATCGAAGTGGAGAGAGCCGTCGTTCAGGAGGATCTGGTTGGCCTGCCGGTCCCGGTTGGCGAGCACGAGATCAGGGTCTCCGTCGGCATCGACATCTCCCACGGCCACGGCGATCGTTGAGCCCTCGGGATCTCCGAAGGGGCGCTTGGGCCCGAAATGACCGTTGCCGTCATTCAGGTAGAAGCCGTTGGACGTCCCGCGGTTGGTAACGAGGAGGTCCAGGCTCCCGTCTCCGTTCAGATCGAAGAGTTGGGCAGACCGGGTCGGCTCGATGGCGGCCGACACGTCCCAGCCCCTCCGGAAACCGCCCCGGCCGTCGTTGAGACAGACCCAGCTCGGGGCCATGTCGTTGGCCACCACCGCGTCCAGGTCTCCATCCCCGTCCAGGTCCCCCACCGGCACCGCGTAGGTGGTGGCCTTCTCCGGGCCCAGGGGATACCCGACCGTGAATCGCCCCTGGCCGTTGTTCAGGTACACCTCATTGAGCTGGGGCCAGTGTCGGCCGTTCGCCACGACCGCGTCCTGATCCCCGTCGCCGTCCACGTCCGCGAAGACGATGGAGGCGGTGAGGTCCGCCGGGGTGCCGAGAACCATCCGGTCCGAGGTGCGGAACTCTCGCGTCTGCCCCGGAGCCGCCAGGGGCGTGGCCGCCAACAGGAACACGGGCAGGAGCCTCATCAGCGCACCCTGACGGTCTCGAGGTGCATCGGGGTGATCACCATGGTTTCCGGGGAGATGAGACGGGCGGCTTCGATGAAAGGGACGACGTTCTGCTGGAAGTTCCTCTCCTGCGAGAAGCCATACGGGTATCTGAAGTTGTCCCAGTGGGCCGGGGCGACCACCGGAGGGAAGCCGGTGGACGTGAGGAGGCGCCGATCGTAGTCGTAGAGGCCGAGGCGCGAGCCGTTGACGCCCGCGAGCAGGATGTCGGGCTCGAGGCCCTGGAACTCCCGCTCGATGAAGTTCATCGATCCCATGGCCAGCACGGTGTGCCGTTGGAACCGGGCCAGGAAGTTCAGCGAGCCTCCCTCGATGAACTGGTCGATCCGCAGCGGCGCCTGGAGGTTCGTGCTCGCGTCGTACCGGCGGGAGTCGTAGTAGTGCTTCTCGTCCAGGGCGGAGTGGAGGCCGGGCACCACGCGCACGCTGAAGCTCTCGAACTGGTAGTCCTCTCCCCCCTTGACCGTGTAGAGCTGCTCGTCCCCGATCCCGTAGGCCCGGAGGATCGTGATTGCGGTTTCGTGCCCGATCACCTTCGCACCCGTCTTCCGGGCGATGAAGGGTACATCCGCCAAGTGGTCGAAGTGGGAGTGGGTGCAGAGGATGAAATCCGCCTCGGTGATGTGGGATTCGATCAGGGTGGTGTCCGACCAGGCGAGGTCCTCCCTGGAAAAGTGCGGGCGGTCGTCGTCGGCATGGCCGCCCTCGCCGTAGTTCAGGCGGGAGAGGTAGGGATCCACCAGGACAACCACCTGGCCGTCGGAGATCCGCCACCCGGCGGTGCCGAAGTAGGTGAGCTCCAGGGGCTCGTCCCCTGGGGCCGGTGGAGCCGCCGTTCCGGGCTCAACTTCCACCACCAGCTCGATCTCGACGGCTTGCCCCCGGGGCAGGTTGGCCATTCCCACCGCGGCCCGGGCATGCCGCCCCCGTTCTCCGAAGACCTCCACCATCAGGTCCGAGAAGCCGTTGATGACCGCCGGTTGCTCCACGAAGTCGGGCGCGGAGTTGACCATGCCGAGGACTTTCACCACCCGGACCACCCGGGAGAGGTTGCCCAGCATCGCCTTGAGGACGGCCAGCTGGTTGATGGCCGTGAGGCGGGCAGCCTCGTACCCCTCCTCTATGGTGAGGTCCGCTCCCAGCTTTCCGAGCACTTCACGCCCATCGGGCCTCCGGGGGCCCTTTCCCGCCAGGAAGATCAGGTTCCCCGTCTGGACGCCGTTCACGTAGTTCGCCACCGGGCTGGGGGGCTCGGGAAGCCGGATGCCGAGCTCCGCGAGACGCGCCTCGGGATCGTAGCCCCCCTGCTGCCCCCAGAGGGGAGAGACGGAGGCGAGCAGGCAGAGCGTCGAGGCGAAAGTCGCGAGTCGAAGAGACCGGTTCATGAAGAGTCCTCCGAAGCTGGAAGTCCGGTTGGAAGAGAGTGTGCGTGTTCCGCCCTGAGCGCGGCGTCGGCGAAAGGTACTCCGGGCGCAACGAAAGAAGAACCCGCTCCCCAAACCCCAGAAACCCCAACAGTTTGCCGGGATCCGACGGTTGCCCCCGTCGCCTGATATGCGTGAGGTCGGTCGTTCGAGTCTACCCAGGCCCATCTCAAGACGCGTTGCCTTCGGGAGTTCACGAGGCTCCCTCCAGGCAACGCGATTGGTGTTGGGGGGTGGGGTGTCTTCACGAGGTGTCTACTGGGCAAGTCGGCCCGAACGAAACCCTGGACGGGCCGATCTCCCCGCCCGATCCTCCGCGCATGGAAACCCGGTCCCTGCGCGGCGTACCTGATCCAAGTGGGCTTGCCCACACGTGGTGCAGGGGTCAACTCCCTTCTTCGGCTGCCTTCCAACCTCGGTCCGGCCAACAGGAGCCAAGGTGACGGGGTGTCCCCCTCGAACTTGTGACGCCGAGATCCGCTCGGCAATGCGGGCTTTTCTGGAGCGGCGGTGGGCCAGGCGTGCCAGACCGTGTTTCTTGAGGAACTGGGCCTTTGTCGAGGGCAGGTCCGGGTGGACCTGGCCGCGGTCACCGGGATCCTCCACGGCTACGAGATCCAATCGGACCGCGATCGGCTGAACCGACTCCCATCCCAGAAGGACCGGGGGCCGAGTTGGCGCGCTCGCCCGCCGTCCGCTTCCGGTCGCCTACGGCTCCCTCCAGCGGCCGGCTGGCGACCCTCGGCTCCCCCACTCTTACGTTCCTCTTCCACTCCAACATTCGACGACTCCGCTCTCGCCCTCTGGCTCAGTAGATCCTCGAGTCTTCATCGTCTCACCGAATGTTGGCAGAGAGGGGCCGGTTTGGACGGTGGAGCGGAGTCGCTTTGCTCCAGGCCCGGAAAGCCCCGAGATTGCCCGTATGAAAAGGGACACATCGATGGAGACCGAGGCTCTGCGCCGCATGTCGGCTGCCCAGAAGCTCGCCGTGATGACCTCACTCATCCGGGAAGCCTACCGGCTGAAGGGCGCCTGGCTTCGGGTGAGCGAACCCGAGCTCTCGGAGGAGGAGCTCCGAAGGAGGGTCCTGGAGGCGATGGCCGGTGACCGAGCCTGATCTGGTGGGTCTGTTCGTGGCTCCCCTCGAGAGCCTGGGGCTTGCGTACATGATCACCGGTGGCGTGGCGTCGGTCATCTACGGTGACCCTCGGTTCACCCGGGGCATCGACCTGATCCTCGAGTTACGGGAGGCGGATGCCGGCGGCCTTCTCGATGCGTTTTCTCCCGACGATTCCTACCGTCCTCCCCTGGAAGCCTTGAGGGAGGAGATCCGGCGTCCCCGGCATGGCCACTTCAACATCATCCATCGAGACACGGCCCTACGAGCGGACGTGTACCTCCCCGGGGACGATCCGCTCCACGCCTGGGCCTTCGAGCGCAGGGTGCGGATCCCGCTCGAAGACGACGCCGCGATCTGGCTGGCGCCGCCGGAATACGTGGTGGTCAGGAAACTCCAGTACTACAAGGACTCGGGATCGGACCGTCACCTCCGGGATATCTCGGCCCTGCTGGAGATCAGCGGAGAGAAGATCGACCTGCTGGAGGTCGAGGTTCGGGCTCAACGTCTCGGCCTCGAGGAGGCGTTGAGTGCGGCCCTCCGACACCCGAGGGAGGGTTCGCAATGAGCCAGGGAAGCAAGGGAGCTGGCCGCGGAGGTGGGCCGAGGAACCAGCTGTCCCGAGCGGCTCTGACGCTCACCCGAAAGCGGCTGGAAGCCCTTCTCGACGAGGCCCTGGTGGACTGCTACAACGAGTCGGAGGAAGTGTCGGGATTGTACACGATGATCGACGATAACGTGGCCTTCCCCTTCACCACGAGGGTCCTGGACGTGGACGTGGAGGTGGAGGGGCTGAATCTCAACGATGCCGGTGAGGTCGTGGCGGTGTGCCGGCGCGGGAGGTCACGGCAGAGGGTGCCGATCCTCGATCTCCCTCTGCCGGACCCTCCACCCACGGGATGGGAGTGGATTGAAGCCTACCGGTTCTGGGGTCGAGGGAGAAGGTAGAGCTGGGTTGAAGGGTGGCCGGGCGGGATCCAGACCGCCCGTAGGCCGGATAAGGCAGCGTCCTCGAGCACGGCGTTGCGCCTCTCCCGACACCAGGAGCCCATGGGACGCCGCGAACAAGGACGCCGGGACGAGAATGGCCTACGCCGCGTTTCAGCTGAAACGCCTTCCCCGTTTCCCGTCCCTGCCGGACCCCATAATCCCGGAATTCCCCCCCCCTCCGACCGGATCCTCCTCCCCGAGGGCGCCTACCTCCCCGCCCCCTCCCGCTCGTCCAGCTCCGCCCACCGGGCGAAGAGGGTCTCGATCTCCTCCGGCAGGCGCTGGGCGTCCCCGGTGGCCCGGCGGATCTCCTCGGGATCCCCTTTGAAATAGGAGGGATCGGCCATCCGGTCGTGAAGGAGGCTCAGCTCCTTCTCCAGGGTCTCGATGCGGGCAGGAAGCTCCTCCCATTCCCGCCGCTCCTTGAAGCTCAGGCGGCCGGATGGGGCGGAAGTCCGGGGCTTGGGTGTCGGGGAAGTCCTGGGTCCCCGGTCCCCGGCCCGGGGAGAGGGCTCCTCCCGGCGGCCCTCCACCCGCTTCCAGTCCGAGTACCCCCCCACGTACTCCCTCACGACCCCCTCCCCCTCGAACACCAGGGTGCTGGTGCAGACGTTGTCCAGGAAGCTGCGGTCGTGGCTCACCAGGAGGACCGTGCCCTCGTACTCCACCAGCCGGGCCTCCAGGAGCTCCAGCGTCTCCAGGTCCAGGTCGTTGGTGGGCTCGTCCAGGACCAGGACGTTGGCGGGCCGGGCGAAGAGGCGGGCCAGGAGGAGGCGGTTCCTCTCCCCGCCGGAGAGGGAGCCCACCTTCTGGCGGGCCTGCTCCGGAGAGAAGAGGAAGTCCTGGAGGTAGCCCATCACGTGGCGCCGGTCGCCATTCAGCGTCACATGGCTCCCGTCGCTCACCGTGTCCTGGATGCTCTTCTCCTCGTCCAGCGACTCCCTGTGCTGATCGAAGTGGGCGATCGCCAGCGATCCTCCGTGCTCCACCGTGCCCCCTTCCGGGATGAGCCGTCCCAGCAGGAGGTTCAGCAGCGTGGTCTTTCCGCACCCGTTGGGGCCGATGAGGCCCACCTTGTCCCCCCGCAGGATGGCGGTGTCCAGGCCCCGGACGATGGGCGTGCCCGGGTAGCCGAAGGAGAGTTTGCGGGCGGCGATCACCCGCTTCCAGGAGCGCTCGGCCTTCTGGATCGTGAGGTTGACCTCCCCTACCCGGCCCCGGCGGTCGGCCCGCTGGGCCCGGAGCTCCTCCAAAGCCCGGACCCGGCCTTCGTTGCGGGTGCGCCGGGCCTTGATTCCCTGGCGGATCCAGGCCTCCTCCCGCGCCAGCTTCCCGTCCAGGAGGGCCCACTCCCTTTCTTCGCCGGCGAGCAGCTCTTCCTTCCGGTCCAGGTAGGTGGGGTAGTCGCAGGCCCAGGAGGTCAGGTTCCCCCGGTCCAGGTCCACGATGCGGGTGGCCAGACGCTGGAGGAAGGTGCGGTCGTGGGTCACGAAGAGGAGGCTCCCCTGGAAGCGGAGGAGGAAGCTCTCCAGCCACTCGATGAAGGTCAGGTCCAGGTGGTTGGTGGGCTCGTCCAGGAGGAGGACATCGGGCTCCGAGGACAGGGCCCGGGCGAGAAGGGCCCTCCGTTTCTGGCCGCCGGACAGGGCCGCGAACGCCTGGTCCGAGTCGAGATCCAGGAGGGAGCAGAGGCGCTGGACGGCATGGTCCTTCAGCGCGACCCCGGGGGCGCCGGAGCGGATCATGGCTTCCACGGTCCCCCCGAGGCCCGTGGGGACCTGCTGGGGGAGGAGCGCCACCCGGGTCCCGGATTCCCGGATGATCTCTCCCCGGTCCGGCTCCCACTCCCCGGCGATGACGCTCAGCAGGGTGGATTTCCCCTGGCCGTTGCGGCCCACCAGGCCGATGCGCTCACCCCGCTCGACCTGGAGGGACACTCCGTCCAGGAGGGCTCGGCCGGCGAATCCGACCCGGAGATTCTGGCAGCTCACCAGAGCCATTCAACCGGCTCCCGGCTTGTCGGTGGTCAAGGACTTCCCCCGGGGAATGTCGTGCGTTGAAGGCCGGGGGCTTCGCCCCGGGAATGTAGCCAAGGATCGGAAGTTGAGAAGAAGGACCCTTCGGCCCGGTCCCCCCGGGGACTTCCCGGAAATGGAAGAGCCTCCCGGGCACCACATCGAGGGGAGGGGAGGCTGGCGGGGTCCTGGAGCCCGGGCGAGGCCCCGGGGAGGCCCGATCAGGTCATTGCGTTCAGGTAGGCGTCGATCTCGTCCAGGTTCCGGATCGCCATGCGGAAGGTCGTCGAGCGGCCGGCCAGATCGGAGATGGAGGCGACCTTCACCGAATCGTAGGCCAGGAGGTCCTGCGGCGTGGCCGGCTCGGCCGCCGCGGCCCGGGTGGGCGGGAGGCTTCTTTCCGCAATCCTCTCCACACCCGCCGGGGAGGTGTTGGGGATATTTCCGATGAAATGGACCATTCCTGCCAGCTTCCTCTTCCGGGGCGGACCCGTCGCTACATTACAACGCTGCATCACGCCCCTCTCCTCGTCAACTTAATATTTCTTCAACTCACGCGGGGGTGGCTCCGTGAACGTCTCGCAAGGGCACTTCACTCGTCCGGTGGGCTTCGTTCTTTTCCTCCTCCTGGCCGTCTTCGCCGGGGGGGCGGGGGCGCAGGATGCGCCGGGTGCGTCCTACCCTGGCCCCGCCGACCCCTTTCCCGCCGGTAGGGGAGTGATCGAGGTCGATTTCGACGGCACCCCCCTCAACCTGCACTACTACAAGCCGGCCAACGCCACGGGTGAGAGGTTCGTCCTCCTCTTCCACGGGGCGTCCCGCACGGCCAGCGGCTATCGCGACAACGCGGCCGGGATGGCCGATGCCTTCGGGTTCCTCGTCGTGGTGCCGGAGTTCGATCTGGAGCGGTTCCCCAACCGGCTCTATCAGAACGGTGGCGTGTTTCGGGAGGACGGCTCTGTGGCCGACGCCGAGGAGCGCACCTACGCCTTCGTGCCGAAGCTGGTCCGGTACATCCGTGGCCGGGAAGGGGACGCCCGCTTGCCCTACCTGTTGGTGGGCTTTTCCGCCGGGGGACAGTTCGTGGGCCGGATGGCTGCCCTCCTGGACACGGACGCCGAGCGCATCGTCGCCATGGCCTCCGGCTCCTGCATGTTCCCCACCCGGGAGATGACCTTCGGCCTCGGCTTCGGCGGGCTGCCGGAGGAGCTGGGCAACGACCAGCGGATCCGGCGGTATCTGGCCCAGCCCATCACGGTCTTTGTCGGCACCGCCGACACCGAGATGGCCCAGCTCCCCACCGGGGACGCCTACGCCCAGGGCGTCCACCGCTATTCCCGCAACATCCGCTGGTTCAACGAAGCGATGGACCTGGCCCATGAACGGGGGTGGGAGTTCAACTGGCGCCTGGTGATTGCCGATGGTCCCGGGCACAGCCCGCCGGACATGTTCAACCACCCCCAGGTGGGAAACGCGCTCTTCGGACACCGGCGGTAGGGCGCTTCCCTGCGGCCGCCTCACGGGGTGGCTCCGCCACGATCGGGTCCCGCCCCGCCCCCGCCCGCCCCTCCTACGGCAGGAGCCGGCTGACCTGGAAGAAGAGGCCGAATAGGCGCAGGGCCCGGGGGGTGAGGCGCTTTCGCCGGTGCTGGTCGGCCGCCTTCCGCAGCGCTTCGGCCGTGGTGGGGTAGGGGAAGATCACCTCCCCCAGCGCTCCCAGCCCGACCCCGAGCTTCATGGCCTGGGTCACCTGGGCGATGAGCTCCCCGGCGTGGGGGGCCACGATGGTGGCTCCCAGGATCTCCTCCTTCCCCTCCCTGACGTGGATGCGCACGAACCCTTCCTCGTCCCCGTCCAGGCGGGCCCGGTCCACGTCGTGGAAGGGGACCGTCAGGGTCTCCGCCGCCACCCCCGAGGCCTGGAGCTGCGCTCTGGTGGGCCCTACCCGGGCCACCTCGGGGCTGGTGTAGGTGGCGGCGGGAATCACCAGGCGGCTCGCCTTCCCCCGCCCGAAGAAAAGGGCGTTTCTCACCGCCATCCGGGCCTGGGCGTCGGCGGCGTGGGTGAACTGGAAGGGGGAGGCCACGTCCCCCACGGCGTAGATCCGCCGGTTGGTGGTCCGGAGGCGGTCGTCCACCTCCACCCCCCGTGGATGGTAGGCCACTCCCGCCGCCTCCAGGCCCAGCTCCACGTTCGGGGCCCGCCCCAGCGCCAGGAGGAGGGCGTCCCCTTCCACGCTCCGGCGGGCTCCGCCCTGCTCGAAGGTCACCGTCCTTCCCCCGGCTCCCTCGGCCACCTCCAGGATCCTGGCTCCGCCCAGGAAGGTGACGCCGTCCCTCTCCAGGGCGGAGAGGAGCACCGCCGAGGCCTCGGGCTCCTCCCGGGGGAGGGGGCGGTCCGCCATGTCCAGGAGGGTGACCCGGCTCCCGAACCGGGCGAAGGCCTGGGCCAGCTCACAGCCGATGGGACCGGCCCCCAGGACGAGGAGGCGCTCCGGAAGCTCGGTGAGGCCGAAGACGGTCTCGTTGGTGAGCCAGGGAACCTCCGAGAGTCCGGGGATGGGGGGGACCACGGCCCGGGCGCCCGTGGCCAGGATCGCCCGCCGGAAGCGGAGGCGGTCGGCCCCCACCCTCACCGCGTCCGGACCGTCGAAGCGGGCCTCGCCGAAGAACACCGCGACCCCCAGGCCGCGGAAGCGGTCAGCCCCGTCCAGGGCGCTGAGGTCGGCCCTGATCTCCCGCATCCGCTCCATGGCGGCGGAAAAGCTGCCGGCGCCGGCGGCCGCCGGCCCCCCGAAGCGGGCAGCGGAGGCCCGGGCCTCCCCCCAGGAGCGGGCGGCCCGGAGGACGGCCTTGGAGGGGACGCACCCGTGGTTGAGGCAGTCTCCTCCCATCAGGGCGCGCTCCACCAGGGCCACCCTGGCCCCCAGGGCGGCGCCGATGGCGGCGCTCACCAGCCCGCCGGTGCCGGCCCCCAGGACCACCAGGTCATAGCGCTCCAGGGGAGGGGGGTTCTTCCACCCCTCAGGGCGCACCGTGGAGAGAAGGCGGCGGTCCGCCTGGCCCCTCACCTCGAAGGTCGTGCTCATGGGAGGGCTCCTCCAACGAGTGTGGATTCCTGGCGGAGGTCATTCATCGAAGATGTGCATCCGGTCCGGTTGGAAGGACACTTCCACCACCTCCCCCGGCAACGGGGGGCGGAGGGGATCCACCGAGACCAGACAGGAGAGGGGCCGAGAGGGTACGGAGGCCCCTCGAGGCGGGGCCACCGGGACGGGATCCGTCCGCCGGGCGTCCCCCTGGCCGGGCAGGAGGGTGACCCGGATCACGGCCCCCTCGGGGTGGTGGCGCACCTCCTCCACGCGGCCGGGGATGCCTCCGGACCCTTTCGGGAGGAGGCGCCCGGCGTCGGAGCCGAACAGGGCACGGACCGGACCCTCCCGGGAGCGGGAGGTAGGGGTCGGGGGAAGGGGCCGGTGGCCCGGGCTCCCCACACCCCACCCCCCCAGGACCAGGCTCCCATCCCGGGAGATCCATCCCGGCAGCTCGTTGGGAAGCCCCAGGAAGCGGGCCACCGCCGCCGAGGCCGGCCGGCGAAAGAGCAGCTCGGGGGAGGCCACCTGGGCCAGGGTACCCTCCAGGACCACACCCACCCGGTCCGCCATCCGGCCCGCCTCCTGGAGGTCGTGGGTCACCAGGACCAGCGCCGGTCCGTACTCCTCCCGTATCGCCAGGATGGAGCGGCGCACCTCCTCCCGGAGGGAGGGGTCCAGGGAGGTGAGGGGCTCGTCCAGAAGAAGGACGGGAGGCCGGGATACCACGGCCCGGGCCAGGGCGACCCGGTGGGCCTGGCCGCCGGAGAGGCTCTGGGGCCGGCGTGCCCCGAACCCCTCCATCCGCACCGCCCCCAGGGCTTCCTCCACCCGGCTCGGGATCTCGCTCCGGGGGGTTCCCCTGACCCTCAGGGGGAAGGCCACGTTTTCGAACACGGAGAGGTGGGGAAAGAGAAGGGGCCGCTGGGAAAGGAGAACCATCCCTCTCCCCTCCGGCGGGAGTCCCGTGACCTCCTCCCCTTCCACCAGGACGGACCCGGCGGTGAGGGGACCCGAGCCGGACAGGGCCCTGAGCAGGGAGGTCTTTCCGGCTCCGGAGGCTCCCACCAGGGAGAAGCGTTCCCCCCGGGCCACCTGGAAGGAGATCCCGGTGAGGCCGGGGGCCCGGCCGAAGGGAACGTCCAGGCTCCGGACTTCCAGGGCCGGTGGGGTCGCAGGCGGGGGCCCGCCCGGCGCCGCGGCGGCGACCGGGGGGCGGTCCCCGCCCCTTCCGGGCCCCTTCACGGCGCCACCACCTCGGCCCGACGGACCGCCAGGGCGACAGTGGCCATGAGGAGGAGGGGAGGGAGGGCGAGGCAGAGCGACCCGGCCGCCGCCAGGGCGTCCTGGCCCGCCCCCATCCAGGCCAGCACCTCCACGGTGAGGGTCCGGACCCGCCCCTGTCCCACCAGGAGGGTGAGGGGGACCTGCGCCCAGGACACCAGGAACCCCAGGATGAAGGCCTCCGCCAGCGGACGGCGAAGAAGGGGGAGGGTGACCCGGCCCAACGTCTGCCACGGCCCCGCCCCCAGGCGCCGGGCCTCCTCCTCCACCTCCCCGTCGAAGGCGGAGAACACGCTGAGGAAGTACAGCGAGGTGTACCCCGCGGCCGGGACCAGGTGGGCCAGAAGGACCCCGGGGAAGCTCCCGCCCAGCCCGAGGCGCAGGAAGGTGTACTGGAGCCCCACGCCCAGGGCCAGGGGGGGCGCCGCCACGGGAAGGAAGGCGCTTCCGGCACCCAGGGTTCGTGCCCACCCCTTCAGGCCGGAAAGGGCCCGTCCCAGAGGGAGCCCGGCGGCGGCGGCCAGGAGCCCGGTGGCCATGGCCAGCCCCAGGCTCCCCCACAGGGCGGCCTGGAGCCGGGGAGCGTCCCGGAGGATCACGCCCCAGCCGCCGGACCCGGGGGTGTCCCTCCACAGGGAAGGGAAGCGGGAAGCGCCGCCGGTGGAGGCCAGCACCAGGACCGCGAGGGGGAGAAGGGTCCAGAGGGCCAACGCCGCCAGGAGGAGGTACCGGCCCCGGCTCGGGTTCGTCATGGGGCGCGCCCCCCTGAGGCAGCGGCCCCGTCCAGCGTGTCCCGGCGCCGGATCCACTCGTGGAGGGCCACGGCGGCCAGGGCCAATGCCAGCCCCAGGAGGGCCAGGATGTAGGCGTCCCCCCGGTGGGCGAGCGACACGTCGGTGTAGCGCTCCCAGGTGAGGAGGGGGAGGGGAAGGGGGTGGCTGGGCGCCAGGAGCACGGCGGCCTCATAGCTCCCGGCCACGAAGGTGAAGACCGCCACGGCGGCCGGGAGCATTCCCCTCCAGAGGAGGGGCCAGGTCACCCGGAGGAGGGTGCTCCGGGTTCCTGCCCCCAGGCTCCGGGCGGTCTCCTCCAGGGCGCTCCCCCGGGTCTCCAGGACCGAGACCGCCACCAGCGCCAGGAAGGGGATCTCCTTCCAGGTCAGGGCCAGGATGAGGCCGACCCCCCAGGGGTCCAGCACCAGGGCGGGCATCTCCGCCGGACTCCCGATCCAGCCCAGGTGGTAGGCGAAGCGGGCCAGGAGGCCGCTCTGCCCCAGGATGAGGAGCGCCCCCACCCCCGCCGCCAGGTGGGGGACCGGAAGGGGTAGGAAGGCCAGGCTCCGGCCCAGGCGGGACCTCCACCCCCCTCCCCGGAAGGCCACGGCCACCAGGGCGGCGCCCCCGACCGCCAGAGCGGTGGACGCCCCCGCGGCCCAGAGGGTCCACAAGGTGCCCTCCCGGACCGCCGGGTCTCCCAGCACCTGGAGGAAGCGGGCTCCCCCGGCCTCCGCAAGGCCTGCGCCGGGACCCGCCAGCCCGAGGCCCGCCAGGAGGGAGTAGACCAGGCCCACCAGGACGGGCGCTGCCAGGAGGGCCGCCGCGAAGGCCCCCGCCAGGGATCTCCTCATCCTGAGGGACGCCGAACGCTCCGGCGCCAGTCTTCCGTGAGGCGCTCGTGATACTCCGGGGCCACCTCGGGGAGGGCATACCGGCTGAGGCTGTCCCCGGGAAGGGACCGGGGATCCTCTTCCAGCGCCCGGAAGCGCTCCCTCCACTCCACCGGGAGGGATTGGAGGTCCAGGACGGATCCGTCTCCCCAGACCGCGGGGCGCTGCTTCTCCAACTGGGCTTCCGGGGAGAGGAGGAAATCCGCCGCCACCATGGCTCCGGCGGGGTTGGGGGCGTTGAAGGGGATGCCCAGGTAGTGGGCGTTGGCGATGGTGCCGTCCCGGAGGAGGAGGGGGCGGGCGGTGGGGGGGAGCACCCCCTGGCGGGCTTTGGTCACCGCCTCGTTCTCGTTGTTGCTCATGGAAAAATCCACCTCCCCGTTGGCGAAGAGACGGTGGAGCTCCGCCACCCCGGCGGGATAGGCGGCACCCTCCCGCCAGAAGGCGGGGGCGTGGCGTCCCAGCCATTGCAGCGCCTGCCCCCTTCCCGCCTGGTAGGAATCCTCCCGGAACCCTCCCTGGAAGGAAGAAACGCCGCCGCCCAGGGCGTACATGAGGGTCTTCAGGAAGGTCATTCCCGTGAAGGCCTGGTCGTGGGTGAAGCGGCCGGGGTGGGCCAGGATCCAGCGGCCCAACTCCTCCACCGACCGGGGAGGATCGGGAGTCCGGAGCGAGTCGTAGATGAGGGCGAACTGAACCCGGCCCCAGGGAGACTCGAAGCCTTCCAGCTCCTGCTCGAAGTCCCGCATGACGATGGCCGAGGCGCTGTCCACCCACGCCGCCGAGGGGAGGACGTGGGCCCAGGGCCCCTGGAGCAGCCCCTCCGCCCGGAGGTTGCGGAAGGTCTCCCCGTTGATCCAGACCAGGTCGGCCCCTCCCCCGGCCCTCGCCTCCCGCTCCACCACGAGCTGGTTGACCAACTCCGCGCCCCGGCCCTCCACCGCCGTCAGACGGATCCCGTAGCGCTCCCGGAGGTGGGGGGCCACCCACCCGTCCACGTAGGCGTTGATGGCTGGATCCCCCCGCCACATCCGCCAGGTCACCTCCGTGCCCCGGGCCAGGGCCGCCACCGAGTCCCAGGGGAGCCGGGCCAGCTCCGGGGCGGTCAGGCGCCCCGGGGCATGGGGAGAGGGACCGCAGGCCGCGGCGCCCGCGGCCAGGCCCAGGAGGAGAGACCCCAGGACGGGGACACCGGGGGGCCGGAGGGGTGGGGAGCCCCCGGGGGCTCGGGGCCGGTCCATCCCCACCCTCAGAACACCCATCGGGCGGAAAGCTGGAGCTGGCGGGGAGGCGCCGCCGTGGTGAAGGCCATGGGGTCGCCCGGGCGTCCCACCTGGGTCCGGGGCCCGCCCCCGGGGATGCCGTTGGCGAAGCCCGTGTAGTTCGTCCGGTTCAGCAGGTTGAACCCCTCCGCTCGCAGGGCCAGAGCCCCTCCGGCCAGGCGGGGTGACCAGGCCACCGAGCCGTCCAGCGTCCAGGCGTCGGGAAGGCGCTCGGCGTTTCGCTTCACGCCGGGAAACCTGTCGTGGTTGCCCACGAAGCCGTTGCCATAGATGGACCCGGAGCCGTCCAGATCCCGGAAGAAGGCCACCCGGTTGACCGGAGTCCCGGTCTGGAAGTCGAAGATGCCCGCCAGGGAAAGCTGGTCAAGGGGCTCCCAGACCCCGCGGACCGTCAGGTGGTGCCGGCGGTCATTGATCCCGTCGGCCCACTCCGACTCGAAGTCGTTCCCCACGGCCGCGTTGAAGTTGATGTCCTCGGTGTCGTTCCGGCTCCGGGCCCATACCCAGGAACCCTCCAGGGCGAAGCCGTCCACCAGGGCCCTGCGCAAGGAGGTCTGGAGCCCCAGGTAGCGCCCCTTCCCCCCGGAGTCGGTGGTGGTGAGTCGGCGGTACCCGCTGGCGGCGGGAGGCGCCGGCCGGTAGGTGTCTCCCCACTCCGGAGAGCGGTGCACGGTATCCCCCGGCTGGAGCAGGTACTCCAGCGCGTTCAGGTCCCAGGAGCGGGGGAGGTTGCGGCTCTCCACCCACACCCCGTCCACCGACACGCTCCAGAGCGGCCCGAGCTGGCGCTGGTACCCCAGGGAGAGCTGGGAGCTGAAGGGCTGCTTCAGCCCGCGGGCGAACATCCGCCGGACCTCCCTGGGGGGAAGCTCCCCTTCCAGAGCCTGGAGGGCGGCGGCGGAGGGCCCCTGGCCGAGGGCGGGTGGGGGGAAGGCCGTTCCTTCCTCGAAGGTCACCACGGCGTTTCCGTCGGGTCCGAACTGGACCGCGTCGGAGTACACGGCGTAGGGGAACCGCCCGGTATGGACCCCCCATCCTCCCCGGATCACACTCCGGGGGGTGGCGAACCAGTTGAAGGAGAGTCGGGGCTGGAGGTTGTCCAGGTCCGGATCGCTCTCCCCCCGGGAGGTGATGTCGTCATAGTCCCAACGAAGGCCGAACTGGGTGGTGAGGGAGGGGGTGATCCGCCAGCGGTCCTCCACGAAGCCCCCCACCAGGGTCTGGGAGAGGTCCACCTGCTGGGGATGGGCGTCGAGGGTGAAGCGGAGGACCCGGACGTCGGACGGAACGTCCCGGATGGAGAGGAAGCGGCCGGAGGCGTCGATGTTCCCTTCGTTCACCACGGTGTAGGCGCCCCGGGGGTTCGTGTTGGCCCCCAGGAGCCGGAAGGAGGAGCGCACCAGGTCCGCCCCCAGGCGGAGGGTGTGGCGCTCCCCGAGGCGCATCTCCAGCACCTCCTTGAGCTGGAGCTGCAGCTCCGACTCGTCGAAGATGAAGTTGCTGGACCCGACCACGGCCTCCACGGTGGTGAGGTCCGGGGAGACGATGGTGACCTGGGGGGTGTCCAGGTCGCTGGCGGAGGGCGGGAAGTCCCAGGCGAAGGTCCCCACCTGGGCCGAGAGCTCGTTGCCGGCCCTCCCCTCCCGGAAGGCGGTCCGGTGGGTCAGGCTGGTGAGGGTCCCGATGCGGCGGGTGGTGATGTCGGCCTCGGGGACGATCACGCCGCCCCCCTGCCCCTTGCGGCGCACGTCGTGGAGGGCGAAGCGGAGGGTGGTGGTCTGGGTGGGGGTCCAACCGTGATCCAATCGGCCGAAGGCCTTCCAGGTCTCCCGTTCCTCCGTGCCCAGGAAGGAAGTCCTGGCCGTGGACCCAATCCGGTCCTCCCGCTCCGCGGTGTACTCCAGGGCTCCGAAGAGGAAGGCCCGGCCGGGGAGGAGGGGTCCCCCCAGGGAGCCTCCCGCCTGGGTTCGCCGGAAACCGGCGGGATCCACGCCGGCAGGGGTGAACTTGGGATCGGCGTCCAGAGGGATCCCGGGGCGGCCCGCCAGCAAGAGGTCTCCGGACCAGCGCTCACCCCCGGCCCGGGTCTCCATCTCCACCACGCCGTTCGTGGAACGGCCCAGCCCCGGGCGGTAGACCGCCGTGTGGACGTCCAGACGCTCCACGGCGGCAAGGGGGAGGACCACCCGGGGGCCTCCCAGGAAGCCTTCGTCGTTGTCGAGCCCGTCCACCGCGTAGCGGGTGTAGAGGGCGTTCTCCCCATGGATGACCAGGGGGGGAGCATCCCCGAAAAAGCCGGTGGATTGGGAGACCCCCGGTACGTTGAAGGCGAGCCGCAGGGGGTCCCTGGCATCGGTGGGGAGGACCCTGAGCTCGAAGGGCTCCACGGTACCGCCGGTCTCGGCGTCGTCGGTGTTGAGGAGAGGCCGCTGGCGCCGGGACACCACCGTGAGCGCGTCCAGGGCGTAGAGCCGGGCGAGGGTGACGCCCACCTCCCGGACCTCCCCCGGGTCCACGGGCCCCAGCGGGGTACGGGCCTCCATGAAGCCGGGGTGCCGGAAGACCAGCGTTCCGGCGGTCCCCCAAGGGACCGGAAGGCGAAAACCGCCGGAGGCGTCGGTGCGGGTGACGGCTCCCCCGGGCTCGAAGAGGACCTCCACGCCGGGGAGGGGTTCCCCTCCCTGGGCCCGGACGGAGCCCGTGACCAGGGCGGGCTCCCCGCGCCCCTGTCCCTCCAGAGGGGCGGGGTGGGTGGCGAGGGCCAGGCCCAGGGCAACAACGGCGACCCTCGAACGGGCAAGAAGGCCGGACCGCGCCGGGCGGCCCGGGTGGCTATCTGCGCCGGGAAATCGAGGTCGGGTGTCCATGCCGCGGTTCAACCTCCTCTGGATTCGGGAAAGCCGCCGGTGCTCGATCCGAACTCCCGGAACCCCCAGAGGGCCCGCTGGGCCACCGTGAGGGCCGTGAGGCCGGCCATGAGGTGGAAGAGCGCCACCTGGTGCCCGGGGAAGAGGAAGAAGAGGGCGTAGAACACGACCGTCTCCCCCCCCGCCACCAGCCCTTCCGGGATGGTCACCGCGGTGGGCTCCCCCCGGGCTCCGGCTCCCCGACCCCTCTTTTCCAGAAGGGCGGCGGGCACCATCCAGGACGCGGCGTTCACGTAGAAGGCCGCCAGCAGGAGGAGGGCAGCGGAGGGCAGCCCGGGGTCGGCCCCGGGCCGGAGCGCCATGGCCACCGGCACGGCCCCGTATACCATGAAGTCCGCCACCAGATCCAGGTACCCTCCCAGGTCGCTGGACCTCCCCCGGAGCCGGGCCACGGCTCCGTCCAGCCCGTCCAGGACCCGGTTGGCCAGCCAGAGGGCGAGGCCGGCTCCGAAAGCGCCGAGCCAGGCCGCGCCGGCGGCGCCGAGCCCCAGCGCCAGGGCCAGGCCCGTGATGACGCCCGGATGGACGCTCCGGAGAGCCCCCGCGAGAGGGGCCAGGATCCGGTCCTTCACCGGCCGCAACAGGGGATCGAACACGAAAGCTCCAGAGAACGGGAGAGGCCTCCCCCCGGCGAAGTCAGGGCCCCGGGGCGGGAGCCGGAAGCGTCCCCAATCCCTCCGCCATGGCCCGGATGTGGGCCGGGGTGGTCCCGCAGCACCCTCCCAGGAGGCGGGCCCCCAGCTCGCGGGCCCTCAGGGCA
The DNA here is from genome assembly GCA_041309685.1 of Gemmatimonadales bacterium. Classification (GTDB taxonomy): domain Bacteria; phylum Gemmatimonadota; class Gemmatimonadetes; order Longimicrobiales; family Gaopeijiaceae; genus JBFYZD01. Next base: position 1,590 of record JBFYZD010000125.1, on the reverse strand, counting down.
TGGTCCCGCATGATCTCCGGGGTGCCGCTTCCGCAGTTGCCCCCCAGCGCCACCAGGCCATGGCGGGAGAGCTCCTCCACCGCCTGCTCCGGGCTCACTCCCATCATGGTGCGTCCGCCGGCGTCGAAGCTCATGGTGGCGACCACCGGGAGGCTGCAGGCGGCACGGGCTCCCTCGACCGCGGCCCGGACCTCCTGCGATCCCCCGGGCTTGAGGCCGGCGGCCATCAACAGGGTCCCCATGGCCCCGTCCAGGACCAGATTCCCCTTCTTCTCCAGCAGCCGGCGAAGGCTCGTCATCTCGTCCCTCCCTCATGGGCTCCCCGGGGGGCGGAAGGGGAACATCTCCCCGGCCCGTGAGGGGGGCAAGTGGGGCAGCGAGGCCGCTTGCCGCCCCCCCCGGCCGGGGGCATCTTCCCCGGGACCGCTTGCCATGCCGCCGGCCACCGAAATCCCCCGGAATCCATGGCCCCCTTCAGAGTCGGCGTCGACAGCTACTGCCTCCACCCTCTCAGGATGGATCCCTTCTCCCTCCTGGAGTGGGTGGGGGAGGCGGGTGGGGAGGGGGTGCAGTTCTCGGAGGTCCACCTCCCGCCCGGCCGGGAGGCGGATGAGGGGTTCCTCCTGGAGTTGGCCCAGGACGCCCGGGGGCGGGGAATGTATCTGGAGTGGGGGGGAGCCCAGCACGTCCCCTTCGACACCGGGAGCTGGGAGGCGAAGGACCTCCTCCCCCTGAACCGGCGGGCGGCCCGGGAGGCCCACCTTCTGGGAGCCGGGGTGGTGCGCTCCTGCTCGGGCGGGTTCTTCCGCTGGAACGAGGACGCCCCCGGGACCGAGGAGCTCATCGCGGCCATGGCGAAGGCCCTGGCGCCGCAACGCTCCCTCTTCCAGGAGCTGGGCGTCACGCTCGCCATCGAGCTCCACTTCGAATTCACGACCTTCGAGCTGGCGCGGCTCTTCGAGTTGTGCGACGCGGAGCCGGGGGGGTGGCTGGGGATCTGCCTGGACACCTTCAACATGCTCCCCATGCTGGAGGACCCGGTCCTGGGAACCGGGAGGGTCCTCCCCTGGGTGGTGGCCACCCACATCAAGGACGGCGCCCTGGCCCTGGACTCCGACGGTCTCCTCACCTTCCCCACCGCCGTGGGGGAGGGGAGCATCGACTTCAGGGCCGTTCTGGGGCAGCTGGCCACCCTTCCCCGGCCCATCAACCTCTCCGTGGAGGACCATGGCGGCAGCTTCCGCACTCCCTTCTTCGACGACGGCTTCCGGGCCCGTTTCCCCGACCTCGGGATGGGGGAGCTGGTCCGGCTGGTGGCGGCGGCCCGGGCGGGTGGGGAGCGGATGCGGGACGGGGAGGTGGGTGTCACCGATCGTGGCCGCTGGCCCCTGATCTGCGAAGAACGGACGCGGAGGGACCTGGTGGGCCTCCGGAGCCTGATCCGGCAGGTGGAGGCGGGGACCTCATGACCCCACCGCGGCCCGACACCCACCGGCGGTTCCTCTACCGGGACGGCGAGGCGCTTCGCCGGGACATCGAGTCCCTGGGCCTCGCCATCCCCTGGGAGGACGACCCCGCTGTTCTCCTGGA
>JBFYZD010000124.1:0-10789 GCA_041309685.1 Gemmatimonadales bacterium | reverse complement strand
CCCAGGAGGGTGAGGAGGGTCAGCTCCATGCGGAACGCCCCTGGATCAGGCCCATCACAGGAGGTCCCTCAACGGGATCCCGCCTGAGCCGGGGAGATCCCTTGCCGTGACGACCACTCCTTCCTCGGCGAGCTTCAGCAGGAGAGCCCGGTCCTCCTGGTTGAGGAACAGGTAGGGAAGCACCGCCTCCCTTCCCGTGCTGAAGTGGATCCCTCCCAGGTTCACCTCTTCCCCCCGCAGGAGCCCCCCTCTCGCAAGGGTGGCCATGGTCCTCAGGTCCCGGGTCAGGAGGATGTGCCGAAGCGGGGAGTCCCGCCATTCCCGGATCCGCTCCCGGGCCTCCGCGGGGCCAACGAACAGCGCCCCAGCCTCCTCCGGCACTCCGAGGGCATACAACTCCCGCTCCCACTCGCTGGCGACCAGGGCCTCATCCACCACCACGTAGCGGTCCGGGAGGAGCTGGCTACCCCATCCCACCACGACCTGGCCGTGGATCAGGCGCTCGTCAACCCGATACAGGACGACCGGCATGAGGCGGGATCTCCGGGGCACTCCTCAGACTGAGCCGGCCCTTCTCGAGGAGGCGCGGGACCAGTTCATTCAGGGGCAGGTGACGGTTGAACACGAAATCAAGGAGGATGGGGAGGTTGACCCCGAAAACCACGACGCGATCACACTCCTTTCGACAGGATATCTGAGCGGCCAGAGCGCAACTCCCGCTGGGCAGGTCGGTGAAGATCACCGCACGGCGGTCGCCTATGAGGGTGTCCAACTCTTCCTGGAGCGTCTGCGGGGACTTGCCGTCGTTGGACAGCGGGTGAAGGACGTCCCGATCCACGCCGGAGATCTTCCAGACGGCATCGGCCATGCCCCTCGCCATGATCCCGTGGGCCAGCAGCACGCCCCGGATGGGCCTTTCCTCACTCATAATCCTGCTCGAGGTATTTCCGGGTGGGTTCGATGGCTTCCCTCATCCGGCGATCAAACTCCAGAGCCGAGTCCACGCCGGCATATTTCAGAAGGTAGTTCATGGCCACCACTTCCGAGATGACCGTGATGTTCTTCCCCGGGTTCAGGGGCACGGTGACCTTCGGGAGGGTCACGCCCAGGATCACCGTTTCTTCTCTTTCGAGTCCCGTCCGGCTGTACTCCCGCGAATCGTCCCAGTGTTCGAGCTGGACCACCACCTCGATGCGTTTCTGCTGCCTGATGGCGCGCACGCCGAATAGTGCCCGGATATCGATGATGCCGACGCCACGGATCTCCATGTGGTGGCGCTGCAGCTCGTGGCCATGGCCGATTACGATGTCGTGGCCCCGCCGGGTGGCAAAGACCAGGTCGTCGGCCACCAGGCGGTGGCCCCGTTCCACCAGATCCAGCACGCACTCGCTCTTCCCGATGCCGCTTTCCCCGACAAAGAGGAGGCCCACGCCATAAACGTCCGCCAGTGAGCCGTGAAGGCTCACCGTGGGCGCCAGGGCCCCTTCCAGGTACGGGTTCAGGAGTTGGAAGAACGTCCCCGTCGCCAGGGCGGTTCGGAAGACAGGGAGGTGGTGCTCCGAGGCCACCGCCAGAAACCAGTCCGGCACGTCGAGCCCCTTGGTGACGAAAATGACCGGGATCTCGTGGTCGAGGAACTCCCGGACCCGCTCCTGGGCCAGCGCCGTCTCCAGGGTGGCCAGGTAGGCCATCTCGGTCTCCCCGAACACCTGCACCCGCCCCCCCCGCAGGCGATCCAGGAACCCGGCCAACGCCAGTCCCGGGCTCCCTGGGGAGGGGTGGGTGATGGTCCGGTCGAGGCCGGTGTCGGGGGTGAGGTTCTCCAGGCCCAGGGCCTCCTCCCGGTCCCGGAGGAGATCCTCGACGGTGATGTCGCGTTTCACTCCCTCCTCGTCATTCTTCCGGCAGAGCCGCATCGGCGAGGCTCGGCCCTGAATGCTCCTTCACCTGGGAGCGGCGACGTTTCAAGATCCTGGAGAGGCGATCCACCATCTGGTCCAGGGCCTCCCGGAACTCTGATCCCTCCCCCTTCGCCACCACCGGTTCTCCTCGGTCCACGCTGAGGACGGCCTCCGCCTTCTTCAGATGCTTCTCGACCTCGAATACCACTTCGGCTCCGGAAAGGCGAGGCTCATACTTCAGGAGCTTTCCGATCTGCTCTTCGGTCCGGGCCCGGACAGTGTCCGGGATTTCGCAACGTCGGGCGGCGATCTGGACTCTCATCACTCCTCCGTTGGGTTCGAGCTTCCCGCTGGCGCACCAGGGGCACGAAGGCCCGAGGTGATTCCGGGAAGGAGAAAAAGTTACCGTTCCGAACCTGGGGCGGCCACCCGGCCCACCAGGTACCTCTCCATCTCTCGAGCCGTGGCCTCCCAGGAGAAGGCCTCGGCAAAGCGCCGGGCCGACACCCCCATGCTCTGACGCATCCGAGGGCTGAGGAGGAGCGTTTCCAGGGCCCGGGCCAGAGCCGGTACGTCTCCGTGAGCCACCAGCAGCCCCGTCTCGCCATGCCGGACGGAATCCCGGAGCCCCGGGGAGTCGCTCGCGACCGTGGGCGTGCCGCAGGCGGCAGCCTCCAGGTTCGTGATCCCCCACCCTTCCTTGGGAGAGGCAAGGACATGGACCCAGCTCTTGCGAAAGAGGTTCACCTTCTCCTCCTCCCCCACATACCCCAGGAACTCCACAAGCTCCCCGATTCCCAAAGAACGCCCCAGGCGGCGGAGCTCGGCCTCGTGATCCCCCTTCCCCGCCACCAGGAGGCGGGCCCTTATTCCCCTATCCTTGAGAAGGCCAAGGGCCCGAAGGAGAAGGTCGATTCCCTTGTACCGCTTCAGCCGCCCCAGGTAGAGCAGGGTTGGGTCCTGGAACCGGCTCCCCGCGGGGTCCGGTGCGAACTTCTCCAGGTCCACACCGTTGGGGAGGATGGCAAGGGTCTTCCAGGCCAGGCCCCGGTCGGCGAGGTCTTGCGCGGTGCTCTCGGACACGGCGACCACGGGAAGGCCCCGGTAGAGCCAGGGAATGGGGCGTTCCAGGATCCAGGTGGCGGCGGCCAGGGGGAAGGGCGCTTCCTGGAAGGCCGTCCGTCCGAAAAGGTGATGAACCAGTAGCACCACAGGAGTCCGGGCCCAAACCGGGGTGAAGAGGGGGACCTTGTTCAGGTCCTCGACCATGATGTCGAACCCGTACCGAGCGAGGGCCCGGCGATAGTGCCATGGGGCCTTCAGGCCGAAAGTCAGCCTCCCGCCCACACGATGGACGGCCACTCCGTCCAGAATCTCACCTTCGGCCCCCCCGGGGAAGCCCGATACCAGGAAGGTCACGTCGTGGCCCCACCCCACCAGGCGCCCGAAGACCTCATGAAGGTGGGTCTCGGCACCCCCCGCCTGGGGGTTCAACCGGTCCTGCCAGTTGACCACAAGAATCCTCACCGGAGCCCCTCTTCCGCCGTCCGCCCCCTCAAACCAGGTGCTTCTGGCGCTTGAAGAGGGCGTCCAGGACTCCGTTCACGAATCGGGGCGAGTCCCTCCCCCCGTAGGCTTCGGCCAGATGGATACCTTCCTGAATGGAGACTTTCGCCGGGATGTCCTCGAGAAAGAGGATTTCGGTTGTGGAGAGCCGGAGGATGGACCGGTCCATGACGGAGAGCCGGTCGATCCTCCAGTTCTCCAGGAAGGCCTGTAGCGCCCGGTCCACCTCGGGAAGGTGATCCTGGAGGGTCTCCAGGAGCCGCTCCAGGTAGGCCAACCGCTGCGGGGCCACCCGCCGGGTCTGGAGGATCTTGGAAAGGGCCTGGGCAATGGTCTCCCCCCCACCGGCGCTCTCCCAACGGTACAGAACCTGGAGGGCCCAGGCACGAGCCCGGCTTCGGTCCCGGGGGTGCTCCCCGTTCCGGGCCGGAGAGGTGGTCGGCAACGGCTACTCCATCTGCCGGTAGAGGTCGGCCATCTCCAATGCGCTCAACGCGGCGTCCCACCCCTTGTTCCCGGCTTTGGTGCCGGCCCGCTCCAGGGCCTGGTCCACGGTGTCGGTGGTCAGGACGCCGAACGAGATCGGGATGGAGGCCTCCCGCGCGACGATCCCCAACCCGCGGGTGGCCTCCCCGGCGACGTATTCGAAATGCGGCGTCCCGCCTCGGATGACGCACCCCAGCGCGACGATCCCGTCGTACTTGCCCATGCGGGCAACCCGGGCGGCAAGGCCGGGGAGCTCCCAGGCCCCGGGAACCCGGTAGAGATCGATGGAGTCGTCAGCCACCCCGTGGCGAAGGAGGCAGTCCTTCGCCCCCGAGACGAGCTGTTCCGTCACCAGGCTGTTGAAACGGGTTACCAGGATGGCGAACCGCTTTCCTTCGCCCCTCAGCTCTCCGTTGAAATGCTTCACGGCAATGCCCCTCTCAGAGGATGTGGCCAAGCTTGGTGCGCTTCGTGGCCAGGTATTCCCGGTTGAACTCCCCCTCCTCCACCTGCAGCGGCTCCCGCCCGGTGATCTCCAGGCCGTACCCTTCCAGCCCCACGATCTTCCGGGGATTGTTGGTCAGGAGGCGGATCGAACTGAGCCCCAGGTCCAGGAGGATCTGGGCGCCCAGGCCATAGTCCCTGAGATCGGCCTTGAACCCCAGGGCTTCGTTCGCCTCCACCGTGTCCCGCCCCTGGTCCTGAAGGTCGTACGCCCGAAGCTTGTTGGCCAGCCCGATCCCGCGACCCTCCTGCTTCAGATAGACGATGACCCCGGCTCCCTCCTCCTGGATCTGGCGCATGGCCGCGTGGAGCTGTTCCCCGCAGTCGCACCGCTTGGAGCCGAAGACGTCCCCGGTGAGGCATTCCGAGTGCATCCGAACCAGGATGTCCTTCTTTCCCGTGAGGTCTCCCTTCACCAGGGCCACATGATCCCGGTTGTCCACCACGTTGGCGTATCCGATGATGCGGAAATCCCCGAATTCCGTGGGAAGCTCGGCATCGGCGATGCGCCGCACCAACCGCTCCCTGGAAAGGCGGTGGGAGACGAGTTGGGCCACCGTGATGAACTTCAGCCCATGCTCCGCAGCGAACGCCTCCAGCTCCGGCCGCCTCGCCATGGTGCCGTCGTCCTTCAGGATCTCGCAGATCACCCCTGCCGCCGGGAGGCCGGCCATGCGGGCCAGGTCCACCGCGGCCTCGGTCTGCCCCACCCTCCTCAGCACACCCCCGGCCCGGGCCCGAAGCGGGAAGATATGCCCGGGGCGCCTGAGGTCCCGGGGGCGGGCCTCCGGATCCACCAGCACCTGGATGGTCTTCGCGCGGTCGTAGGCGCTGATCCCGGTGGTGACGCCGAAGCGGACGTCGGCGTCCACCGAAACGGTGAAGGCCGTCCGTTGTGGATCGGTGTTGTTGTCGGTCATGAGGGGAAGGCCCAGCTCGTCGGCGCGCTCGTTGGTCATCGCCACGCAGATGAGCCCCCGCCCGTACTTCGTCATGAAGTTGATGGTCTCGGGGGTGATCTCGGACGCTGCGCCTACCAGGTCCCCCTCGTTCTCCCTGTCTTCGTCGTCCGCCACGATGACCAGCTTGCCCAGGCGGATGTCTTCAATGGCTTCTTCGACGCGGTCGAAGGTCATTCCCGGACCTCTCCATATCCCATGGCGGCCAGCGCCTCCAGGTCGAGGGAGGGGTCCCCCTTCCACGCCGAGAGGAGCTTGGCCACGTATTTTCCCACCAGATCCCCTTCCAGGTTCACCGGTTCGCCCGGCTTCAGGGATCCCAGATTCGTATGGTCCCACGTGAACGGGATGATCCCCACCTGGCACTGGCCCTGCGCCGGAAGGGCGTTGACGGTAAGGCTGACCCCGTTGATGGAGATGGAACCGTGCAGGATGGTAACCCGCTCCACGGCGTCAGGGACCTGGAAATCCATGAGCCAGTAGTCGCCTTCCCGTTTCACGGACACGACCCTCCCCACGCCGTCCACGTGCCCCTGCACCAGGTGTCCGTCCAGGCGCCCTCCCAGGATCATGGAACGCTCCAGGTTCACCCGGCTCCCTACCCGGTACCCCCCTGCGATGGTCCGGGAAAGGGTGGTGCCGATCGTCTCGATGGTGAAGGTCTGGGAATCCTTCCGCACCGCCGTCTGACACGCCCCATCCACGGTGATGGAATCCCCTGCCTTCAACTCTCCGGCCAGGGTGGGTGCCCGAACCACGAACTCCCTGGTTCCGGCCCGCTCCCGGACCGAAGCGATGGTCCCAACCGCTTCGATGATCCCCGTGAACATCAGTCCGTCCGATCGTAGGTGAGGAGCACGTCCCTCCCAAGAAGCCGGGGTGGAAGGGCCGGGGCCCATGGCTCCCAGAGCCCGGCCCGGTCCATTCCGGGGAAAGCCGGAACCGCCCCCTCACCCAGCACAAAAGGTGCCAGGAAGAGGTAGAGGCGCCGGGGCACCGCCCCCTCCAGGAGGGAGGAGGCCAGCGTGCCCCCTCCCTCACAGAGGAGGGACCGGATGCCGGTCTCCCAGCAGATTCCGAGAACCTCTTCCAGCCCGAGTCCTCCCGGACCCCTGGGCACCGGATGGACCCGGGCACCGGCATCCTCCAGCTTCTCCATGGCCAGCTTCGAGGCGTCCTCGGCCGTGAAGATCACCAGAGGGACCTCGGGGGCCTCCCGGAACATTCGGGCCCGAGGCGGGGTGCGGGCCTCCGTGTCCAGCACCACCCTGGCCGGCGGTTTCCGGCAGGGGGCCCCTTCCCGCACCGTCAGCGAGGGGTCGTCCACCAGGACCGTTCCGGACCCCACCAGGATTCCGTCGAATCCGCTGCGCAGGCGGTGGGCCTCCCGGAGGGCTTCAGCGCCGGTGATGGCGGTTCTCCGCCCCGGACCGGCCGCGATCCTGCCGTCCAGGGTTTGAGCCAGCTTCAAGGCCACATAGGTGCCTCGGTGCTCGTGATGGAAGAAGAAGGCCGGGTTGGCACGGCGCGCTTCTTCCGGGGAGAAGGCCGGGCCCACCACCTCCATCCCGCTCCTTCGGAGGGACTGCCCCCCCCCACCCGATTCCGGACCGGGATCCGGAGCCCCGTAGACCACCCTGGCCACACCCGCACGTTCCAGCGCTTCCGTGCAAGGAGGAGTCTTCCCGTGATGGTTGCACGGCTCCAGGCTCACGTAGGCCGTGGCGCCCCTCGCCCTCTCACCCGCCCGGGAGAGGGCATTCACCTCCGCATGGGGTCCCCCGTACTCCTCATGCCACCCCTCCCCCACCACTTCCCCATCCCGAACCAGAAGACACCCCACCATGGGATTGGGATGAACCCGACCCCAGCCCCTCCCCCCCAGGTCAAGGGCTTGATCCAGGTAGGCCCGGTCCTCCCTCGTGAGGTCTGATCCCATGGGTGTTTCTGCCTCCGACGGCGTTTCCTCCAGGGGATTCCTCAGAGCGTCAGCCGAAGAGCCAGGGAAGCGAACCATGCGCCGAGGTCGGCCTCCCCTCCTCCCCCGGCGGTCCTGGGGAGCGGTGAATCGACGGCCCTGGACCAGCCACCCTCTGCGGAGACCTGGAGGATGAGGAAGGTAAGGGAGCTCCCGGCGAAGTAGATCACGCGCTCCGAGGCGAGGTCGGTGCCGGATGCCGAAAGCTCGAACCCCGACGGGGAGACCCGGACCCCCACCGACCCATCGCCCTTGCTCCGATCCCATCCCACCCCGGCCAGGATCCCGATGCCGAAGAGGTCCTTCCCCACCACCCCCCGGAGGGAGGTGGCGCTCACGTCGAAGCGCGCTTCGGCGGGATCCCCGAGGTTCATGTCCCCCAGTCTCCCCTCCCCCAGCGAACGGTGGGCCAGGGAGACGGAGACTCCGGGAAGAGTGAAGGATTCCCGCAGGATCCCGAGCCGCCCCGCCACCCCCCATCCCGTGGATCCGTCCAGGAATCCCCGGTCCTTGGGCGGGAAGAGCTTGTGGGCGGAAGCGGAAACGTCCAGCGCCAGGATCCCCCCGACGGTCGGGAGGGGAGAGAAGCCGTCGAAAAGCCCGACGGTGCCGGTGACCTGGAGTGCCGGAAGGAAGAAGGACTCCTCCCGGATCGGCAGGGAGTAGCCCCGGGTGATCCCCGGGACCGAGGCCCGGGTGACACCGGCCCTGGCACTCAACGCCAACCTGGGGAGGCGCCGGAGACGGAAGCCCAGGGTGCTGGCGGACCCCGCCACCTCGCTCCCCCCCGAGGCCGCCAGCGTCAGGGCCCCCCGGGCGGCATCCAGCGCCAGGGCCCCCTGGCGGCAGCGGTCCAGGAGCCCTTGGTTGGGAGCCGCGCAGGAGTCGACCAGCCCCGGGAACCCCTGGCCGCTCCCCGGCCAGGGAGCCAGGGCCAGAAGGAGGAACGGCCAGGAGAGACGGAGGCCAGGCCGGCCCCCCGGGGCCCTCATCGGATCTCCACCCCCTCCCCTTCCACCACCTCTCCCAGGATCCACGCCCGCTCCCCGGCGGCGTTGAGCTGGGCCGTGACTTCCTCCCCATCCTGCCGTGCCACGATAGCCACCATTCCCACCCCCATGTTGAAGACCCGGAACATCTCCTCCTCGGCCACCCTCCCTCCCTCCTGGAGAACACGGAAGAGGGGCGGCACTTGCCAGCTGCTCCGGAGCACCAGGGCCCCGAGGCCCGGCCCGAGACCGCGGGGGAGGTTCCCCGGAATCCCGCTCCCGGTGATGTGCGCCAGACCATGGAGGCGCCCCTGCTCCAGGAGCGGTCCCAGAGCCGGCAGGTAGCTCCGGTGGATGGCCAGGAGGGCATCCGCCACCGTGACGCCCAGCTTACCCAGGGGGTCGTTCACCCCCAACTCCATGGCGTCGAAGACGATCTTCCGGGCCAGGGAATACCCGTTCGTATGCAGACCCGAAGAGCCCAGGGCCACCAGGACGTCTCCGGCCCTCACCCTGGAGCCGTCCAGGATCCTCTCCCGTTCCACCACTCCGACGACGAACCCCGCCAGGTCGTACTCCCCGATGGCATAGAAGTCGGGCATCTCCGCGGTCTCGCCCCCCAGGAGGGCACAGCGATTCTCCAGGCAGGCCTGGGCAACCCCCTTCACGACCTGCGTCACCACCCCCTCATCCAGGCGCCCGGAGGCCAGGTAGTCGAGGAAGAAGAGGGGCCTGGCTCCCTGCACCAGTATGTCGTTCACGCAGTGGTTGACCAGGTCCTGGCCCACCGTGTCGTGACGCCCGGCGAGAAACGCCACCTTCAGCTTGGTGCCGACCCCGTCGGCGCTGGAGACCAGGACGGGCTCGGCGTACCCGCCCGGGAGGGCATAGAGACCTCCGAAGAGGCCCAATTCCGAGAGGGTGTTCTCGTCCCGGGTGCGGGCCACCAGGGATCGGAGGGCTTCCTTCGCCCGGTCCGCCACCTCCAGGTCCACCCCGGCGGACCGATAGCTCAAACCTCCCAGCTCAGACATCCCGCTCCTCCTCCGACCTCTCCATTCGGGTAGGAGCCGATACCCCCAGGATCTCGAGGCCATTCCTCAGGACGATCTGGACGCCCCGGGCCAGGGCCAGGCGGGCACCCCGCAGGCCGGGGTCCGGAACCAACACGGCGAGTTCCGGGTTACGAGAGGGATTACCAGCGTGGTACCAGGAGTTCACCGCCGAGGCGGTCTGCTCCAGGTAGTCGCACAGGACATGGGGCGCCCGCAGCTGAGCGGCCCTGCGGGCGGTCTCGGGGAAGTCTCCCAACCGCTTCACCAGCTCCCGCTCGAGAGGATGGGAAAGCACCTGGAGGGGGATACCGTCCACCCGGATCGCCTCCTCATCGATCCCTCCCTTCCGGAAGATGGAGCACATGCGGGCGTGGGCATACTGGATCTTGAAGACGGGGTTCTTCTCCGACTGGTCCAGCGCCACGTCCAGGTCGAAGACCAGGTGCGCTTCCGGCTTCCGCATCAGGAAGAAATAACGGGCGACGTCCACCCCCACCTCGCTGAAGAGCTCCCGGAGGGTGATGTAAGATCCGGCCCGCTTGGAGAACTTCACCTCCCTTCCTTCCCGTTCCACGGTCACCATCTGATGCAGGACATACTCAGGGTACCCCTCTGGCAAGCCCAGCGCCTGAAGCCCGGCCCGGACCCGGGTCACGGTGCTGTGGTGGTCCGCCCCCTGGACGTTGATGACGTGGCGGAATCCCCGCTCCCACTTGGACATATGGTAGGCCACGTCCGGGAGGAAGTAGGTCGGGTTCCCGTCGCCGCGGATCATCACCCTGTCCTTCTGGTCCCCGAAATCCGTCGTCCTGAGCCAGACGGCTCCGTCCCGCTCGTAGACCCGGCCCGTCTCCTTCAAGGCCTGGACGGTGGCCTCCACCCGTCCGTCGGAGTAGAGGGATGACTCCAGGTAGTACTCGTCGAAACGGACCCGGAACTCGCCCAGGTCCCGGTCCTGCTCCTCCCGGAGCCGCGAGACGGCGAACTCCCGCATAAGGTCGAGGGCGGTGTGGGATTGGTCCCCCCGGAAGCGGTCCCCCTCCCGGTCCAGGAGCGCCTGGGCCACATCCCTGACGTACTCTCCCTGGTAGCCCCCTTCGGGAACCTCGGCGTCCTCCCCCAGGAGCTCCTGGTAGCGGGAGCCGACGCTCATCCCCAGGAGCTCCATCTGCCTTCCGGCGTCGTTGTAGTAGAACTCCCGGTGAACGCGCCAACCCGTCCACTCCAGCAGGGTGGAGATGGCGTCCCCCAGGGCCGCCTGTCGACCGTGGCCCAGATGGAGGGGCCCGGTGGGGTTGGCGGACACGAACTCCACCATGATGGGCCGGCCCTCCCCCTCCTCTCCCCGCCC
>JBFYZD010000123.1:0-7844 GCA_041309685.1 Gemmatimonadales bacterium | reverse complement strand
GAGGACCATGGAGGCCCTCCAGGACCGGGTCCAGCAGATGCTCCGGGGGATGCAGGGTGGGGGGCGGGGAGGGATGGCGGCGCCGGGGCAGGCCCCCGGCGGGGCTGCCATCATGCGGCTTCCCGACGGCGCCCTCCAGATCATCCGGCAGGGCGGCCAGCTCCCGGGCGGGGGCCAGGTGGTCGTTCGGCCCCGAGGGGGTGGGGGGGGAGCCTCCCATGACCATTCGAAGAGAGGGCACCATGCGGCGGCGCGTCTACCCGATTCTACTTCTGGCGGCGGCGTGGGCGGCGGCGCCCCGGGCGGCCTCGGCTCAGGAACCCCCTGTGGGGCGGCGGCCGGGACTGATGCGCCCGCCGGCGGAGGCCGGGGCCCAGGAGGGGCTCACCTTCAACTTCCAGAACCTGGACCTGACCTACGTGGTGACGGCGATGGGGCGGGCCGCCGGCATCAACGTGGTCTCCTCCAACCTCCCTGCCGTCCTGGTGACGGTCCAGAACTCCCAGCCGGTCACCAGGGAGGCCGTGGAGTCCCTCATCCGGAACCTGGCCCTCTCCTACGGGGTGACGGTGACGGAGGAGCCGGGCTTCCTCCGGCTCCAGGGACCGGCCACCCAGGACGGGGAGGCGGTGGTGCCGCGGCACCTCTACATCCACCGCCTCCGGCACGCCAACGCCACCATCCTGGCCACGACTCTGCAGGCCCTTTTCGGGGGGACCGCCCCCGTCGGGTCCGCGGCGCGCGCGGCCGGGGCCCAGACCCTCTCCCAGCAGCTCCGGGCCATGGAGGAGCAGTCGGGGCAGCGCGCCCAGGGCGTGACCGTGACCGGTCCGGGGAACGTGACCTTCACCGTGGCGGGCGGAGATCTGGAAGGGGACGTCCAGATCGTGCCGGACGAGATCACCAACGCCCTCCTGGTCCGGGCCACCACCGCCGACTGGGGGGTCATCGAGCAGGCCATCCTGGCCCTGGACCTCCGCCCCCTCCAGGTGGTCATCGAGGTGGTCATCGCCGAGGTCAAGCGCACCGGGGACCTGAACGTGGGGGTGGGCCTCTTCGCCACCGACGTGAAGGAGGAGGGTGGCGAGGGCACCACCGGCCTCCTCCCGGTGGCCCCCTCCGCCGATGCCTTCACCCTGGACGTCCTCCGGACCGGGGACGTGAACGTGGGAGCCACCCTGGCGGCGCTCTCCTCCACCGGGAACGTGAGGATCCTCTCCCGCCCCCTGATCCAGGCCCAGAACAACCAGGAAGCCAGGATCCTGGTGGGGAGCGAGCGGCCGTTCATCCAGTCCTCCTACTCCGCGGTGACGACCGGGGGGGTGGCCCAGGAGATCGTGCAGTACCGGGACGTGGGCACCTCCCTTACCATCCTTCCCACCATCAACGAGGAGGGGTACGTCAACCTCCTCCTCACCCAGGAGGTGAGCAGCGCCACCGCCGAGACCCAGTTCGGCGCCCCCGTCATCAGCACCCGGGAGGCCACCACCCAGATCCTGGCCCGGACCGGCCAGACCGTCGTCATCGGGGGGCTGGTGGACCAGCAGACCGACCGGACCCGGGTGGGGATCCCCATCCTGAAGGACATCCCGGTGCTGGGCTACCTCTTCGGGACCACGCGGGAAACGGTGAGCAACGCCGAGCTCTTCCTCTTCCTCACCCCCTACGTGGTGGCCTCGGACGAGGATGAGCAGCTCCTGAAGGACGAGCTGGAGAAGAACGCCGAGCTCCTGAAGGCGCTCATCCCCATCCGCTCCCTCCTTCCCCCCTCCCTCCAGGCCATCGTTCCGGACACGATCCTGCCGGACACGATCCGCCCCGATACCATCCGGGGGGGGAGGGGCGGCCAGGGATGACCGATCCGGTGGACTACACCCCCTTCCTCCAGGGCTCCGAGCGCCTCTCCCCGAGCCTCACCGCCGAGTACCTGGAGCACCACGCGGTCATGCCCCTCTCCCGGGAAGGAGGGAGGTTGCTGGCGGCCACCTGGTCGGAGGGGGTGGACGAGCGGGCCCTGGACGACCTGCGCCTCCTGGCAGGGCTCCCGGTGGAGCTGGTCCGCCTCCCGGAGGCGGAGGTACGGGCGGCCATCCGGCGAACCTACTCCGCCGATTCCCTCACCGCCGAGGGGGTGGTGGCGGGGATGGGGGAGGAGATCCGCCCGGTGGGCGAGCTGGACGCCGCCCTGGACGACCTGGTGATGCTGGCCAACGAGGCCCCGGTGGTGAAGCTGGTCAACCTCCTCCTTCTGGAGGCGCTGGACGTGAGGGCCAGCGACGTGCACCTGGAAGGGTACCCCGGGGGCCTGAGGGTCCGGTACCGGATCGACGGCGTGCTCCAGGACGCCGTGGCCCCCCCGAAACGCCTGGCGGCGGCGGTGGTCAGCCGCCTGAAGATCATGGCGGAGCTGGACATCGCGGAGCGGCGCATTCCCCAGGACGGCCGGATCCGCCTGCGCATGCACGACCGCCAGGTGGACGTGAGGGTCTCCACCCTCCCCACCCTCCACGGGGAGAGCGTGGTGCTGCGCCTCCTGGACAAGGAGGCGGGGCGCATCGACCTGAGGGAGCTGGGGATGGCGGAGGACACCTTCCTGGGGTTCACCGCCGTCATCGCCAAGCCCCATGGGATCGTGCTCTCCACCGGGCCCACCGGCTCGGGAAAGACCACCACCCTGTACGCCGCCGTGGACCGGATCCGGACCGGCCGTGAGAAGATCATCACCGTGGAGGACCCGGTGGAGTACGAGCTGCCGGGGGTCCCCCAGGTGCCGGTGAACGAGAAGGTGGGGCTCACCTTCGCCAACGCCCTCAGGGCCCTCCTGAGGCAGGACCCGGACATCATGCTGGTGGGGGAGATCCGGGACCAGGAGACCGCGGACATCGCCACCCACGCGGCCCTCACCGGGCACCTGGTCCTCTCCACCCTCCACACCAACGACGCCGCCACCGCGCTGACCCGGCTGGTGGACCTGGGGATCGAGCCCTACCTGGTGGCCAGCACCGTGGAGGCCGTCCTGGCCCAGCGGCTGGTGCGGAAGATCTGCACCACCTGCAGGGAGCCGGCGGCCATGACCACCGAGCAGCGGACGGCTCTGGGGGCCGCCGGCGCCGGCCTGGAGCAGGCCTGGGTGGGGAAGGGGTGCCCGGAGTGCCGGGGCACCGGCTACCGGGGACGGTCGGGGATCTTCGAGCTCCTGGTCATGGACGACGAGGTGCGCGCCGCCCTGCAGCGGGACACCAGCGCGGGAACGCTGGAGCGCCTGGGCCGGGAGAAGGGGATGCGCCTGTTGAAGGACGACGGCCTCCGTCTGGTCCGGGAAGGGGTCACCACGGTGGAGGAGATCCTCAGGGTGGCCAACGCCTGATGGCCTCCCCGGCGCCGAAGGCCGCCCTGGCCGCCCCCGGCGGCACCTGCCCCTTCTGCGCCCTTCCCTACACCGGCGCCCCGAGCCGTTGCTCCCGTTGCGGCACCCTCCTGGGGGAGGCGAGGGGGGACCTGAAACGGGCCGGAGAGCGGGCTCGCAAGGACCTCCACTTCCGCAGGGCCCAGGCCGATCTGCTCTTCCTCGTCGGCCTCCTCCTGGGCGGGCCCATGATGGGCCTCGGGACCAACATCCAGGTGGGGCTCTTCGTTGTCCTGGCCGGGGGCGTGGCGTCCATCCTGCGGCGCTACACGCCGTCGTCCCTGGCGGGGTCCGGGGTGGTGGGTGGGCTGGGCGCCGCGGTGGTGGCCGCCCTGGTGGTGGAGCCGGTGAGGAGCCTGGTGGAGACGGTGGACGTGGGGGAGGCGGCCCGCCTCGCCTACGTCGAATCCCTGGCGGGGATGGAGGCGGATCTGGTGGCGGAGGCGCGGGGTCCGGAGGCGATCACCCTCTGGCTCACGCTTCCGGACGCGCTGGCGGGGGAGTGCGGGAGCTATCCATCCGTGGAGGTCAGGGCCCACCTGGCGGAGCTGGGGTTCCTTCGGGTGGTAGTGGCGGGGAGGGCCAGGGGGGGAGGAATCTGCTCCTTCCCGCCCTGACCCCTCCCCCTCCCGGCCTCCCTACCTCTTCTTGCCCTTCTTCACCCGGGTGGGCCCCGCCTTCTCCACGCCCTCGGGGCATCCCGCCGCGAAGAGCTTGAAGTTCTCGATGAAGCGAGCCGCCAGCGCGTCGTAGCGTTGCCAGTAGTCGTCCTTGTTACCCCAGGTGTTCGCGGGATCGAGGATGTCCTCCGGGACCCCGGGGCAGTGGGTGGGAACGTCGAACCCGAAGACCCTGTCCTTGCGGAACTCCACCTCGTTCAGCGCCCCGTTGAGAGCGGCCTCCAGGAGCGCGCGGGTGTGGTGGATGCTGATGCGCTTCCCCACCCCGAAGGGCCCGCCCGTCCACCCGGTGTTGATAAGCCAGCAGCGGGAGCCGTGCGCCTCCATCTTCTCCTTGAGCATGTTGGCGTACACGAAGGGGTGGTGCACCATGAAGGGCGCCCCGAAGCAGGTGCTGAAGGTGATGGCCGGCTCCACCCCCAGCCCCATCTCGGTGCCGGCGATCTTGGAGGTATACCCGCTGATGAAGTGGTAGAGGGCCTGATCGGGGGAGAGCCGGGAGATGGGGGGTAGCACCCCCGAGGCGTCGCAGGTCAGGAGGAAGATGTTCTTCGGGTGGGCATCCACCCGTCCCCCCTCCTTCACCCCAGGGAGGAACTCCAGGGGGTAGCTGCACCGCGTGTTCTCGGTGAGGGAAGGGTCGTCCAGGTCCAGCTTTCGGCTGATGGGATCGAAGACCACGTTCTCCAGGATGGTCCCGAACCGGTGGGTGGTGGCGAAGATCTGGGGCTCGTGCTCGGGGCTCAGCCGGATGACCTTGGCGTAGCACCCCCCCTCCACGTTGAACACCCCCACCTCGGTCCATCCGTGCTCGTCGTCGCCGATGAGGTGGCGCTTGGGATCGGCGGACAGGGTGGTCTTCCCCGTGCCGGAAAGCCCGAAGAAGAGCGCCGCGTCCCCGGCCTCCCCCACGTTGGCGGAGCAGTGCATGGAGAGCACGCCGGCGTTGGGGAGGAGGAAGTTCAGCACGGTGAAGATGGACTTCTTGATCTCTCCCCCGTAGCTGGATCCCGCGACCAGGGCCACCTTCTCGGCGAAGTTGATGATGATGGCGGTCTCGCTACGGGTGCCGTCGATGATGGGATCGGCCTTGAAGCTCGGCAGGGCGAGGAGGGTGAAGTCGGGGATGAACTCCCGGTACTCGTCCCGGGAGCCGGGGAGGAGGAACATGTTTCGTGCGAAGTGGCTCTGCCAGGCATCCTCGGTGATGATGCGCACGGCCAGGGAGTGCTCCTCGTCGTTCCCGGCGTAGCAGTCCTGGACGAAGACCTCCCCGCCCTGGAGGTAGGCCCGCATCCGGGAGAAGAGCCCGGTGAACATCTCCGGCGTGATGGGCCGGTTGTACTCCCCCCACCAGATCTGGCCGGCGCTCTCCGGCTCCCGAACCACGAACTTGTCGTTCGCGGCCCGGGCGCTCCACTTGCCCGTGTTCACCAGGATGGGGCCCTGGTTCACGATGCTCCCCTCCCCCCGGAAGACGAACTCCTCATAGAGGGCTTCGACGGGGAGGTTCCAGTAGACCCGCTTCAGGTGCTTGAGCCCGTGGTTCTCCAGGCCGAAATCGCTCTTGAGCTCTAACGCCTGGGCTTCCGCGGGGGACTTGATCTTCATGTATTTGGACATGGCAGTCTCCCTTTCACGCCCAGTCCCGCACCAGCTTGCGGTTGCCGATCTGGAGCTCGTTGGGTGAGTTGGGATCCAGCGCCCACTTGATGCGCTCGATGCCGTCGATGACATCCTTCTCCGGGCCGCAGTAGCTGATCCGGAGGTAGCCCTCCATCCCGAAGCCGATCCCCGGGACCGTCGCCACCAGCACCTTGTCCAGGAGGAAGCCGGAGAGCTTCAGCGAGTTCTTCTGGTAGGCCCGGAAGTCCACGAAGGCGTAGAAGGTGCCGTCCGGCTCCGTGACCTTCACCCCGTCGAAGGCCGCGAGCTTGGACATGAGGATGTTCTTCCGGTTCTCCAGCTGTACCCGGAGGTTCTCGACGTGGGATTGCACCCCGTTGATCGCCGCCACCGCCCCCACCTGGAGGATTCCCGCCGGGCCGGAGGTCTCGTGAGACTGGATGTTGCCCATGACCTCGATGAGCCTGGGGTTCGCCACCGCCCAGCCGATGCGGAAACCCGTCATGGCGTAGGCTTTGCTCACCCCGTTCACGACGATGAGCTTGGAGGTGTCCCCGAGATCGCTGGCAAACTCGTACGGGTTGGTCCACTTCTTTCCGTCGAAGAGCAGGCGGTGGTAGATGTCGTCGCTGATGAGATAGATGCCCTCCCTCTCGCAGAACTCCACCACCTCCTTCACCACCTCCCGGGGGATCAGGAGGCCGGAAGGGTTGCTGGGGCTGTTGAGGAGGATGGCCTTCGTGTGACTCCCCACCCGGTCGAGGATGTCCCGGGCCGACGGGACCAGGGTGCCGTCCTCCGGGGTCGCCGGAACGGGCACGGCGCCGCAGAGGCGCACCATCTCCGGGTAGCTCACCCAGTAGGGCGCCGGGAAGACCACCTCGTCCTGCGGGTCCAGGATGGCCCGCAGCGCCACCATGATGGCCTGCTTGGCGCCGGAGCTGGCAATGACGTGGTTGGGGGTGACCTTCCTCCCGTAGTGCTCCTGGGTGTAGCGGATGATGGCCGCCTTCATGGGCTGCGTGCCGGAGGTGGGCGTGTAGCGGACCTCCCCGGAGTTCAGCACGGCGGCCACCGCCAGGATCGAGTCCACCGGCACCTTGGCCTTGGGCTCACCGCCCCCGAGATGGATGAGGGGCTCCCCCTTCGCCTTCAGGATCGAAGCCTTCTCGTTCAACGCGAGGGTTACCGATTCACCGATGGATCCGGCAATCTGGCTGATGCTCATCGAAGCCCTCCCTGAGCCAGGTTCTTGGCGAGAAAACACAAAGCCCCGTGGTTTCCGGCGGGTAGGGCCCGGAACGGACCGGGCCGGAGCCAGGGGCGGACGGTACGATCAAGCTTCGGGAATGTAGGCGTCCGGGGGTGTGCAAGAAACCCCTGGCCCGGCGTCATGGGAAGTGAGAGCAGGCGCCCCGCCCATCCCGAGAAAGGGGGAACCCATGACCGCCAACGACCGCTTCAAGAAGAGCTTCACCTCCAGGCTCTGGGGGGGAGTGATCCTGGCCACCCTCCTCCACTTCGCCGTCCTGGCCTTCTGGCCGGAGCTGCGGGCTCAGGACTATTCGGTGACCCGGGACGAGCTGACGGTGGTGGAGCTGCCGCCGGACGTGGTCCTCCCGGACGCCCCGCAGGAGATCGCCCGGCCGGCCGCTCCCGTCCTCGCCGTGGGGGAGATCGACGAGGCCATCACGATCCACGTCACCACCTTCCGGGACAACCCGGTGAGCGCCCTTCCGCCGCCCCCGGACACCGCGGCGGCCGCCGTCGGGAACTCCGACACTCCGGTCTTCACGCCCTTCACGGTGAAGCCCGACATCATGAACCGGGACGAGCTCCTGCGGGCCCTGGAGCGGGAGTACCCGCCCCTCCTCCGGGACGCGGGGATCGGGGGCACGGTCCACGTCTGGTTCAGCATCGACGAGGAGGGGGGGCTGGTCCGGACCCTGGTGCACACCAGCTCCGGCCATCAGGCCCTGGATCAGGCGGCCCTGAGGGTGGCGGGGATCATCCGCTTCACCCCGGCCCTGAACCGGGACAAGCGGGTGCCGGTCTGGATCTCGCTCCCCATCACCTTCAGGACGAGGTGAGCCGCGCCGCCCCTCCGCCCCCCCGCTCCAGGAGAGCCTGGT
>JBFYZD010000122.1:0-5781 GCA_041309685.1 Gemmatimonadales bacterium | reverse complement strand
GAACTCACGCTGCGACATGTACCGGGGGTCGGTCTTGCGCAGGACCGCGTGCCCGTAGCCCGGGATCACCTGGCCGGCGTTCAGCGTGTCCCAGAGCGCCTCCTTGATGAGCTCCTTGGTGGGCTCCTTGTCGGCGCAGTACTTCTGCTGGAACTTCATCGTCCAGCTGAGCACCTCCTGGTTGGCCAGGCCGTGCAGCGGCCCCGCCAGCCCGTTCAGCCCCGCCGAGTAGGCGAAGTAGGGGTCCGACAGCGCCGAGTGCACCAGGTGCGTGGTGTGGGCGGAGACGTTCCCCGACTCGTGGTCGGAGTGGAGGATGAAGTACATGCGGGCGACGTCCTTGTACTCCTCGCACTGCCCGATCATGTGGGCGAAGTTGGCGCCCATGTCGAGCTTGGGATCGGGGGCGATCTGGAAGTCGCTCCGGTACTTCAGGTTATAGATGAAGGCCGCGACGATCGGGATGCGGGCCACCAGGTCGGAGGCGTCCTCGTAGACGTACTCCCAGGCCGACATCTTGTTGAAGCTCCCGGAGTTGTAGTACGCCAGGAACTTCGAGTCCTTCTGCATGGTGAGGATGCCCGCCGAGAGCATCGTCATGGGGTGGGAGTCGCGCGGCATGGCGCGCAGAGTGTCCCACACGTAGGACGGCACCCGCTGGCGCACCTTCCACTCGTCCAGAACCTCCTGGGTCTGGGCCTTGGTGGGCACCTCGCCCGTGAGGAGGAAGTACCAGAACGACTCGACGGTGGGGTAGGTGGAGCCCGGGGCCTTGGGGAGCGCCTCGAAGGTCTCCGGGATCGTCTTGCCCCGGAAGCGGATGCCTTCCTGCGGATCGAGGTAGGAGATGTCGGTCACCAGGCAGCGGACGTCCCGGGCGCCGCCGATGGCCTGGTCGATGGTCACCTGATCGATGATGACCTTGCCGAACTCCTTGACGAGCTTGGTGGTACGGGGGCGGAACTCCTCGATCTTCTGCTTGAGAGTCTGCTTCAGCGCCATGTTGATCTCCTTGCAGGGATAGCGATCAAAACGATCAGGGTGAGTGGAGATACCAACGAACTCGCCTCAACATACTATGAAAGCTCCGCTTCGGCACACCAGGTGCCATGCGGGGTCAAGGGTCGGGAAAAAGCCCCTTGGACGAAGAGTTCTCGTGTCGAAACGATCGCCCCGTTTCCGCCCCGGGCAGGGCGGCGCGCCTTCGGAAAACCGGAATCGAGAACGCCGCCTTTTGGAGCCGGTTTCCTCGGGGAGGGGGGGGCTATTTCTCTTTCTCGGCTTTGAAGGCTCCCGGTGTCGAAAGAAGCTCCTCCAGGGCCCCCAGAAGGTCCTGGGCGGAGAGGATCCCCGTCAGCTCGCCGTCCTTGTTCAGGACCGGAAGGGCCCCGTAGCGATGCTCCCGCAGGATTCTGACGGCTTTGAGGATGTCGTCGGAGGCCCGTACCGTCTCGGGGCTCCGGGTCATCACGTCCCCGATGGTGTGGTCCTCGTTCACCTGGTAGTAGGCCGTCCAGTCGTCCAGGTGCTCAGCCCACCGGGGTCTGCGAAGGTCCCGGTCACTGATGATCCCCACCAGCTCTTCCCCCTCCACCACGGGGATGTGCCGGACCCGGTGGGTGCGCATGAGGAGGAAGGCCTGCTTCACGCTCATCTCCGGTGACGCCGTGATGAGCTTCTGGGTCATGAATTTGCTGACCTTCATGGGACGGGGCCTCCAGGGTTCGGGGTGTGCGGCGAACCTACCGGGGACCCGCTCAATAGGGGCCTTCCGGAAAAGCGCCGCCAGTACCCCGGGCCGGCTTCCCTGGCGGAAACGCTAGCTTCCCCCGCCCGAAAACACCGCCAACCCCACGATGTGACCGCCGGGAGAGCGGAAGAACACCTCGTCGGCTCCATAGAAGGTCTGGCGCCGGGGCCGAGCGATGGTCGCTCCCAGGGAGAGGAGCTTCTCCTCCATCCCCTCCAGGCTGCCGATCTCCAGGAAGAGGACCGAGGGGCCCCGGGCGAACTCGGCCGCCAGGGCGGGGAGGTCGGCCTCGACACTGCTTCGGGTCTGGAGCATGAGCTCGATCCCGTTCTTCTCGAGGGACACGAAGCCCAACCGATCCCCCTGGGGAATCTCGGCCGTCTTTTCGAACCCCAGCCCCTCCATCCAGAAGGGAAGGGAGGGCTCGATGGCCTCCACCGTGAGGATCGGGGTCATCCGTTTGAGCATGGGAGCCTCCTGCTCGGGGTGCGTCGGCTGGGGATGGGTCCCGGCCAGGAGGGCCAGGGCGCCGACGAAGAGGGTGCGCATGCGTGTCGGGCTCCGGTTCACGAGGTCACCCCCAGCTCTTGATGCCGGGGGAGCTTTGGCGAAGGGTGGTAAGGTAGTGGAAGGGGCTCTTGCGGGCGGCCTCGGGCTTGCCCCACCACTCCCGGACGGCGGGGAGATCGGGGGGACCGCTCTCCGACCCCAAGGTTCGCAGCTTCCGCGGGCGCTCGCGTGCGGCTTCTTCCTGCGCCTCCTGGCGGCGGTGGTCCCGTTGCCCGGGATCCGGGGGCTTGGATACGGTACGGGGTGGGGGGGCGGGCCTTTCCGCGGCGGCCTCCGCCTTCCCCTCCACCCGTCCCCGGTCCGGCCACCACTCCTGGGTGCCGGGGAGGGGAGGGGCGCCCGCCCCCACCCTCAGCGCCGTCACCTCGTACGCGATGACGTTGGTGGTTTCCCCGTCCTTCTGGAGCCGGCCCCGCACCGCTACGAAGGGCTCCATGCGGATGATGGAGCGGTCCCGCTGGTAGATCTTCGGTTTCACGATCACGTTGACCGGTCCGTCCTCGTCCTCGAACAGGACGAAGACGTACCCCTTGGCGGTCTGGGGCCTCTGCCGGGCTACCACGATCCCGGCGAGGCTCACCCCAGAGCCATTGGGGAGTTCCTTGAGACGGCCCGACGAGATGGTGCCCGGAGGGAGCTGATCCCGGATGAGGGCCAGGGGGTGCAGCGACTCCGAGAAGTGGAGCATGCGGTACTCCGCCACCATCCGCTCCTCCGCTTCCATGTCTCCGAAGGGGAGGGCGGCGAAGGGATCGGACAGCTCCATCTCCACCTGGGGATGATCCTGACGCCCCCCGGTGCGGTCCGGGTCCGTCTCGGGTCCCAGCCAGAGCCCCGCCTGCCAGAGGAGCTCCCGGCGGGTGAGGCCGAAGTCGTCCAGCCCCCCCACCCAGATGACGTTCTCGATGGCGGGGCGCTTCAGCGCCGCCGGGGTGCGGCGCAGGAAGTCGGGGAGCGACCGGAAAGGCCCGTTCCTCTCCCGTTCCGCCACCACCCGCTCGGCGATCTTCTCCCCCCACCCCCGCACGAACCCCAGGCCGATCCTGAGGTCCTTCCCCTCGGCGGTGCAGCGCACCTGGCTCCGGTTCACGTGGGGGAGCAGGGTCTCGATCCCGTGGCGGCGGGCGTCGCGGCCCAGGGCGTCCAGGGAGTAGAAGCCCATGGGTTGGTTGTTGAAGAGCCCCACGTAGTACTCGGTGGGGTGGTAGTGCCGGAGCCAGGCCGACTGGTAGGCCAGGAGCCCGAAGGCGGCGGCGTGGGATTTGGGGAAGCCGAACTCGCTGAACCCCACCACCTGGAGGAAGACCTTCTTCGCCACCTCCTCCGGAACGCCTTTCGCCACGGCCCCCTCCAGGAAAGCCTCCTCGTAGGCGCCCATGGCCTCCTTGGAGCGCTTGCGGCTCATGGCCCGCCGCAGCCCCTCGGCCTGGCCGTCGCTGAACCCCGCCAGCGCCTTGCACACCTTCAGCACCTGGTCCTGGTAGATGATGACTCCCAGCGTCTCTCCCAGCGCCTCCTCCAGGAGGGGGTGATCGTAGGGGACCTGGTAGCTCGGGTCCGCCCTCTGGGCTTCCCGGCGGGTGACGTAGGGGTTCACGGCCCCCCCCACGATGGGCCCGGGGCGCACCAGTGCCACCTCCACCGCCAGGTCCGCCAGGTTCCGGGGGCGCACCCGCCGGATCATCTGCATCTGGGCCCGGCTCTCGATCTGGAAGATCCCCACCGTGTCGCCCGAGCAGATGAGGTCGTAGAGCTCCTCGTCGTGGAAGTCGATGCGGGAGAGGTCGGGGGCGCCGCCGAGGACCGGCTCGCCGCCGGCGCCGGCCGTGCCCCGCTCGGCGATCAGGTCCACCGCCTCTTCCACCAGGGAGAGCATCCCCAGCGCCAGGAAGTCGATCTTGATGAACCCGGCGTCCTCGCAGGAGTCCTTGTCCCACTGGCAGAGCACCCGTCCCTCCCAGGCGGCCGGCTCCAGGGGGACGATCTCCACCAGGGGGCGGGAGGAGATGATCATCCCCCCCACATGCTGGGAGATGTGCCGGGGGAGCCCGGCGACCTCCTCCGCCAGCTCCGCCAGCGCCCGCCACAGGGGGGTCCGGGCCTTCTCCTTGAACTCGGGGAGTGTCTCCAGCTCTTCCCTCACCCCTCCCGCCGAGCGGTGCTCCGCCAGCTTGGTGAGCTTCTCCAGATCCCCCTGGGGGAGCTCCAGCGCCTTGCCCATCTCCCGCACCGCCGAGCGGAGGCGGTAGGTGGGGAAGGTGCACACCAGCCCGGCGTGCTCGGCCCCGTACTTCTCGTACACGGCCAGGATGAGCTCCTCCCGGATGTCGCGGGGGAAGTCCAGGTCGATGTCCGGGACCGTGTTCAGCGCCTCGTTCAGGAAGCGCCCCAGGAAGAGGTTGGTCTCCACCGGGTCGATGTGGCTGAGGCCGATGAGGTAGCAGATGATGGAGGAGACCGACGAGCCCCGCCCCCGCCCCGGGGGAAGCCCCGAGTGTGCCCGGGGGGCCTTGCCCCGCACCCGCTGCGCGACGTCGCGGGCAAGGTTCATGATGTCCCGGTAGACCAGGAAGAAGCCCGCCAGCCCGTGACGCTCCACCAGGCGCAGCTCCTCCTCCAGGCGCTGCTCGGCGTCGGCGCGCTTGGAGGCGGCGGCGCCCCCACCGTGGCCGGCCGCGAAGCTCCTATCCGGAACCGGATACCGCTCCTCCAGGAGCGCACGGCACGCCTCCGCCAGGATGCGGAGGGCGCTCTTCCCGTTGCCGGCCCCCTCGAAGTCCGGGAACTCGTAACCCAGGTCCTTCGTGAGATCGAATTCGGCGCACCGCCGGGCGATGCGGAGGGTGTGGGAGAGCGCGTCGGGACGCTCCCGGAAGCGGTGGGCCATCTCTTCGGCCGAGGCCAGGTGGAAGAGCGCGTTGGGACGCCGGAAGGGGTGGGCGTTGTCCAGGGTGGCCCGGTTGCGGATGGCGGCCAGCACGTCCTGGAGGCGGTGCCGCCCGGGGCGGTGATAGTGGACGTTCCCCGTGGCCACCACCGGCACTGCGAAGCGGTCGGCCAGGCGGGCCAGGGCCCGGTTCCGCTCCCGGTCTCCCCGGACGTGATTCTCCTGGAGCTCCACGAACACGTTCCACGGGCCGAAGGCGTCCAGGAGGCGCCGCAGCAGGGCCTCCCCCGTGGCGACGCTGTCGGACAGGGCGGCCCACAGCGGGCTCCGGCGGCACCCGGTGAGGAGGATGAGCCCCCGGGTCCGCTCCGGGTCCACGAGGGCGGGGAAGGGGAGGAGGGGGTCGCGGCGGTCGGCGGCTCCCATGTGGGCCAGGGTCAGGAGGCGGCAGAGGTTGGCGTACCCCTGGGGCGTCTCGGCCAGGAGGGTCACGTGCAGGCCGGTGTCGGGGGGAGTGGGCTCGAGATCGGGGGGGAGGCCGACCCCGACACCTGTCGCATAAGATCGGAAGAGC
>JBFYZD010000121.1:0-5804 GCA_041309685.1 Gemmatimonadales bacterium | reverse complement strand
CGAGCCCCGCCCGGGGCTCCTCCCCTTCCCCCCTCACAGGGGCAGGGCGAGAAGGGATCCCTTGCCCCCCTCGAGGGTTGGAGGGAGCTTATGCCCGAAGGCCGGGGGACTGACCAACCCCAACGCGAACGATCCGATGTCCCGCAAAGACACCCTGTCTTTCCTGATCCCCTTCCTGGTGGCCGGCTGTCTCTATCCCCGCCCTCTCCTGGATGATATCCACCGGGTTCCCTACCCGGCAAACCTGCCCGATCTACCCCCGGGGGAGAGCCTGGACGTCCTGGTCTTCGGCGACTGGGGCACGGGAGGGCCCGGCCAGCGCCAGGTGTCCCGGGCCATGGAGGACGCATACCGCTTCGACCCCCCCAACATGGTTCTCACGGTGGGGGACAACTTCTACCCCAGCGGGGTGGAGAGCACCGACGACCCTCTCTGGAACCGCATCTTCGAGAAGGTCTACTCGGGGCCCTTCTGGGATTCCATCCCCTTCTACCCCAGCCTGGGGAACCACGACCGGTACGGAAACGCCCTGGCCCAGATCCAGTACACCGGAATCAACCCACGGTGGCGGATGCGGGGCGCCCACTATGCCTTCCG
Organism: Gemmatimonadales bacterium; assembly: GCA_041309685.1. GTDB lineage: Bacteria > Gemmatimonadota > Gemmatimonadetes > Longimicrobiales > Gaopeijiaceae > JBFYZD01. The sequence continues at coordinate 5,207 of JBFYZD010000121.1, read as the reverse complement.
CGATTCCATTCCAGGCGGCGGTTCGGCCCTGTTCATCGCCATGGACACGGGCCCCCTCCAGGGAGCGAGAAACGCATCCGTCGCCCAGATGGCATGGATGGACTCGGTCCTGGTCGCCTCCCGGGACCAATGGGTGGTGGCCTATGGGCACCACCCCCTGGCCTCGGGGGGATGGCACCGACCAGACGATCGCTTCCGGGACCGGATCCTCCCCATCCTGTCAGGCCGGGCGGCCATCTACCTCGCGGGCCACAACCACTCCCAGGAGCTCCTCCCGGCCTCTCCCAGCCTCCTCCAGGCCGTGTGCGGCGGCGGCGGGGGGAGGGACAACCCCTACGTGGTCCACAGGACGGAGGAGACGATGTCCTCCTTCACCAACGGCGGGTGGTGCTACCTGCGGATCTTCCCCCGGGTCCTCGCGGTGGAGCTCTACAACCGGGAGGGCCAGCTTCGCTTCCGGTATCTGATCCACCGCTCGGAGGGTCCTGCCGGCTGAGGGTGAGCGGGCCCGCGGGGAGGGTGTCCCCAGCATCCCCTCCCCGGTCCACCGTCAGCGGCCGACCTCCGGCGCCACCCGTCCGCCGGCACCCTCAGGCGAGAAGCACCTCCCGGATGAGCACCAGCGCCTCCGCCAGCGTCTCCTTCTGGATCACGAGGGGCGGAGCGAAGCGGATCACCTGATCGTGGGTCTCCTTCGCCAGGATCCCCCTCTGCTTGAGAGCCTCGCAGAAGGGGCGGGCCGGGCCGGAGGCCTTCTTGATGACCACCCCGATCAGGAGCCCCTTCCCCCTCACCTGCTCCACGTGGGGGGAGGGGATGGCCCGGAGCTCGTCCATGAACCAGGCCCCCAGCTCCGCGGCCCTCTCCGGGAGCTTCTCCTCCAGGATCACCTTCAGGGAGGCTCGTCCCACCGCGGCCCCCAGGGGGTTCCCGCCGAAGGTGGAGCCGTGATCCCCGGGATGGAAGACGTCCATGAACTCGTCGTCGGCGATGGCGGCGGAGACGGGGTAGACCCCACCTCCCAGCGCCTTCCCCACGATGAGCACATCGGGGCGAACCCCCTCCCAGTCGCAGCAGAAGAGGCGGCCGGTGCGGCCCAGCCCCGTCTGGATCTCATCGGCCATGAAGGCGACGCCCCGGGCCTTGCACAGGGCGGCGGTCCGGGCGAGGTATCCCTCGGGGGGAACCACCACCCCACCCTCCCCCTGGAGGGGCTCCACCAGGAAGCCGGCGGTGTTCTCGGTGAGGGCCGCCTCGAAGGCCTCGGTGTCCCCGTAGGGCACGGTCTTGAAGCCCGGGGTGAAGGGACCGAACCCGTCGCGGTACTGGGCCTCGGAGGAGAACCCCACGATGGTGGTGGTACGGCCGTGGAAGTTGTTCTCCAGAACGATGATCTCGGCCTTGTTCTCCGGGATCCCCTTCCTGGTGTACGCCCACTTCCGCACCATCTTGATCGCCGTCTCCACCGCCTCCGCTCCGGTGTTCATGGGGAGCGCCTTGTCGAATCCGGTGGCCTGGCAGAGATCCCTGAGGAAGGGCCCCATCTGGTCGTTGTGGAAGGCCCGGGAGGTGACGGTGAGCCTCTCCATCTGCTCCCGGGCCGCCGCGATGATGGCCGGGTGGCGGTGTCCCTGGTTCAGGGCGGAGTAGGCGGACAGCATGTCCAGGTATCTCTTCCCGTCCACGTCCCACATCCAGACTCCCTCGGCCCGTTCGATGACCACGGGGAGAGGCTTGTAGTTGTGGGCGCTGAACTGGTTCGCTTCTTCGAGGAATCGGTGGGTGCGGGTGACCGTCGCGCTCTCGCTCATGACCTTCCTGCCATCTCTTCCAAGGGGCGGGGTGGGAGCCACCAGGGCTCCCCCTGGGAACCGAGGGTTGGACGTTACCAGAGGGGGCCCCTGGTGTAAAGGCGCCTGTGCAGGGATGCTTCATCCTGGAGCAGCACCTCGAAGCCCCCCGGGGAAAGGAGGTCCGTTGATGGTGGTGGCCATCGTCGTCCTGGTCTACCTGGGAATGATCTTCGGGGGGATTCCCCGCCTCCAGGTCAACCGGACCGGGGTGGCGCTGGTGGGAGCGATGGCCCTTGTGGTTTCGGGGACCGTCACCCTGGAGGAGGTCCCCGACCTGGTGGACCTTCCCACCATGCTTCTCCTCTTCTCCATGATGGTCCTTTCCGCCCAGCTACGGCTCGGTGGGTTCTACACCAGGGTGGCCCGGCGGCTGGGGAGCCGGCGCTTCACCCCCTCCGGTCTCCTGGGCGCGGTGATTCTGGCGGGAGGGGGGCTCTCGGCGGTCTTCACCAACGACATCGTGGCGTTGGCCCTCACCCCCGTCCTCCTCCAGTCCTGCCAGAAGAGGAGGCTCCCCCCCCTTCCCTACCTCCTGGCCCTGGCCTGCGCGGTGAACGTGGGGTCCGCCGCGACCCTCATCGGGAATCCCCAGAACATCCTCATCGGCCAGGCCCTGGAGCTCTCCTTCGCCGGGTACCTGGCCGTGGCTCTGCTGCCGAGCCTCCTGGGGCTCGGGCTGGTCTGGCTCCTGGCCTGGGCCCTCTGGCGGGAGAAGCTGGCTTCCCACCCCTCCCTTCCGCCGGCCGTTTCCCCTCCGGGAGGTCGTCCCTTCGACGCCTGGCAGTCGGGAAAGGGGCTCTTCCTGGCCGGGGTGGTCCTGGTCCTCTTCCTCTTCACCGAGCTCCCCCGGGAGGCCGTGGGGATGGGGGCCGCGGGGGTGGTGCTCCTCAGCCGGCGCTTCCATACCCGGGAGATGCTCGGGCTCGTGGACTGGGAGCTCATGGTGCTCTTCCTGGGGCTGTTCGTGGTGAACGGCGCCCTTCTGGAGGCGGGGCTCCTGGACCGGGCCCTGGCCTGGCTTCAAGCGGCCGGGGTGGGCCTCGGCCGTCCGGTGCCCCTCTTCCTGGCAACCCCCGTCCTGAGCCTGGCGGTGTCCAACGTCCCCGCCACCATGCTCCTCCTCCCGGCGGCGCAGGGGCCGATGGCGGGGGCCATCCTGGCGCTGAGCAGCACCCTGGCGGGCAATGCCCTGGTCATCGGGAGCGTGGCGAACTTCATCGTTCTGGAGCAGGCGGCCCGAGGGGGGGTCACCGTCACCTGGCGCCAGCACGCCACCCTGGGGATCCCCGTCACCCTGGGGACCCTGGCGCTGGCGGCCGCCGCCCTGTGGATCAGGGCCCTGATGGGGTGAGGAGGGCTACCCCTCCAGATCCACCGGCGGCTGGGGATCCTCGTTCACGAAGAGCTGGAAGACGTCGGGCCGCGTGTAGTGCCCGGTGACGTCGAAATCGAATTTCCCCCGGGGGATCTCCCCCAGGTCCAGCTCCGCGTACAGAATCCCCTCCTGGTCCCAGAGGGGCCCCGCCAGGAGGTCCGCCGCCGGGCTGTAGATGGCGCTCCCCCCCCGGCAGAGGGTCTCGGGCCAGGACTCGAGCTCCTCCCTGATCTCCAGGTCCGCCGGGTACATGTCCCGGGTGACGAACTGGTTGCACCCCAGGACGAAACACCGCCCTTCCATGGCGATGTGCCGCAGGGTGGATTGCCAGCGCTCCCGGGCGTCGGCGGTGGGCGCCAGGTAGAGATCCACTCCCTTTCCGTACATGGTCATGCGGGCCAGGGGCATGTAGTTCTCCCAGCAGATCAGACCTCCCACCCGGCCGAAGGGCGTGGAGATCACCGGCATGGTGGACCCGTCTCCCTCGCCCCAGATGAGGCGCTCCGCAGCCGTGGGTTTGAGCTTGCGGTGCTTCCCCAGGAGGCTCCCGTCGGGGCCGAAGTAGAGAAGGGTGCAGAAGAGCGTCCCCCGGCTGAAGGTGCTGTCCCGCTCGATGACCCCCACCGCCAGGTACACGCCCGCTTCCCGTGCGGCGTCCCCCATGCGGGACGTCTCGGGGCCCGGGACCTCGATGGCGGTGCGCCAATAGCGCTCGAAGGTGCGGCGGCCAGCGGGGCTGCGGCCTCCGACGGCCGTCCCGAAGGCCAGCCCCCAGGGGTACCCCCCCACGTAGGCCTCGGGGAAGAGAACCAGCCTGGCTTCCTCCCTCCCGGCTTCGAGCGTCACCCGGACCACCTTCCCCACGCTCCCCTCCCTGTCGAAGTAGAGGGGAGCCGCCTGCACCACCGCCACCTTCGCCAATCCTGATAGCAGGTTCATGTCTTGCGCCTCTTCCGGGTTGCCCTCCACCGTGGACCGGGAAATGGAGAACCAGCCGGCCACGCCGTCAAGAAGGGGCCCCTACCCCCCCCGGTACACCAGCTCCGCGACCACCTCCCCCACCATCTGCAGCGTCTGGGCGCTGGTGTTCTGGGGCGTGTCCCTGGGGGTGTGCCACAGGCCGTTCCCGGGCCCGTAGTCGAAGTCGATGATGTCGATGGTGGGGAGGCCGGCCTCGTTCAGGGGAAGGTGGTCGTCCATCACCCGGGAGCCCACCAGCGTGGGAAACCAGGGGCCATAGCCCAGCTCCGAGGCGATCCTCCAGACCCGCTGCACCACCTGGGAGGCGTGCTCCGCCGAGTAGGCCTCCACGGGAAAGCGGGGGTCCAGGTCTCCCACCATGTCCAGGAGGACGGCGTACCTCCAGGGGATGGGCCGCGGGAGCTCCCGGGCGAAGAACCGTGACCCGATGAACATGTCCCCGGTGCCGGGCCCGTAGTCCTCCCCGTCCACGAAGAGGAGATCCACGCCGGTGGGTGGAGGGTCCTGGGCCATGAGCCGAGCCAGGTGAAGGAGGATGGCCGTCCCGGAGGCGCCGTCGTTGGCCCCGGGAACCGGAACGTCCCTTTCCCCCGGTTCAGGGCTCTGGTCCGACCAGGGGCGGGTGTCCCAGTGGGTCAGGAGGAGGATCCGGTGCTGGGCCTGGGGGCGGAACCGGGCCAGGAGGTTCGTGAGCTCCAGGGAGTCCCCGCCGGAGGTCACGAAGGAGATGGCCTGGTGCTCCACGGTATCGGCCGAGGAGGAGAGGAGGCTGTCCATCCACGCGAGTTGGCGGCCATGGCCTTCCGTGCCCGGAACCCTGGGACCGAAGTCCACCTGGGCTGTCAGGAGGCGGAAGGCCGCCTGCCCGTCGAAGCGGGGTCGCTCCGTGGCGGTGGAGGCGGCGCCCCCGGGGCGAGCCCCATCCCCCCCCTCCCCACCACACCCGCCCAGGAAGGCAACCAGGACGAAGGCCGCCGGGAGGGGCCCACGCAGGGCCC